>JAJPZC010000055.1:0-17010 GCA_021204585.1 Clostridia bacterium
GGGCTGTACATGTCTTATGAAAGCCCGGAAATGACGCCGTCTTCGGAGATGTCTATGTGCTCTGCGCAGGGCACTTTGGGAAGTCCCGGCATGAGCATTATGTCTCCAGCCACGGCTACGACGAATCCTGCGCCGCCCTTGTATATGATGTCCCTCACGTGCACTCTGAAGCCTGTGGGACGCGCATACTTCTTGGGGTCATCCGAAAGCGAGTATTGCGTCTTGGCAATTATGACCGGAAGCCCCGTTATGCCCTGGGCCTCCAGGTTTGCTATTTTTTCCTCTGCCACGGGCTCATAATCCACGCCGTCTCCGCCGTATATCTTCGTTACGATGTCCTCTATCTTCTGCTTGTACGGCTCATCCAGGCTGTATGAGAACTGCAGCTGGCTCTTTTTCTCGCAGGCTGCAAGGACTGCCTTTGCAAGCTCCTCGCCGCCTTCGCCGCCCTTCAAGAAGACGTCCGTAAAAATAGCCTCAGCTCCCGCTTCCTCACATGCGTCCAGCACCGTCCGGATCTCTGCAGGGGAGTCCGTTGCGAAGCGGTTCATGGCAACTATAACCGGCTTCTTGTATACGTCCCGCATGTTCTCTATGTGCTTGAGAAGGTTGGGTATGCCGGCCTTCAAGGCCTCTAAGTTCTCCGTGCTGAGGTCTGCCTTTGCAGCCCCGCCATGGAGCTTCAACGCCTTCACTGTGGCAACGATTACCACGCAGTCCGGCTGGATGCCGGCTATGCGGCACTTGGTGTCCAGGAACTTCTCTGCCCCCAGGTCTGCACCGAATCCTGCCTCCGTAATGGTGTAATCCGCAAGGGACATTGCCGTATACGTAGCCCTCACGGAGTTGCATCCGTGGGCAATGTTTGCGAACGGCCCGCCGTGCACAATGGCCGGGGTTCCTTCCAAAGTCTGCACCAAGTTGGGCTTTATGGCATCCTTCAGGAGGGTTGCCATAGCTCCTTCCGCATGCAAATCCTTTGCCCTTACGTACTCTCCCTTTGAGTTCACGCCCACAACGATGCTGCCAAGCCTCTTCTTGAGGTCTCCCAAATCCGTTGCGAGGCACAGGATGGCCATAACCTCAGACGCCGCCGTTATCTCAAAGCCGTCCGTCCTGGTATAATCTGCGCAGCCCTTCATATTGCCGGCCACGCCCTTTATCTCAAACTCCCTCAGGGCCCTGTCATTCATGTCCATGCACCGTCTGAAGTACACTTCCTGTATGTCCAGCGCATTGCCCCTTAAAAGATGGTTGTCTATCATTGCGCAGAGCAGATTGTTCGCAGACGTAATTGCATGCAGGTCTCCCGTGAAGTGCAGGTTGATGTCTGCCATGGGCACCACCTGTGCATACCCGCCGCCTGCGGCGCCGCCCTTGACTCCGAACACGGGCCCCAACGAGGGCTCCCTCAAAGCCAGGCACACCTTGATTCCAAGCCTGCTCATGCCGTCTGCAAGGCCTATGGAGACCGTAGTCTTGCCCTCGCCGCTTGCCGTGGGGTTGATTGCCGTGACCAGCACCAGCTTTGACTTCGGCTGCACGTCCTTCAAGTTAATCTTTGCCTTGTACTTTCCGTACAGCTCCAGATCATCCTCACTCAAGCCCAGCTTGGCTCCAATCTCTCTTATGTCCTGCATCCTGCAGCTTTCTGCGATTTCAATGTCTGATAACATGTCTGCCCTTCTTTGTCCTGCCGCCAAATAATCTCTGACTGACCTCTATATAACCTATTGAGGTGATTATATCATACGCGCGCGTAAAAAGTACAACGCTTTGCACCAAAAATTCTGCCTCATGGCAAGATTTTCTTGAGTATATCCAGTGCATCCAGGATTGTGCACCCAAGTGAGTACACAATCTCAGCGGCTCATACACCCCGCTCCCAGAGGTGAGTACACTATCTTTGCGACTCATACGAACTGCAACTCACAAGGGTGAGTACACAATCTTAGCAGCTCATGCACCACACTCATAGACTCCCAGGGGTGAGTACACAATCTCAGCGGCCCATGCATACCCAACTCCCAGGGGTGAGTACACAATCTCCACGGCTCATGCATACCCAACTCACAGGGGTGAGTACACTATCTTTGCGACTCATACGAACTGCAACTCACAATGGTGAGTACACAATCTTAGCAGCTCAAACACCCCGCTCTCAGAGGTGAGTACACAATCTCCACAGCTCATACAGCCTGCAACTCACAGGGGTGAGTACACTATCTTTGCGACTCATACGATCTACAACTCGCAGAGTTGAGTACACAATCTTTGCAGGAATATGTTTGCGTTTTGAGGGATTTTACTCAAGGTGAGTACACAATCTTTTCTATCTTTTCTGTCTCAGCCGTGCCTTGTTCCACTGGTGTGAATACACAATCTCTGTCAATACCAGCAGGGCGCACTAAGCCCCCTGCAGGTTTCGAGTGTCATGATACCATATCCGAAGAACGATTTCAACGCTTATAGGCAAGTTGTCTAAAATTTAGTTGCGCACACGCATGCGAGGGTCATTCCTGCCCTGTTACGGCCTTCAGAAAGGCTATGCGCCTTGCCACCTGCTCCTTCACGTACGGGCTCTTCTGCGCTATGTCATAGCCGTGCATCGTGCCATTTGTCTCGTTTATCTCCACGCTCACACCCTGCTCCTGGAGCCTCTGTGCGAATATAATGCCCTCATCATGAAGGCAGTCAAACTGCGTTGTCTCCACATATGTCTGTGGGAAGAATGAAATGTCCTCTGCGCATGCAGGAGAGACATACGGGTCCCGTAACTTGTCCGAGGCTGCATAATACGCCCACATCTTGCCGTTGGAAAAACTGTTCCAAAGGGGCGTGTCCGTGTACTCTTTCATGGAGTCTGTCTGCATGGATGCGTCCAGGACGGGATACACCAGCATGAGAGCGTCCGGAAGACGCAGCCCGTCCCGTCTGCAGGCTAGGGTCATGGCCGCCGCAAGGCACCCTCCGGCACTGTCTCCGCCGACTATGATTTTAGCCTCCGGATACTGCGTTAGAAGCCACTTATACGCACTTAAACACTCCTCCAGCTGCGTGGGATACCTGTATTTCGGTGTGAGTTTGTAATCCGGGAAAAGCACTGCACAGCCCGCCTGTGCGGCATAATGCTGCGCCAGGTTTTTGTGATACGTGGCAGCCTTGAGAGCAAAGCCGCCGCCGTGGATGTACAGCATTGCGGCCTCGGGCGACTCATCAGAGACAGGCTGAAAAAGCTTAGCCTTGAAGCCTCCAAATTTAACCGTCCTGCGCATTAGCTCCTTCCTGTACAGCTTGTGCCAGGGCTGGACCATTGGCATGAAGACCGCCGCAAGTTTTAAGACTAAGCGGTTCACCGGCAGATTAATCCATGTATAGTGCTTAAAATCCGGCAGGATGTCATAATGTCTCTTTTTGCTCATGGTCTGGCTCCATTTGATGCACCTGAACTGTGCCACGCCCATATGATACCATGCTGGTAAGATTTTTACAACGGTTATACCGCCGCCGGAGAAGCCTTTTTGAGACCCCCGCATGTGGCATACAGGGTCTCTATTGCTTGACATCCCCTTCGGATTTTAATAAAATCTAGATACTGTTTAAGACTAAGACTTGAGATAGAGGTCAGTATGGCAAACGAGAAGAGAGCGGTCACCATGGACAAGCTTGTAGCCCTCTGCAAGAACAGGGGCTTCATATATCCCGGCTCAGAGATATACGGCGGCCTGGCCAACACATGGGACTTCGGGCCCCTCGGAGTGGAGCTCAAGAACAACATAAAGAAAGCCTGGTGGAAGAAGTTCGTCCAGGAGAACACATACAACACGGGACTGGACTGCGCCATCCTCATGAACACCAAGACATGGCAGGCATCCGGGCATATAGGCGGGTTCTCAGACCCCCTCATGGACTGCAAGGTCTGCAAGGCGCGCCACAGGGCGGACAACCTCGTTGAGGACTATGCGAAGAAGCACGGAATGGACTTGAAGACCGAGGCAATGAGCAACGATGAGCTGGAGAAATTTGTGTTTGAACACAAGATAGTATGCCCCGTTTGCGGCAACAGCGACTTCACTCCCATCCGCAAGTTCAACCTCATGTTCAAGACTTTCCAGGGCGTCACGGAGGACACGGTGAACACTGTATACCTCCGTCCGGAGACCGCACAGGGCATCTTTGTAAACTTCAAGAATGTCCAGCGCTCATCCCGCATGAAGGTGCCTTTCGGCATCGGCCAGATAGGCAAGTCTTTCCGCAATGAGATAACTCCCGGCAACTTTATTTTCCGCGTGCGCGAGTTTGAGCAGATGGAGCTTGAGTTCTTCTGCAAGCCCGGCACCGACCTTGAGTGGTTCGCATACTGGAAAGAGTTCTGCCACCAGTTCCTTCTGGATGTCGGCATAACCCCTGAGAACATAAGGATGCGCGACCATGACCAGGCGGAGCTCTGCTTCTACTCAAAGGCCACAACGGACTTCGAGTACCTGTACGCCTTCGGCTGGGGCGAACTCTGGGGCATCGCAGACAGAACCGACTATGACCTCACCCAGCACCAGATAACCTCCGGCGAGAGCATGGATTACCTTGACCCTGCAACCAACGAAAGGTACATCCCGTACGTCATAGAGCCCTCACTGGGCGTTGAGCGCCTGTTCCTGGCAGTGATTACCGACGCCTATGACGAGGAAGTTGTGAACGCAGAGAAGAACGACACCCGTGTCGTCATGCATCTCCATCCCTTCCTCGCACCCTACAAGGCAGCCATCCTTCCCCTCCAGAAGAACCTCTCCGACAAGGCAGACGAGGTGTACAGAGCTTTGGCGAAGAAGTACTCCGTAACCTATGACGTGACCGGCTCCATAGGCAAGCGTTACCGCCGCCAGGACGAAATAGGCACCCCCATGTGCATCACAATCGACTACGATACCCTCAATGACAACACCGTCACCATCCGTGACCGTGATACCATGGACCAGATCCGTCTCTCCATAGACGAACTGGATGCCTACATCGCCAAGAAGATTGAGTTCTGACATCCACACCACAACTCAAGTATACTAAAAGGGAAGGACAACTCCTTCCCTTTTCTGCTGCATACAGGTTGCTGCTGCACTACTCGGATGCCGGGCCGAACTCCCTCTCCATTGCGGCAACGGTTACAACCCACTGAGACCCGAAAAGACATGCATCTGAGCCTTTAGCGAACCTGCCTGATTCTATTGCCGAGAGAATATCTGCCTCATCCACAAGCCACAGGTCTGCTGCTCTTTTTGTAACCAGAAGGCCATCAAACGGGGTATTAACTGGATTCCCGTTGCAGTATATCTCTTCCGCAGACAGGTCTGCATCATTATCCCATATGACGCCATAGCCGCCACGTCCTGCGCGAAGGCTGTTGAAGAGACTGTCATCGTCCAACGATCTATAATTCGGATGACTCTCTGCAATCCGCTTCAAATCATATGTCCTGGATGCGCCGTCCGCAAAGAAGGCCACAAGACACTGGTCTGCCAAGGGATATGCGCTTGTAATCAAATGAAACATGATGCACCTCACTTCGGCATGAGTATAACATACAGAGGTGTCAGAAATCCTGAAAGTGTAGTAATTTGATAAATCCTGTAAATCTCGTCCAACAAGGCCTTTTTATTTTTTTATGTGTTGTTTTGGACAAAATGCAGAACATTTGTTCATTCTGAACCTAAAAGCTTTAAAGTCTGGAAGGATTAGATCGCCAGTAGAAAAACGCACCGGGCCGGGGTGGCCAGATGCGCGTGGATGCTGGGTTTTGTTGCCGCTGTGGGCGTCATTTCCTGGACTTGCCGTCCTTGTCCTTGTCTTCGGAGGATGAAATGAACTTGTCGAGGGCCTTCTTGCCAACTTTCTCGCCCACGCCTAAGAGGCGTTCCTTGAATGTCTTGTGCTTGCGGATCTCTTCCTCTACGGAGCCCTCGAAACCGAGGTCTCTGCAGGGATCTTCTGCTACATAACCAAGCTCTGCGGCGTATCCGAAGAGGCTCTTGAGGACTCCCTCTACTATGTGCCGGTCCTCATCCGGGGACTCTGCGGCGATTGTGAGGAGGGCTGCAGGCCTTATGGTATTGATGTACTTCCTGCCAAGGACAGGAATGAGGATGTCATCCATTACCCGGCTTATATCCTCCAAATAAACTTTGGGAACGCGCTTTACGCCCTTGCGCGGAGACCGCTCCCTGGAGACCAGGTCATACCATTCTATAGCCACGGCGTTAAAGCGGAACTTCACCTTCACGGGAGACATGAGCCACCTGCAGAGGCGCAGTATGCCGCCAAAGAGAAGCGGTATGATTTCTATTATGAGGATTATGATGGAAACTACAAGGACAACTATGTCCCAGGCCTCGTGGGCTGCAGTGTAATTCTCCGAGGTGGAAAGGGCTATGGCTGTTATGGACACGGCAAGGGACAGAAGGCGCAGTATAAGGCGCAGGTACTTCATGGCCCTTGAGAGCCGCTTTACGGTCTTTGTCTTCGCACCCCTGGAGCACAGAGTTACTGTCAGGATGGCTATAACGAAGGCCACGTAGACTGCAAACAGTATGTATGCGTATATCTTGAGGCCCTCAGTGAGCTTGCCCAGTATGCCGCCGAAGATTACGAAGACGGCGTACAGAAGGGTGAATACAGCGCTGGCGGTGAGGGTTACGAGGTTCAGCCTGCGGGCAATGACCGCCCTGTTGTTCCATACCCTCTTGATGACGTTGCGGATGTCATACACGTCCTTTGCAAGGGTGAAGGTCTCCTCTGCGTTTATGGTGTGCCGGATTTCCTTGGTCTCACCCTCTTCGGGCTCTTCTGCAGGTTCATCTGCAAGTTTTGCCTGCTCTTCATGAGCGTGGCCGAAGTGCCTGTGCCCTGTATGCTTTTCCTCCACAGGCTCTGCAACAGTTTCTTCTTCAGGCTTTGCAGGCTTTTCATGGGCATGACCGAAGTGCCAGTGCGTGTGCTTCTCCTTAGCGGACTGCTCATGCTCCGGTGCGGGCTGCGGCTCTTGTACAGGCTCTTCTGCTGTGGTGTCTTTCTTGTGCCGGAAGCTCATATGCACCTCTATACCATCTCCCCGTACTCTTCATACAGGGCCTCTAAGCTTGCATGTATAGCGCCTAAGCGGGCCGTTATGCGCTGGACCTCTTTGTAATCCGCCAGGACTGCAGGAGATGTGAGGCTCTCATTGAGGGCGGCCTCTTCTGCCTCCAGATCCGTTATGCGCTTCTCTATGTCCCGTATTCTGGTCCTTGTCCTTGCTTCCTGCGCCCGTTCCTCCTTGGAGCGGTATGTGCCGCCGGAGGGCTTGGATGCGTCTGCGGCCTTGGAAGAAGCTGCAGGAGCAGCGGTGCCGGCTGCAGAGGTCTCCTGCTGCGCAAGCTTCTTTTGCTCTATGTAATGAGCGTAATCCATATTATAGACGGCGAGGCAGCCGTCCTGGATCTCAGCCACACGGGTTGCGAGTGCAGACAGGAAATAGCGGTCATGGGATACGAATATGACGGTGCCGTCATAGGTTTTCAGGGCCTGTTCAAGGCTCTCGCGGGCATCCAGGTCCAGATGGTTGGTGGGTTCGTCCAGAAGGAGCACGTTGGCGCCTTCGCACTCCAGGACGCACAGGCCCAGCTTGGCGCTCTCGCCGCCGGAAAGCTCCCCTACCTTCTTCATCATGTCCTCTGCAAAGAGGCCTCCTCGGGCAAGTATGGAGCGAACCTCGGTCTGCGTGAGGCTCATATGCCTCCCCCAGAGCTCATAGATGACCTGTTCCTGCTTGTTGAGGTTTAGTCCTTCCTGGTCATACAGGGCCATCTGGACGTTTCTGCCGGGAATAATGGCCGGATTGGAGCCGGACAGGATGGCCTTCATAAGCGTTGTCTTGCCTGTTCCGTTATTGCCCACAACAGCGAAGCGGTCTCCCCGGGTTACTTCAAATTGGGCCCCGGATATGAGCTTTTTACCGCCTGCCCAGAGGTCCAGATTGTTTACCTCAAGGACCTGTTCATACGGCTTGTAATCCGACTTGAATGAGTACTTCGGAGGCTCCGGAGGGATGTACGGCTTCTCCGGGGTGCCTATCTTTTCTATCTGCTTTACCCTGGACTGTGCGGATTTTGCCGTAGTGGCCCGCACAAGGTTTCTGTCTACATAGTCCTGGAGCTTTCTAAGCTCCTCCATCTTGGCCTCATACTCTTTGATGAGCCTCTCCGTCTTAGCCGCCTTGAGCTCTTTATACTTGGTGTAATTGCCCGGGAAGACGGAAAGACAGCAGTTCTCTATCTCAGCTATCTTGGAGCATGTTGCGTCCAGGAAATAACGGTCATGGGAGACAACGAGGACGGCCCCTTTGAAGGTCTTGAGATAATCCTCCAGCCAGAACATTGAAGAGATGTCCAGGTGGTTCGTAGGCTCATCCAGAATGAGCAGGTCCGGGCTCTCCAGAAGAAGACGGGCCAGCTTGAGCCTGGTCTTCTCGCCGCCGGACATGGAGTCTATTACCTGGTCATACATCCCGGCAAAGGACATGCCGTTGAGAACGGTGCGGATGCGCACTTCCACGTTATACGAGTCCCTTGAGGCTATGTACCTATTGAGGCGCTCTATCTCTGAAGATAGGTCCAGATACTCCTTGCAGCCCTCCGTGGCCGTTGCAAGCTTTGCGGAAAGGGTCTCCAGCTTGGAGACGGCGTTATAGTCCTGCCTGAAGACCTCACGCATCTCGTTAATCACTGTCCTGCCGCTCTCATACCCGCCTGTCTGCTGCAAGAGCCCTAAGCGCATGCCGCTTTTCAAGGCAACAGTACCCTTATCCGGCGAAAGTTCGCCGGATATGAGCTTCAAGAGGGTTGTCTTTCCTACGCCGTTGGGGCCTATGAGCCCTATGCGCTCCCCCTCCAAGACTGTGAAGTTGATGTCCCGGAGTATCTGGTTCTCCGTATATGCGAACCATACTCCCTTGAGGTCTGTAAGCATGCCTTTAAACTGTTATATCTGCTGTCTTACAGCTCTTTGCCTGCGGGCGGGGTGTACTCGTAGCTGTGGTCGTACATAAACTCCGGGGCGCAGTCTATTGTCTCATTCGCCCACGTTATGACACCGTAATCCAAATGGAAGTCTTCAAAGACCTTCCTGTCCTTCAAGGGTTCATACACGGGCCCGTCTAAAAGCGTAGCATCAAACAGCCTTGTCTCCCCCCGTGGAGAATTTAAGGATCATGATATGATTGGGCAATGCCTTCGCCGCAGTAATCTTAAGAAGCGGCTCCCCATCCCCGTATGCTATTCCGTCCTTGATGTGCATATAATGCTCCTGCTGTGCGTTACAGGCATATTATAACGGCTTTAAGGGCGTTTGTAAAGAATCCGTGAGGGTCTGCGGAGATAATGAAACCCACGTGAGGGATGGGATTTTGAGACGGGAGAAGGGCTCCCTCATCGGGAGCCCTGGCACAAGATTTTGTACACCAATGGTGTACGGTTATCCTTTTTCGGAGGCCGGCGCATATGGCAGACGCCGGGGTGAATGAACTGGTTTGGATGGAACGGATCAGCCGGCACGGACTGTGAGGACGTCGATGAGGCCGTCGGGGCTGAAACGCTCAATGGTCGCACGGGCGAAGATATAGTAGCCGCGCGTGGAGACGAAGAAGTTCACGTGGCGGTCGTCCTCTATGACGTAGTCGGAGATGGATATGCGCTGGAAGGTGAACTTGTTGTGGAAGAACATCTCAAGAGCCTTGGTGCCGTAGAGATGATAGTTGACGCCGGAAATGGTTCCCGGGCAGGTGTCTACGTAGTGGCATGTCTCGGAGAAGCACTCGGCAAGGCCTCTGTAGTCATTCTCCATTATCGTGTTGAGGTATCTCTCTATGATTCTTTCTTCAGCCATGATTTGCCTCCTCAATCAGTATACCTTCTCGGAGTTGAGAAGGGCATCGGTTCCGCCGTCTGCAAAGAGGCATATGCCGTTCACGCCGTGTCCTTTGGAAGATACGAGGAATATTATGGCCTCTGCAATGTCCGTGGGATCCATGAGGGCCTCTTTGCCGTACATCGTGGGGATGGGAAGAGCCATTGTGGCGTTCCACTCCTGGGGAGTCATTCTCGCCGTCATTGCAGTGGCAACGTTGCCGGGCGCCACTGCATTGATGCGTACCCCGTCTGCCGCCCACTGTGCGGAAACTCTGCGCATCCAGCGGACTAAGGCGTACTTTGTAGCTACGTAGATGGAATGGCCGTCACGCATGGGGTCAAGGTTTTCCACAAGCTTTCTGGAGCGGTTCTCGTCCTCATGGTTGTTGAGGAAGTCTACAACGTCCATGCGGGCTGCTCCTGAGGAGATCGTGTTGGATGAGATGACTACGCATGCGCCCCTCTTCTTCTTGAGAAGGTCGAAGACGCCGCTGGCAAGAGTCACGACTCCGAAGTAGTTGAGGGACAGGATGAGCTTCAAATTTCCGCAGGAGTTGGAGACTCCGGCGCAGCATACAAGCCCGTCCAGGCCGTCGGGGCACTTCTCATGAAGCGCATCTATTACGTTCTGCCTTCCCTCGGGAGAGGAAAGGTCGCCGAATATGTCGGCGTTCTTGATGTCAATGTCGTATACGGTGTTGCCCTGTGCCCTAAGCAGCTCCGCCGTTTTTGCTCCGATTCCGCTGGAGCCGCCTGTTACAGCATAAATGCCCATTAAGCTTCCTCCTTGGCACCCTGCCCTGCTCCGGACAATATACGCAAAAGCCGCAGAGTGTCTATCAAAACTGTGCACATATTATCACAAAATCCCTTGAAACAGAATTTGCAATATGCTAATATTGTATGCGTAAAAACAGCACGCATCCGTGCACACTGCACGTCCCTTTAGGCGCGCATACGGGAGGCTTTTCATGGACTTCCAGCAGCTGAAATCTTTCATCCAGGTGGCCGAGTGCCGCAGCATAACCAAGGCTGCGGACCTGCTCTTTTTGTCCGTTTCGGCCTTAAAGCAGCAGATGGACACCCTCGAGGCCGAGGTCGGGGTCCAGCTTCTAAACCGCTCCCCTAAGGGAGTCTCCCTCACTCCCTCCGGCAAGTATTTCTACGAGAATGTCTCCAAGCTCACATACGGGCTCAATGACATCATCTTCGAGACCCGCAACATTAACACGGATACCTCCAAGGCCGTCTACATAGGCTTCCGCCACATGAAGATCATGGACTACCTGTACCCTGAGTTCCTCATGTCCTTCTTCAAGTCCCATCCGGACATCACCGTGACCCTTGTGGACATGAACGAGACCTCGTACAAGAACGTGGACCTTCTAATCTGCGACTACATAGGCTTCCCTGAGTTCTCCGAATACTACCCCTTGCGCACCATGCCGGTGCAGTGCATCATGTCCGGCTCCCATCCCCTTGCCTGCAAAACAGCCCTCTCCATCCAGGCCCTCAAGGACTACCACCTCATAATCCCTCCCATGCCCGTCTTGAAGAGCCTCACTCCGGAGCTTGCCAAGGGCATTGCGGACATGAAGCTCATGTACGAAGAGACGCTCCTCAACAAGGACATTATATACATGAACCTCATCCCCTCCTGCAACATCCAGCTGACCTTCGGCGATGAAAAGTACCTCAACTCCGTCCTTGTCCAGATACCCCTTGAGGGGTACTCCATAGACTACGGCATCCGCACGAGGAAAGAGATCTCAAAGCCCGTTGTAAAGACATTCCTGGACGCAATGGTCTCATTCTACGGGGAGCACCGGTGATCATCCGACAATCCGCACCCCGGATGTCGGAATTTGTCCGGACCCCTTTAAACACGCTTATAAGTCTGCTATAATAATCTGCAGAGGGTCTGAGGATGCATGCCTTGAGCCTCTTTCCGTACAAGGAGATACATTCATGAACGAAGCCATACAAAATATGCTCACACGCAGAAGCTGCCGCGCGTTCGACCCCGCAAGGGTAATAACGGACGAGGAGCTTAACCTCATTCTGGAGGCCGGCAAGTACGCCCCCACGGGCGGCGGGCACCAGTCCCCCATAATGGTCGTTGTGCAGAAGCCTGAGACCATAAAGCAGCTTTCAAGAATGAACGCCCGCATTATGGGCAACCCCGCAAGAGACCCCTTCTACGGCGCCACAACGGTTATCGTAGTCCTCGCAGAAAAGGGCTGGATCTCCGCCGTGGAGGACGGAGCCCTCGTCATGGGCAACCTTATGAACGCCGCCGCAAGCCTGGGCATCGGCTCCTGCTGGATTCACAGGGCCAAGGAAGAGTTTGAGAGCGACGAAGGCAAGGCCCTCTTGAAAGAGTGGGGCATCCAGGGCGAGTACCAGGGCGTAGGCCACTGCGTTCTCGGCTACCCTCTCGCCCCTTCCAAGCCTGCCATTCCCAGAAAAGCCAGCTACGTAACCATAGTGCGCTGACACATGCCCGCATCACGCACCAGTCTTCCGCAGGGCGCACCGTACGGTGCGTCTTTTTGCATGCCACCATATCCCTCCGGCCACAGAAACGGCCTCTCAGAGGCCCTGTATGTGCTTAATTTCGCATTATACTTGACTTTTGTATTACACTGTATTACAATTCTGCCAGCAAAACACATCCGGAGGCTGACATGATATTTTCCATACGGCTGACAGAGGATGAACGCTCCCTTGCGGAGAGCTACGCCGCCCTGCACTCCATATCCGTAGGGGATGCCTTCAAACAGGCCCTCTTTGAAAGGATAGAGAACGAGTATGACATCTCCGTGGGCAGGGATGCATATGAGGAGTATCTCAAGGACCAGAAGACGTACTCCATGGAAGAGATGAAGGAGATCCTGGGCTTATGACTCCTCTAATCACTCCCCGTGCTGCGCAAGCCTTGCGGGGCATGAACAGGTACACGCAGCGCATCCTCATATCCTTTTTCCTCCGCAAAGTAGCCCACGGCAAGGCACCGCAGGATACAGGCAGGCCTCTGAACGAGGACGGCACCCTCATGCAGTACCGGATAGGCAGCTGCAGGCTTATATGCCTCCTGGAGAAAGACAGAGCCATTCTGCTTGCCGTAACGGCAGGCCTTCCAAAGAGATTGTGAAAGTTAGCTTAAATTTTGGCCGGAATGCTATCCAACACACTCAGGACGGGTGTATAATATCTGTATCCGCAGAGCCCCGGGAGGGCTTTCTGGGCTATACTTGCAAGAGGTGACATAAATCATGACCAATGAAGCCATACAGAACATGCTGGACCGCAGAAGCTGCCGCTCTTTCGACTCCAGCCGCATAATATCCGCCGAAGAGCTGGACACAATCCTCAAGGCCGGGACTTACGCTCCCACGGGGAGAGGCTCACAGTCTCCCATAATGGTTGCCATACAGGACCAGGCACTCATAAAGAAGCTTTCCAGGATGAACGCCGACATCATGGGCGTTCCCATTGACCCCTTCTACGGCGCCACAACAGTCATCATAGTCCTTGCGGACAAGAACTGGCCCACGCACGTATATGACGGCTCACTCGTTATGGGCAACCTTCTCAACGCCGCCGCAAGCCTCGGCATAGGAGCATGCTGGATCCACAGGGCAAAGGAAGAGTTCGAGAGCGACGAGGGCAAGGCACTTCTCAAGGAGTGGGGCATTGAAGGCGAGTATGAAGGCATCGGCCACTGCATCCTCGGATACCCTGCAGGACCTGCCCCTGAGGCCGCTCCCAGAAAGGCGGATTACATCACCATCATCAAATAAAGCTCATTATAATTCATCTTCTATATGCGGGAAGGCGCACCCTCTTTGGGATGCGCCTTCTTTGCATATTTTATGTTGTGTTTCCGCTATATTGTGCGGGCAATCAAAAATCCCACGAAGGAATATACGACTCTGATGCGGATGAGAAGTCCTGCAGGAACAGCCGCTCCATGCCAGTCTCGATGGCGGCCTCTTTAACCATATTGTACTCCCTCTTCGTTATCCTGCGCTTGAGCTCCGGATACTTATCTATGTCTCCGAAGGGCGTGTACTGGCTCATGATGGAAAGGTATGCGTCGCTCTTCAGGGATGCCACATAGCGGACTATCTGTATGGAGTCATATGCCGCCAGTGGCAGTATGAGATGACGTATTATGCACCCGGAGAGCATCTTGCCGTCCTCCCTCATTACGAGGGGCTTTTGCGCCATGTAGCGGATGGCCGGGGCAGCAAAGTCCGGGTAGTTCTCCTTGCCAGTATAGCGCTTTGCAAGCTTGGGATCCATGAACTTGAAGTCCGGGAGCCATATGTCCACGAACTCATTGGCCCGCTCCAAGGTTTCCATTGTCTCGTACCCCGACGTGTTCCAGACGATTGGAACAGAGGGCCTGTATATCTTCAGAGCCTCTTCTATGTCCGAGAGGTACTGCGTGGCGCTCACAAGGTTTATGTTGTCTGCCCCCATCTCCTCCAGCCTGCGGAAGATGTCTGCAAGCTCCTCCACGGTAATCTCCTTGCCACGGAGGTTTCTGGAGAGGTCGTAGTTCTGGCAGAAGACACACTTCAAGGGGCACCCGCAGAAGAACACTGCGCCGGAGCCCGTGGAGAACGATATGGGCGGCTCTTCATAATAATGAAGTCCGTATTTGGCTATCTTAATTCCGCTCACGGAGCAGGCGCCGGTCTTTGCAGGCCGGTCTGCGCCGCAGTTAAGCGGGCACTGGTTGCATTTCATGGCTCCATTATATGCCTTCCTGGACGGAAAGGCAAACGCATATGAGGCTTAAACAGTCTTATCCCCGTCCGGCTTGTCCTCGTCTTCAATGGGAGAAGCTTTCTCGCCGGCTTCCTCCGCCATGCTCTTCAACTTCATTGCATACAGAGCTGCGGTTGAGTTTATCAGGTTACCAAGCATCCCCTCAAGCTCTGAGAAAGTAGCGAAGTTGTCTGGATCGCTTGTACGCTCTTTGAATTTTGCGTCAAGTTCATCAAGCATGCGCCTTATTTCATTGAGAATATCATCATCGCTATGTTTGGGATCGTCCATAATTCCACATCACCTTCCGTCTTCCGACAAGAATTTTGTACCTGCTATGGCCATTCTGTGCAAGCTGCATTGTCTCAAAAGGCAAATGCATATGAGGGCTCTTACAAAAGACAGAGCCGGGTCAGCCCGTTGCAGATAAAAGGCAGAGCCGTAATCTGCCCGTTGCTGATAAGGGCTGGACCTGGGGTCAGTACGTTGCAGAGAGCCGTGAGGGGGCTTATACCGGACGCTCAAAGATGAGGATTACCCTGCACACTGCATAGTTCTCCCCCAGGGACGTTGCGGCAAGGTTCTTTAAAGTCCAGCCGTCCTTGGCGTACTTGTTGCATGCGGCGGTTATGTCTGCCGCGAGTTCTTCGCTTGTCTTGTTCTTCCGGACACCATTGTCCTTTGCAAAGCCGTTCAGCACACAGGTTTCATACTGTACCATAATGCTTGCTCCTTAGGCCGGAATGCCTCCGGCACAGGTACATTGTACCAATTTAGGGCGGGCTGTGCAAGTTGCATTGAAATGGTTTTCCGGATTCAGAATCAATTGACAGACACACTGTCGGATGCTATACTCTAGGCACAACTTCAGAGACCTATATAGAGTGTGCGAGAGACCGGCTCCATGACCACACAGCAACCTACGGATGCGCAAGGTGCTAACGCCGTGAACTATGGGTAATATGATTCCTGTAAAGATACATACGCCCCTCCTGCACGGAAGGGCGTGTTTCTATGTTTGAGCTTTGAGTTGCAACTACTTAGGGCGGCAGGCGGCCGCAAAGGAATGAAATGAAGAAGTTTTTCACAAGCGAGAGCGTCACGGAAGGGCATCCGGACAAGGTCTGCGACCAGATCTCTGATGCCATACTGGATGAGATTTTGAAGCAGGACCCGGATGCAAGGTGCGCAGTGGAGTGCTGCGCGGCATTTGACAGAGTAATGCTCATGGGCGAGGTTACCGCCAAGGCGGAAGTGGACTACGAGGCCATAGCCCGCGGCATGATAAAGAAGATCGGCTACACGGAAGGGAGCTTTGCATATGACAGGTGCAACATCATAAATGCCATACACGGCCAGAGCCCGGACATAGCCCAGGGCGTGGACGGCGTGGACTATGATGACATCGGAGCAGGCGACCAGGGCATGATGTTCGGCTACGCCTGCAGCGAGACGGAGACCCTCATGCCCCTTCCCATTACCATGGCTCATGAGATAGCCCACAGGCTTGCCTCCGCAAGGCGTCACGGGGAGCTCCCCTACCTCCGCCCGGACGGAAAGACCCAGGTGACGGTTGAGTATGACGGCAAGCGTGCAGCCCGGATAGACACCGTAGTGCTTTCCACGCAGCACGCCAAGGGCGTCTCCCAGGAGAGAATCCACAGGGACATGAAGGAGCTCATCCTGTCCGTAATCCCCTCCAGGATGCTGGATGACAAAACCAAGTACTTCATCAACCCCACGGGCATCTTTGAAATAGGCGGCCCGGAAGGCGACAGCGGCCTTACAGGCAGGAAAATTATAGTGGACACGTACGGCGGCAGGTGCCCTCACGGCGGCGGCGCATTCTCCGGCAAGGACGCCACCAAGGTGGACCGCTCTGCAGCGTACATGGCCCGCTACATCTGCAAGAACCTGGTTGCCGCCGGCATCTGCACCGAGATAGAGCTCCAGGTGGCATACGCCATAGGCATAGCCCGTCCCGTCTCCGTCTACGTGGACACCTTCAAGACTGGCAAGCTCCACGATGACCTCATCGCGGACATAATCCAGAAGGAGTTTGACCTCCGCCCCGGCGCCATTATAGAGACCCTCGGCCTCAAGAGGCCCATCTTCCTCCAGACGGCCGTATACGGCCATTTCGGCAAGCCGGAGCTCCCCTGGGAGCAGACAGACCGTGCGGAAGACCTCAGAAAATACCTTCCCTAAGGCCGCAGAGAGGCTCTGAAGCGGCACAAACAGACACGGAAGACCTCTCAGAAAGCACCTTCCCTGAGGCCGCAGAGAGGCTCTGCAGCGG
>JAJPZC010000055.1:17110-20020 GCA_021204585.1 Clostridia bacterium
AGCGGAAAAATAAGCGTTATAAAACGGACGGTCTCCCGTCCGTTCTTTTGTTATGATTTCTGTGCATTCCCTGCGGGATATGCTTTAAATAAGACAGTTTAGAGGAACTCTACGGAGCCGTCCTCGAGGTGGTATACGGCGCCTATGACGTCTATGCCGGGCAGGTTGCCCTTTATGAGCTGCACGCTGTGGAGAACGTTGAGGCAGGAGGCCTTGTACGGGTCCTTTTCGTCGCCTATGGCGGCCACGATGTCATCCGTGAGGGTCTTTATGAACCCGTGCGGAGCATCTGAGATGGCGGCTCCCACGGCACCGCAGCTGGTGTGCCCAAGGACTACCGTCAGGGGACTCTTGAGATGCTCTGCGGCATACTCTATGCTCCCAAGCGTATGCGTTCCCACTACGTTTCCGGCCACACGGATCACGAACAGGTCTCCGAGGTCTGCGGAGAAGATGCTCTCCGGGACCACACGGGAGTCGGAGCACGTGAGTATCACGGCATAAGGGTGCTGGCCTGCAAGCAGGGCCTGCCTGCGGGCGGGTGAGATGTCTCCTGTGTTTATGGGAGCCATGAGATAACTTTTGTTGCCCTCTTTAAGGCGCTCCAAAGACTCTTCTGCGGCTTTGTTCATGATATTTCCCCCTCTCATGAATCTTGTGAAAATATATGCCGGCTCTCATATGCATGCGGGCCGGCGGAAGTTGTATGTTTGGATCAGTATGCCCTGGCTATGATTACGGCCTTGTCTGCCTTTTCGCCGCAGACTATGCACTTGTCTGCGGTCTCGTCATCCAGGATAATGCGTATGGTGGCCTGCATCTTTTCCTTCACGGCATCCTCGCACTTGCGGCAGCCGCACCATCCGGCCTTAACGAAGTTGCCTGCATCCAGATCCTTTGCAAGGTCTTCCATGTTGTCTGCCCAAGTCGTGCGGGCCTCACGGCGTGCACGTGCAGCCTCCAGCATGTCCTTCTGGATGGTCTTAAGGGCGGCCTCTGCCTCGTCCTCTATGCCCTCCAATGCCACGGGCTCCTTGGCAAGGGTGTCCCTGCGGAAGAACAGAGCCTTGCCCTCTTCTATGTCCCTGGGGCCCAGCTCTATGCGAAGGGGCACGCCCTTCATCTCCCACTCGTTGAACTTCCAGCCTGTGCTGTTGTCCGTATCGTCCAGCTTTACGCGGATGCCCTTGGCGGCAAGCTTTGCCTCTATCCCCTTGCATACTTCCATGACGTTGCCCTTGCGTGCTGCAATGGGAACTATGACAACCTGTACGGGAGCCACAGCGGGAGGAAGAACGAGGCCCCTCTCGTCTCCGTGGGTCATTATGATGCCGCCAATGAGGCGCGTGGAGACGCCCCAGCTGGTTGTGTATGCGTACTTCAGGGCGCCGTCTGCGTCCAGATACTTGATGTCGAACGCCTTTGCAAAGTTCTGCCCCAAATAGTGGGACGTTCCGGCCTGCAGGCTCTTGCCGTCCTTCATCATTGCTTCCATGCCGTACGTGGCCTCAGCGCCCGCGAACTTTTCCTTGTCCGTCTTGCGGCCCGTAATTACCGGCATTGCAAGGCAGTCCTCTGCAACCTCTTTGTATATGGCCAGCATGCGCATGGTCTCCTCCTGCGCCTCTTCCTCCGTTGCATGGGCCGTGTGGCCTTCCTGCCAGAGGAACTCTGAGGTTCTAAGGAACGGACGGGTGGTCTTCTCCCAGCGCATGACGTTGCACCACTGGTTCATGAGGATGGGCAGATCTCTGTAGGACTGCAGCCATTTGGAGTACATGGTGCCTATGATTGTCTCGGACGTGGGACGGATTACAAGGGGCTCCGCAAGCTCCTCGCCGCCCGCATGGGTAACCACGGCAAGCTCCGGGGAGAAGCCCTCCACGTGCTCTGCCTCTTTGGTGAAGTAGCTCATTGGAATAAGAAGCGGGAAGTATGCATTCTGGTGCCCCGTGGCCTTGAACCTCTTGTCCAGCTCTGCCTGTATTATCTCCCAGATGGCGTACCCGTAGGGCTTTATGACCATGGTGCCCTTTACGGGGCCGTAATCCACCAGGCCGGTCTTTATGACGACGTCCGTGTACCACTGGGGAAAGTTGGTCTCTATGTCTGCAATCTGCTCCACGAAATTCTGCTGCTTTGCCATATATGCTCCTGACAATCCTGTCTCTTTGTTATAGCCGGATTATATCATACCCACAGGGAAAACACAAACCTTTTTATGCGCCCCGGGCATAATATGCACCGCATTGAGACGGAATGGCGTGCACCCGGCGATGAGAAGGCGCCAGGCGCGTTATATGCTCAAATCCAGCATATTATGCGGGGAATGGCATTTGGCCCCGGAATATGCCCGTACAGGCTCATATGACGATGGAGCGCACATATGCGGCGGGCTTTGCAAGTTAAGTGAGAAATGCTGCGCTGTGCGAAGAGGGGCTTGCAGACCGCCTCACGGGGCGTACAATACAGGAAAATCCGGCGTATGACGCGCTACAATTTGCAAGATTTTTACATTCTAAATACTTGTAATGCGCACGCGGATATTGTATAATATCTGCAAGTAATTTTTAAAGGTTAGTTAGGTGGCCGGAAATATATGCTGTATGACCAGTTAAAAAGACTCAAGAGCGGGTCCGACATAAGGGGAATTGCCGTGGAAGGCGCCTCTCACGTCACGCTTACGGATGAAGCCATAAGAGACATCTCCAGGGCGTTCGGAATCTGGCTCAGATACAAGTTAGGAAGGGCACGAGTGCGCATTGCCCTTGGCAACGACTCAAGGGTCAGCGGCCCTCATATAAAGCAGTTGGTTACGGATGCCCTTTTGGCGTCCGGCATAGACGTCCTGTACACGGGACTTTCTTCCACTCCCTCAATGTTCCTGCTCCTGCAGGACGAGTCATACGG
>JAJPZC010000154.1:0-3872 GCA_021204585.1 Clostridia bacterium
CAGACAGAAAGGACATCCGGCTGGGGTGCACCAGCTACATAGAGGCGCAGAAGCATTACTACGTGGACAAAACTCTTATGATACGGGAGATGATAACAGACAACGGGCTGCCGCAGGGCGGATTCGTGAAGCTCATTCTCCGTCCCAGAGGGAGCGGAAAGAGCCTCAATATGGACATGCTCAGGACATACTTTGAGAAGACTGCAGAGGACACCTCAGTGTATTTCCGGGACAAGAAGATCTGGCAGTGCTCAGAGGGCATACGGGGTAGGCAGGGCAGCGCCCCTGTGATCTTCATATCCTTCAATGATGTCAGTTCCGGTACCTGGGATGAAGCATACAGTGCCATAAAGGATATCATAGCGGCAGAGTACATGCGCCACAGCGAAGTTTTGGAAGGCCTTGACGAGGATGACAGTACGGATTTCTACAGCATCATGGACGGGACGGCAGACTGGACGGATTACTCTTTCTCGCTGATATCGTTATGCAGATACCTTCATGGATATTATGGGGTTAGCCCCATCATGCTCATTGATGACTATGACCGTCCCATACAGACAGCGCCAGACAAAAGAGTTGGCCAGGATGCGGGGGACTTTATAGGGGCCCTGCTAGGTTTGTCCATGAAAGGGAATCCAGACATGGCCTTCGGAGTCATTACAGGAACCGAATGGCTGCCGGCTATTGTCGGACTCAACAACCTGGCAGAATACACCATTCATGACTGGCGCTTTGCAGACAGCTTCGGCTTCACAAGGGAAGAGGTCTATAGCCTGCTCTCATATTACGGCCAGGAGACCCATATGGACGAGATATGCAGGCTATACGGCGGCCACATGACAGAGCTGGCGGAGATCTACAGGCCGGCGGATGTGCTGGAGTACGTGCGAGGTCTCATAAAGACAGGTTAGCGCAAAGGTAAATAAAGCCCGCACTAGGGGCATAAGTCCATATGCACTTGAACTTTGTGCAGACTGCACATATATGAGACATAACCCTGCAGCACATAGTCTTTTTGTGGGTTCCGGAAGATATGCAACAGGCATACAGAACAGTGTATATGAACTCCCGTCAAGGCAAAGAGCCCTGGCGGGGGCTTTTGTTTGCAGGCACAGGCAAGCGAACGCAGGAGGGTGTTCTTTTCGTATAGGCCCTTCATTTAGTTGCTTAAATGAGAAGTTTTTGGTATAATCCGATAAGATGCCACGGGAAGGGCTCTTTGAAGACGGGCGCAGATATGCCTGAAGAGCAATCTGACGCCACAGGTCTTGTCTGGGCCTTGCGGCAAATACAATTCTGCAGATATCCCGGCGGGGAATCTGACGGAGCACCCTTTCATGAGAAAATACTTCACGGCAAGGAACATAACCTTCTTTGCCATACTGGCTGCCCTTGTGGTGGTGCTGCAGGTATGGGGCGGAAGCATTCATATCGGGGCAACATCGCTAAGCTTCGTCCTTGTGCCAATAGTCCTTGGCGGCATGATACTTGGCCCCGGAGCAGGCGCCCTCTTGGGGTTTGTATTCGGGATCATAGTGCTCATATACGGCATTACGGGTGCAGATCCTTTCACCTTTGTGCTCTTCTCGGACAAGCCTGTCTGGACTATAGTCCTCTGCCTTGTAAAGGGCACTGCGGCAGGAGCCGTTTCGGGCCTACTGTACAAGGTTATAGCCAAGAGAAACAAATATGCGGCTTCCTTTGTGGCGGCTGCGTCTGCGCCAATAGTAAACACCGGCCTCTTCATCTTGGGAGCCCTCTGCATGAGCGGCACAATAGCTGCCAACTTCGTTGCAGACGGAGAGACCGTAATATACTTCCTGGTCATCGGCTGCGCCGGGATAAACTTCATCATAGAGCTTGCCATAAACTTAGTGCTTGCACCTGCCCTCCATAGCGTGGTGGGCATAGTGGAGAGAA
This sequence comes from Clostridia bacterium, assembly GCA_021204585.1. GTDB lineage: Bacteria > Bacillota > Clostridia > Christensenellales > Borkfalkiaceae > Coproplasma. The sequence continues at coordinate 1,924 of JAJPZC010000154.1, forward strand.
GGATACTCTCCAAGTACAAGAAGAAGGCAAAGAAGCCCGCACAGGCCAGCGGGCAGGAGCCTGCAGCAGGCGCAGACAGCACTCCGGCTGCTTCCAGCGGCCCGGCAGCTGCAGCCAGCGGCACAGGGGCAGGCATAGAGAACAAGGCGGCCGTGGAGACCACATCCGGGAGGGAGTCATGATAATCTGCCTGGACATAGGGAACACAAACATAAAGTATGCCGTATATGACGGGCAGGAGCTTGCCATATCCTTCAGGATAGCCACAGAGGTGAACAAGACCTCGGATGAGTACGGCGGGCAGCTTATAAACATGCTCCGCACAAACGGCGTGGACCCGGAGAGCATAAAGGGCGGCATAATCGCATCCGTCGTGCCCCAGCTGGATTACACCTTGGACAGAATGTGCAGAACGTACCTCAATATAAAGCCCATGATGCTTGCGCCGGGCCTTAAGACCGGCATGAACATGAAGGTGGATGACGCCAAGGAAGTGGGTGCGGACAGGGTCGTGAACAACGTCTCTGCCATACAAAAGTACGGGGCACCGCTCATCATAATAGACTTCGGCACGGCCACAACCTTCAACGCAATAGACGAGAAGGGCCAGTTCATAGGCGGCTCCATAGCCCCCGGCATAAAGGGGTCCTTAACGTCCCTCGTGAACGGCACGGCTAAGCTTCCGAGGGTGGAGATAGAGAGGCCGGAGCACATAATAGGAAAGAATACGGTCACGAACATGCAGTCCGGAATCTTTTATGGATTTGCAGGCCTCGTGGAATACATAGTCAAGGGCATGAAGAGGGAGATGAAGTGCGAAGGCGTAAAGGTGGTTGCCACCGGCGGCTTCTCGGACACCATTGCCTCAGAACTCAAGTGCATAGACATAGTGGACAAGCTCTTGACGCTGGACGGTCTCAAATACCTGTATTACCTTAATGAGAAGGAGATGCGCTAACATGAGAAAAGTAGGAGTTGCCATACTGGGACTCGGTGTCGTAGGCGGCGGCACATACAAGATACTCACGGAGCACCGTGAGATGTACAAGAAGGCATATAATGCAGACATCTCCGTAGAGGCCGTGCTGGAGCTCAGAAAGGAGCGTGCCCTCGCCCTCGGCGTGGAGGAAAACCGGATTGCCTCCAGCATAGCAGAGATCTGCTCCAACCCGGACGTAGACATCGTGGTGGAGGTAATGGGAGGCGTGGAACCTGCCAAGACCTTTGTTCTTGCCGCCCTGAATGCCGGCAAGTCCGTCGTAACCTCCAACAAGGAGCTCTTCTGCAAGTACTCATATGAACTGGAGCGTGTAGCCCGCCACAACCGTGTGGGCCTCTACTATGAGGCCACGTGCGTAGGCGGCGTGCCCGTCATCCGTGCCCTCCTTGACAACCTGCAGGGCAACGTCATCACCTCCCTCGTAGGGATCGTGAACGGCACAACCAACTACATCCTCTCCAAGATGACAAACTCCGGAGCAGACTACGAAGAAGCCCTCAAAGAGGCTCAGCGCCTGGGCTACGCAGAGGCCAACCCCACGGCAGACGTAGAAGGCTATGACGCCACATACAAGCTCTCCATCCTTTCATCCCTTGCCTTCCACACCAAGATTCCCTACACCAAGATATACCGCGAGGGCATAACTGCCATAACCCCTGCAGACATCTCATACGGCAAGCAGCTTGGCTACTGCTTAAAGCTCCTTGCCATTGGCAAGAACACAGACAGGGGCATCGAAGTGCGCGTCCATCCCACTTTCATACGCACCAGCCACCCTCTCGCCGCCGTCAATGACAGCTACAACGCCGTTTACATCACGGGCGACAGCGTGGAGGACGTGATGCTCTACGGCCGCGGGGCCCCGCGCCGCCCCCCCCCCCCGGACTAATAAATAATAACCACACCACCGCCACCACCCCGAGAGGGGGGGGGGGGGGGGGGGGGGGTT
>JAJPZC010000154.1:3882-4835 GCA_021204585.1 Clostridia bacterium
GGGTTATTTTTATAACACACACAAACAACGCGTTTAACATCCGGGGCGACCGGGTGGTGGCGGTTTTGCTCACCGGCCGCGGCGCGGGCGCCGCCCCCACAGGCTCTGCAATCGTTGGCGACATCATCTACTGTGCCACCCACCTGCAGCACAACTACTCCACCTTCGACAACACGGAGAAAGCATCCCCTTCCACAAAGTTCGTCTCCAACTTCGAGTCCGCCTACTACATCCGTCTCTCCGCAGAGGACAAAGCGGGCGTCCTCTCCAAGGTAACCTCCGTTCTCGGCCGCAACTCCATCTCCGTTGCCCAGATAATCCAGGAGGAGGACAAAGACCCCGATGGCAAGGTGCCCATCATAGTAGTGACTCACGTAACGCATGAGCACAACGTCCTCAAGGCAGTCCAGGACATCAACTCCGGCTCCAGCGGCGCCGCCGTCTCCTCCGTGATCCGTGTCTACGACTAACTCCAACCCAGACTGATCCCAATACAATCCAGATCGAACCTGCGCCTCAAGCCTAACCGCCTGGGGCGTTTTCATATATACAGATGGCCACAAGGGGAACAGAGATTCCCTATTTTTCCCTGTTCGTGTGGGCAGACATAAAACAACATGAACCATATATACTGGTGAGAAGTCCCTGCAGCGGGGCCTCTTTTTCTATACATATTTTAATAATCTGGTGTTTTGAGCGCATGTTATGCAATGACAGAATTACGATATGCAATGTGTGGCCGATTGTGCAAAATGATAGAATACCAGTAGGACTAAAAAAAGTACATAGACCATAGAGTAATTCCCGCAGGCAAAGTCTTTTGCCTGCGGCAAAAGGGGCACGCCTTACAGGCGTGCCCGATACCCCTTATTAGCTTAAGACGGGAGGAAAAATGAAAAAATTTAAGTGGCTCATATGCTTTATAGTGGCTTTCTGTATGATTTGCGGCGTGG
>JAJPZC010000012.1:0-17506 GCA_021204585.1 Clostridia bacterium
TGCCATTTTAAAATCTCCTTTAAAATTTATATACAATGATAACTAACTCGCCCCTCGGGCTATCGCAGCTATCTATCATTGACATTATTGCCTTGACGGACCTTGCCGGTCCGCCAGACGGCATTTCTGCCTCTTGTGCCTCTCATTATATCTTACTAATCTGAAAAACACAATTAAAACCGCGGGCAAAATGCAAATTTTGTTGTCCCTCTGGCGTCCCGGCAGCCTCTCACGAGGCGCCAAACGCCGCCAAGGCTTCCTTGCGGCCGCCCGCCATGCTCCGCTCTTTCCCCTGTGTGCTTCATACGAAGCCCCGGGGCTTTGTGCGGGGCCGTATGCGCCTGCTTTTACCTTCCGGCCGGCTTGTTGCGGGCCACTATAACCTTCTCGCTTACGGACTTGGGAACCTCTGCATAGTGGTCAAACTGCATCGTGAACTGCCCTCTGCCCTGCGTCCTGGACCTCAAGTCCGTGGCGTAGCCGAACATCTCGGAAAGCGGAACCTGTGCATCCACAACTTTAGCTCCGGCCCTGTCATCCGTGGAGGCTATGGTGCCGCGACGCGCGGTTATGTTGCCCATTATGTCTCCGAAGTAATCCTCCGGCACAATTATCTCCACGCGCATTATGGGCTCCAAAAGGACCGGATGAGCCTTGGCCATGCCGTCCTTGAAGGCCATTGAGCCTGCAATCTGGAAGGCCATCTCCGAGGAGTCCACCTCATGGAAGGAGCCGTCATACACCTGCACTTTGAAGTCTACGACTTCATACCCTGCCAGGAAGCCGTTCTTTGCAGCGCCGCGCACGCCCTTGTCTATTGCGGGTATGAACTCCTTTGGAATGGAGCCGCCGACGGTTACGTCCTCAAAGCTGTACCCCTCTCCCGGCTGCGCCGGAATGAGGTGAAGCTTGCAGTGTCCGTACTGGCCCTTGCCTCCGGACTGCCTCTTGTACAGCCCTTCGCAGTCTACGGCCTGGCGGATGGTCTCGCGGTACGCAACCTGCGGCGCTCCCACGTTGGCCTCCACCTTGAACTCACGCAGCAGCCTGTCCACGATGATGTCCAGATGCAGCTCTCCCATGCCGGCGATTATGGTCTGGCCGGTCTCTGAGTCCGTGTACGTCTTGAACGTGGGGTCCTCTTCTGCAAGCTTTATGAGGGCCATCGTCATCTTTTCCTGCGAGGCCTTGGTCTTGGGCTCTATACTGAGCTGTATTACCGGGTCTGCAAATGTCATCTGCTCTAAGACGATGGGCTTGTCCTTGTCGCACAGCGTGTCTCCCGTCGTGGTGTTCTTGAGGCCTATGATTGCGCATATGTCCCCTGAATACACCCTTGGAATCTCCGTCCTGGAGTTCGCATGCATCTGCACCAGCCTTCCGACTCTCTCCGTGATCTCCTTTGTGGAGTTGTACACGTATGAGCCTGCATCCAAAGTCCCCGAGTACACCCTGAAGTATGCAAGCCTTCCCACGAAGGGGTCTGTGGCTATCTTGAACGCAAGGCCCGCGAAGGGTTCCTCGTCATCCGTCTTCCTCTCCTCCTGCTCTCCGGTCTTAGGGTTTACGCCCAGCACGTGCGCCACGTCCACAGGGGAGGGAAGGTAATCTATTATGGCGTCCAGAAGCATCTGGACTCCCTTGTTCCTGTACGAAGAGCCGCAGAGCACAGGGGTGCACTGCATTGCTATTGTGGCCTTTCTAAGGCCCTTGCGGATTTCGTCCGGGGTGAGCTCCATGGTGTCAAGGAACTTCTCCATGAGGTCCTCATCCGCCTCGGCGGCCGCTTCCATGACCTTCATCCTGGCCTCTAAGGCCTCATCCATCATGTCCGCGGGGATTTCCGCCTTGTGATACAGCTTGCCGTCTTCCGAGTCATACACCTCGGCCACCATGTCCACAAGGTCCACGATGCCTGAGAAGGTGTTCTCCTTTCCTATCGGCAGCTCCACCGGCACGGGGTTGGCATTGAGCCTCTCCCGCATCATCCTAATGGCCCTCTGATAATCCGCTCCGAGGATGTCCATCTTGTTAACGTACGCAATGCGCGGCACGTTATACTTGTCTGCCTGTCTCCATACGGTCTCTGACTGCGGCTCCACGCCGCCCTTGGCGCAGAACGTCGCCACGGCTCCGTCCAGAACCCTCAAGGACCTCTCCACCTCAACGGTGAAATCCACGTGTCCCGGGGTGTCTATAATGTTTATCCTGCACTCGTCCTTCTTTGTCTGGCCGGACCTTGTCCAGTGGCACGTGGTCGCAGCGGAGGTTATCGTTATGCCCCTCTCCTGCTCCTGCACCATCCAGTCCATCGTGGCCTCGCCCTCGTGCACTTCGCCTATCTTGTGATTTATGCCCGTGTAGTACAGGATTCGCTCCGTAGTCGTGGTCTTCCCGGCGTCTATATGCGCCATGATGCCAATGTTTCTCGTATGAAGCAAATCATAATCTCTGGCCATGCTATACCTCTATCATCAGAATCTGAAATGTGCGAACGCCTTGTTCGCTTCAGCCATTCGATGGGTATCCTCTTTCTTCTTCACTGCGCCGCCCGCATTGTTGTATGCATCCATAAGCTCTGCGGCAAGCTTGGCGCTCATCCCCCTTTCGGAGCGCTTCCTTGTGCTAATGACCAGCCACCTTATAGCCAAAGTCTGGCGTCTTTCCGGCCTGATCTCAAGGGGAACCTGGTAGTTCGCTCCGCCTATTCTTCTGGCCTTGACCTCAAGCACCGGCATTATGTTCCCGAGTGCCTGATCGAAAATCTCCATCGCATCCTTGCCAAGCTTCTTGCTCATGGTCTCGAATGCGTCATACACTATCCTCTGCGCCGTCCCTCTCTTGCCGTCTTCCATTATCTGGTTGATGAGCTTCGTAACAACCTTAGAGTTGTACACGGGATCGGGCAACACATCCCTTTTAGGGACACTGCCTCTTCTGGGCATACTCCTGTATCCTCCTGAAAATATTTAAGGGTCTTGACTTAAATAAGCCGTTACTTGCCTGCCTCAGCTTCCTGCGTCCCTGTGACTTAAGCCCTCCGGAAGCCGCCCAATGTCCGGCTCCTTTCCCGGGCCCGCCTGCAGGCCCAAAGCCTACCTGGCAGGTAGCAATCCTTCTCCGCCGCCATCCGTTTCCCGGGCGGCGAATACTGCCTACTTTTCATCGGTTATAAAGGGTCCTATATTCCGAAGCAAGTAGGATGGATTCTGTAAAGCGAATCCCTTAAACCATGCAGCGCCTCATGCGCTGCCAATGCGCTGATACTGTCTGCGTGCCAGCCCCTAACCCTGTGAGAAAATCAGGACTTGGGTCTCTTTGCGCCGTAACGGGAGCGGGACTGTCTTCTCTTGGAGACTCCTGCCGTATCCAGCGCGCCACGGATGATGTGATAACGTACACCAGGCAGATCCTTGACTCTTCCGCCTCTGATAAGCACAGAAGAATGCTCCTGAAGATTGTGGCCTTCGCCGGGAATGTACACGATACCTTCCTGCTTGTTGGTCAATCTTACTCTTGCGATCTTTCTTATCGCTGAGTTAGGCTTCTTCGGAGTCGTGGTGGAAACAGAAAGGCACACGCCGCGCTTTTGAGGGCACGCATCCAGTATAGGAGACTTGCTCTTATACTCCTTCCTCTCTCTGCCATGTCTGATGAGCTGATTGATTGTGGGCATATCTTAACCTCCTTGTCTTGCTCAAGCGCACAAGCCCTGCAGGCCTGCACCGCTCTGCGGAATATATTACCCTGTCTGCGCCGCACCCTTAAAACGGCCTCCAGGGGAACATGCATCTTATCTGCCGGCCCCTCTTCCCGGGACCCGCATCAAATCTCTCCGGCCCTTCATCCCGGGCCCGCATTAGCCGCCGGTCCTCTTTCCCGGGCCTGGATTATATGTATTGTTATGCACTCCGGAATTTTTGCAGTACACAAAAAAACTTGTCTGCACAGCAAGCAAGAGCAATTTTACCAAACGAAACGGGGAATGTCAAATGAAATATGCCTCTCACAAGTCAAATTTTGCCTCAAAAAGCCCGTCATATCCCATATCCACACCGCCGGGCACCCACAGGCGAAAGCCTCACCGGAGGCTCTCCAGAGCCTCATACAGGCCCTTCTGCGGCCTTTCGCGTCCTTCCCCGCAACATCCTGCAGGCGCCAAAACCGGGGCGCATATGCGAAGAATACGCCTATTCTGCGGCCTCTCCCCTACAGGCAGCCCTTTGGCCGTGTTTTACCTATATCCAAGGGGTTATGTCTTTTCCCGGACGGGAAAACAGGCGGGAAAGCAATGCCCTCCCGCCCTGCGTGGAATTCATATCCGGCTATGCCTTATTCTGCATCTTCATCTGTGAACTGCACCCTTGCGCGCAGTATCTCTGCACCCTCTTTGCGTATCTGGAAGCAGGCCACATCCCCCTCCGTCTGGCGGTATACGGCAAGCTTCTCTCCCTCGTGGCTTTCCTTGATGAAGTTCACGTCCAGCGCCGTAATGCGCTTTGCGGAGAGATATGCGGGGTCCATGCTCTGCAGAAGGTATCCTATGTACCTGGTGTTGTTCGTGTGGCGGGTGAAGTCTATATCATACCAGTTCACAGCAAGCTCCTCCACAAGGTCTGCGTCTAAAAAGTCCCCGGGGAGCTTGTCATATGACGGGTCTCCGTCATACAGCACTACGTTCTCCTGCAGGCAGGTGGTGTTTATCCTGCGTATCCTGCGGGCTGAGAGGTCTATTGCGCAGCACTCCACGTCTACAACAAAGGCCATGCTGCCGTCCTCACCTGTGGCCTTGAGCTCTATAACCATGCGGATGCCGTCTTTCTTTATGGTATACGCCGAGGCCGTGATGCGTCCCATCCAGAGAGGAAGATTTCCGAAGGAGATCTTCATCTTGGTTATAACCCATGCGGCGTTGCACTTTACCTTCATGGTGCCGTTGTCCGCCCCCAAAGTGCCGAAGTACTCCGTGAGCATGTCCTGGGTTATATTGGGCACCTCGGTCACAGCCAGTCTTCCGTACCTGTCTATGTCCGTGTACCGGACCACAATCTCTCTGGTATATACGTCTTCCATATCCCTTATCCTTTGCTCCCAGGGGCTCCCTAAGCCCTTGTATCTGTCTTACTCCAACTCCTTTGAGGAGCTTCTGCGTCCCTGTACAGGCCCTAATATGGCCTGTATAAGCGCCCCTGCAGGGGCAATCTCTGGTACATTGCGCGGACTTGAATGAGTGTCCTGCAGGCCTGTCTGTGAGCAGTCTCACTGCACTTGAAAGTGTGCTTTGGCTGCATGAGAAAGTGTACTCTCATGGGGCGAGGGTGTCAAATAAAAACTTGCTTCGCACAATAACCTCCACACGGCAAAGCATGAATGCATACTTGCATAATGACCTTGTGTTTTTGTAAAAACAGGGGTCATTTTACCTTGACTTTTTGTAAAAAAGAGGGTTCTTATTACTTGTCTTTTTGTAAATCCGTTGAAATAGAGCACATATGCTGCAATTTTGCATCTATTGCCCCGTGACATGAATTTTATGCATTCCGAAGACAAACCACGTTGCAGCAGGGCAAGACGGCTGCACGGAATTAAACAGTGTTGAGATTTTCCTCGAAAAAGTGTCATTTTTGGGGTCTGAAATCCTTGAAAAAGTGCAGGAGCAAGTGCGCGGGAGACAAAACAGGCGGGAGCCTTATAGCCCTCGCCTGCATGGATGATGTGTTATGACTGAAGGGAATCAGTTGCCTTCCTTTGCAGCCTTCTTGGCGGCCTTCTTGGCCTCTTTGGCAGCTACCTTTGCTGCATACTTCTCGTCTATCGCCTGAGCCTTGGCAGCCTTCTTTGCGGCCTTGCCGGTGGCCTTTACGCACTTCTTGCCGGCCTTGTCCAGAGCCTTCTTTGAAGCAGCATCCTGCTTCTCTTCATTGGCCTTCTTTGCCTCATCCAGGGCTGCAGCAGCCTTGACGGCCTTGCGCTTAAGCTTGCGGACACGTCCGTAGCGGCAGAACTCTGAGAGACCCCTGAAGAAGTGGCCGTTGAACATGAGCAGGAAGCCCTGCAGCTGGCCCTTGGAGAACATGCCGCCCGTGAAGCCGAACAGGCCGCGGATGGGCATGTAGTATACGCCGATCTTGAGAAGGTTGGCAAGCTTGCGCTTTCCGATCTTGCGCAGGAACCCTTCCGCGAAGATGATGGCTCCGCCGAACAGGCGTCCTACCCAGCCGCGCGCATGCTTCATCTGGGTTATGGACGTGTTCATGTCCACGATGAGCCTCTTCTTCTTGTAATAGTTGAGCTTGCCGGAAGGAAGCTCACGACCCACGAGGGTCTCGAACGTCTCCTTCTCAACGCTGGCAATATCGCCGCTGTAATACTCTGCGAGGAAGGTCTCGTCATAATCCGTGTCGACTGCTACGCCGCCCTCCGGATGGAACGTGCCGGCAAGGCGGATGTCCCTGGAAGAGGAGCCTATCTCAATGTTATAGTCGCAGTCCTCTATCTCGAACCGGTTTGTCTTTACGTTGAACCATCTGAAGGAATACGTCTCGAACGGTATCTCCACCTTCCTGCTCTCGCCGGGCTGCAGGAAGACCTTCTTGAATCCCTTGAGCTCACGCACGGCACGGAACACCTTGGAGTCCTTTGCGCCGATATAGAGCTGTGCAACCTCTGCGCCTGCCACCTTGCCGGTGTTGGTGAGGGTGAAGGACACGCCTTCCGGGGTTATCTCGAGGTCGCTGTACCCGAACGTGGTGTATGAGAGGCCGTAGCCGAACGGATACTTTACCTCAATGCCGGCCTTGTCATAGTACCTGTAGCCCACATAGATGGACTCCCTGTACTCTGAGGTATTGTCATTCTTGAGCCATGTGTTGTATGTGGGATTGTCCTCAAGCTTTAAGGGGAACGTCTCGGGAAGCTTGCCTGAAGGGTTGGCAACGCCGGTGAGATTGTCCAGTATGGCCTGTGCGCCTGCCTGGCCCGTAAGGTATACGCAGAGCAGTGCGTTTACCTTCTCATCCCAGTCTGTCTCAACGGGAGAGCCGCAGGAAAGCACTACCACGATGGGCTTGCCAACGGCCGTCAGGGCATCCAGCAGCATAAGCTGGTTTTCCGGGATCTTCATGTCGGCCCTGTCCTTGCCCTCCGACTCCGTAACGTCGTCAAGACCCATGAAGAGCACGACCTTGTCTGCCTTGCCGGCCAAGGCCACTGCCTTCTTTATGTTCTTCTTGGACTTCTTTCCGTACTGGTCAAAGCCCTTTTCCCATCCTATGTATTGAACGGGTATGTTCTGGTCCTCGTTGAGCGTCTTGGCAAGATCCTTCAATGTGTCCAGCCTTGTGGGGTTGACGCATGAAGAGCCGCCGCCCTGGTACCTTGCGGTCTCCGCAAAGTCTCCTATGAAGCATACCTTCTCATTGTCCCTGAGCGGCAGGGCGCCGTCATTCTTCAGCAGCACTTCAGACCCTGTGGCCGCCCTCTTTGCTATGAGATGGTGCTCATCCTTGTCATAGCTCTTGCCTTCCTCAAAGTACTCACCGGACTTGAAGACAAGCTTTAAAAGGTTCTCTGCGTTCTGGTTTACCACGGCCTCATCCAGCGCTCCGTCCTTCACGGCCTTCACGATCTCTTCGTTGCTCTCGCCGGAAGTCGTAGGCATCTCAAGTTCATTGCGGCACTTGTATCCTGCAACCCTGTCATTGCAGCCGCCCCAGTCCGTTACGACCAGGCCTTCATATCCCCAGTCATTCCTTAATATGTCCACAAGGAGATGCTCATTCTCGTTCGTATATGTGCCGTTCAGAAGGTTGTATGACGTCATGATGGAGTTTACGTGAGCCTCTTTGACCGCCATCTCAAACGGCTCCAGATATATCTCCCTCAGGGCTCTCTCGTCCACAATGGAGTCCACGTACATTCTGCCCGTCTCCTGGTTGTTGCAGGCGAAGTGCTTGACGCACGCGGATGCCGTGTGCTCCTGTATGCCCGATATAAGCGCCGACGCCATCTTCCCGGCAAGATACGGGTCCTCTGAATAATACTCAAAGTTTCTGCCGCACAGAGGGCTTCTCTTGATGTTGACTCCGGGACCCAGCAGAATTCCCACTTTAAGCGCTGCGGCCTCTTTGCCCAGCGCCTCGCCCATCGTATGGCACGTGTCCGTGTCCCATCCTGCCGCCATCGTTACGGCCGTGGGGAAGCACGTAGACTTCACGCTCTCATTGAGTCCCAGCTGATCCGCCGCGGCTTCCTGCTTTCTGAGCCCGTGAGGGCCGTCTGACAGGTATACCGGAGGCACTCCCAGCCTGTCTATGGGCTTGGTGCGCCAGAAATCCTCTCCGGATGCAAGAGATGCCTTTTCTTCCAAAGTCATCTGATCCACGATCTTCCTGATTTCTTCTTCAGTCATAATATCTCCCTTCTACCACCTATATGATTCCTTCCGTTCCGCTTCCAAAAGCGCCTTCCCGCGCCTTCACAAAGCCTCCCGCAAGGACCATTTCCGCATGATATTTTACAATAATGGCAAATGAGTGTCAAGTACGCCCTTCTCATTGGTCTCCATTTTTGCATAAACGGAAAACCCGGCGCATTCCCATCCGCCTGCGCCCGAAGCGCACTCCAAACTTATCCCGACTCACATATTTTGCAACACATCCGGCAAACACTGCAACCAGTCTGGCACGAATTGACCCATGCACCACACAAACGGCCCACGTCCCTTCCGCAGCGACTTCAGCCGCTCACTCATACATGCGCCTTTAGCCGCCCTCCGGCACGATTGCACCCGTCCCCGGGACTATCCCCTTGCATGTTTCCGGCGGCACATATGCCCCATATACGCAACATAGGCGACTCTTGAAAGGGCCGCCGTGTGTCGCAATAAATAAGGAGAGATTACTTTCATATGTCATGTCTCCAGGCAAACAGGGCCAAAGTCCCGCATCTCCTGTCTACGCCCGGATTGTACTTCCGCACCCCCAAAAGCGCAATCCAAACATCCTAAATGGTATTTTTCTTTGCACAAATGCGAAATCCCCCGCAGCATATCCCTCATTTGTCACACTCCGTCCGCCCCGGAACCAGCTGATGCTGAGCCGCACTGTTTAGAAACAATTGTTCGTACTGACTTCAATACTTGCCGCTTGGCATGCAGGGGCCGGGGCTCCGACATGGCAGACAGCTTGTGACCATGCCGTGGGCAAATAATGAGCTCCCCGGGACGCCGGAGAGCCGCTATATGTTGAGGCAAACTGTGATGCCTTGGGGTGTTTCATTGTAGAAAAACACCCTCCCGGCGGTTTTCCACCGGAAGGATGTGCTTAACCTAATAAAGGTACGAACCAGTATCACTGGTTATTACTTGACGTTAGAGTTCCAGGCTGTGGTTGCGTAATCGAATGATACGTAGCACTCAATCGTTGTGATCTCATCCTGCGTCGTTACCTCGACCTTGAGGTATGTGAATGAAGGATACGTTGCACTTGTGCTTGAAGCCGGATTGGTGGCAAACTGCATCTCATAGGACAGAACGTTACCGTTCAGATAGAACTCCTCGCAGTACTGATTTGACTCTACAACCAGATTCTCGCTCTTGATGTCTGATGTATCAACTCCGTTAAGTGCAACGACGCCGGAAACCATCTTAAAAATAAACTCCGTAACATCATCTGCGCTAGAGACTGTATCTACACTTTCTTTCTGAACAAGCAGCTGAGGCAGCCAGGAAAGGCCTGTGAATGTATCATAAGATATGCTCTTATCAAAGAATGTCGCAGTTGTTGTTGCACCTGTTTGATCGTATACACTGCTGCTGTCCTTGAAATAGAGGCCAGTCTCGGTCGTATCGCCTGCGGTTCCATCCTTATATGCTGTCTCTGTATGTTTGACAATCAGCCTGTTATCGCTGTCATCAGCCTTCTTGTTCCCTTCCTCATCATAGTTCACTGCGTTGTAAGAGAAAATGAATTGATCCTGACCCGTCGTGGTATAGGTAGCCTTGTTGCCCTTCTTGTTCCAGGACACTGTCTGTTCAGTCTTTGTCAGGCCGACAGTATAGTCTCCTTCGTAAAGCTTAATATTGGACATGCCGTTGTTGAACGTTGCAACGTCATCGTCACCAAAATCATGCACTGTCATGTCTTCGGCGCAGGCGGCAACGCAGACTAAGGCAGCTGCTGCCACACAAGCGCATACACAAAGACATATCCTGCGCACTCTATTACCCTTTTTCATAAAATTCCTTACATCCTCCTCTTTGTAAGCAAGGAATTGAAAATTCCATAATCTGTATGTATAAATACTATCACCCGTGTCGCTCAGATGTCAAGCATCCGCCGATTTCCTCTGGGCGTCTATTGCTCTTTGGTTTGAGTATATCTGGGGATCATTTTGCATTCATCCGGCCAGCTGCCCTGCAAGGGACAAGGTGCTGCATGAATGTACATCCACGGGACAGGATGTCCGTCCGCAGACGTTAATCCCCGCCCATCATGAGGGCCGCTGCGCCGAATGAACCGGCTTTGTTGCCCAGGGATGCTGTGACAATTTTTACAGGCATATAGTCGGTACCGCCGTACAGCTGCTCATCGAAGATCTTCTGAACGGGCTCTGTAAGCCGCTTGCCCTGCGCCGCCATGCCGCCGCCTATCATTATGACTTCCGGACGGAATATGTTGGCGAGATTTGCAAGCCCTGTCGCAAGCTTGTGCATGAAGTCATCTATGAGCTCATGCGCTACCGGATCGGTATCCATGTAGTCAAAGGCAGTCTTTGCGGAGCAGGTCAGAAGGTTGTACGTGTTCCACATTGCGGAACCCGGATGATCTTCCATAGCTCTTCGGGTAAGCCTTGTCAGCGCTGAGGCTGAACAGTACCTTTCAAAGCAGCCGCGCCTTCCGCATGCACAGAGGTCTCCGCCGTCCATGATGACCATGTGGCCTATCTCGGTTCCGGCTGATCCGCCGCCTTCAAAGAGCCTGTCGTCTATCACCACACCGCCGCCAATGCCTGTTCCCAGGGTTACCAGGATACTGTTGCGGTAGTCTGATCCGGCTCCGAAAACGGATTCGCCTAGTGCTGCCGTGTGGGCGTCATTGGCCATGACAACCGGCATCATCACCCGCCGCTCAATCTCGCTTGCCAGCGGGAACGAACGCATGTTGAGGTTTGCGGAGAACACGACTGTGCCGTGCCTGCGGTCTATCATGCCGGGACATCCCATGCCAACGCCCAGAATGTCTCTGTGGCTGCAGCCTTCCATCAGCTTTATTATAAGATAGGCTATGTTGTCGCACACGGCCTGGTTGCCGTCCTTGACGCCCGTCCTTATGTCCGCCTCCGAATAGACCTTTCCGTCCTCATCCGTCAGGATGCCTTTTATGCCTGTCCCGCCTATGTCTATACCTACGAAAAGGTTTCTCATCACTCACCTTCTGCCCTCATATCCTGTTCACTGTTGTCCGCCGGAATAAGGGGCCAAAGGCGTGAGCCGACACAGGCAAATCATGTACATTCACTGTTTCCTCCGGACGGCTTCAGCACCGGCCTGGCGGAGCGCCGCCAGACCGTGTTGCGTCGTTTTTGCATGAGCCTTTTAAGGTCATGCCCGGTAGGATGCAGTGGTATTGTTTATTTATGCTGCCGTGCTTTCAAGAGGAGCGCCTTCGAGTGCCTCGTAAGCCTTCTTTGCAAGCTCTACCTGCTCCTTCCAGTACTCAACGGAATCAGCGGCATCAGCTGCCTTTGTAGCAAGAGCCTGGGCCTTCTCGCCAAGCTTTGCGTCTCCGCCCTGTGCTGCCTTTGCGGCTGCCTCGGACTTGGCGGCAAGTGCTGCGGCCTTCTTCTCAGCCTTTGCAAGGAGCTTCGGTGTGGACTTGTAGTCGTAGCGGATATCGTTGTCGCGCGCTTCCTTGTCCTTGGCATCTTCCTTCTCAAAGAGGATTCTGTCTGCCTCAGCCTTCTTAGCTGCCTTGGCGTCAAGGGCTGCCTGGTACTCAGCTTCTGCATCCTCGAAGCTTATGCTCTTGGATGCGGCAAGCTTTTCGATTGCAGCTTTGCGCTTAGCGGCTGCGGCTGCCTCGGCTGCTGCCTTCTTCTGGGCCTTGGCCTCTGCGGCCTGTGCCTTCTTGATGGCGTTGGCCTGATCCTTGGCTGCCTTGAGCTCCTGGTACTTGGCCTCTTCCTCTTCGTAATTGAGACCCTTCTTCTCGCAGTCTGCCTTGAGCTTAGCCTGTCTCTCGAGGTCTGCAGCTGCACGTGAAGCGGCTTCCTGCTGCTTCAGCTTCTCAGCTGCGGGCACGAACTCAACACCTGCTGCAGCTGCTTCTGCCATCTGGCGCTCTGTGATCATGTCATGGTCACGGGCAGAGAATCTCTCAACACGCATGAAGAGCATGATGATGAGGATGCCGATGTAGCATGCTGTCTCGCCGCCGGTGAAGAGCCACATAACTGCGTTCTGGAATGCAGGGTTGTTGTATATGTCGATGTATGAGGTATCGTTGTATCCGGTGATGAGCAGGTTAAGGATGCCTGTTGCAAGACCGGAGCAGCTTGCCATTATGGCGCCGTATACCATCATGGAGAAGCCGTCAGAACGGAATCCGTGCTTTGCCTCTGAATGGTCATGGACATCGGCAAGGAGTGAAAGTGACAGGTACATTGCAGGAGTGGATCCGAGTGCCTTGATGCAGAAGGATGCGCAGATGCATCCGAAGTTGTACGGTGCAATGAATCCGATGATGCCTCCTATTACTGCGACGACTGCACCGCATATAATCGTTCTTACCTTGCCTAACTTGCTTGCAATGGGAGCTGCGATGAACATGCCGAGTGCGGTGGGAACTGCACCGATGATTGCAAGGGTGCCCTGAAGGTTGCCGCCGTATGTCTGGTCAATGACACCATTGTTCCAGAAGTGTGAAATGCTGTAGTAGCTTATGGACACGTTCTTCATCATTCCGCCCATCTGGTACAGAAGGAAGAAGACCATCATGATCCACCAGTAAGCGTCGCTTGTGCAAGCCTTTGCCTGCTTGCCCATGGGAACGGATACCTTCGGAGCCTTGATCTCGCTGTTGAGAGACTCTTCTGTTACACGCTCACGTGTGAAGTAGAACTCAAGCAGTGCGCCGATGAAGCATACAACTATGAGGCAGATTGAGAATATCTTCCATGCGCTGTATGATGATGCGGCATTTACGACTGTAAGGGCATTTCCGTCTTTGTCAAACGTACCGGTTGTCATTGACGGGAAGAGCCAGAAATAGAAGAACGGGATGATCATCTGGGCGATTCCGACGGCGCCAAGGGTTGCGGCGTTGGAAAGTGTTGCAAGAAGTGATCTCTTGCCGCCTTCACGTGTGGAGACGCTGACCATTGTGCCATGTGACGTGAAGTACATGGGATATGCAAGTCCGAACCATACGATGTAGCCGATAGCGACACATACAAGCACGCTGACGTATCTGCCGTAATAAGCAGTATCGGCAACCTTGTTTCCTGCATCTGCAAGCGCAGAAGTATACAGGGAATCAGTAATGTTCGGTGTGCATATGAACAGAATGATCAATGCGACCAGCATGATGGGCACTGCCAGTATGATGAGCGGCCTTGCCTTGCCCATCGGGGTGTGCATCTTGTCCATCAGTCTTCCTACAAGTATATTGCCGAGTACTACGAACACGACTGTGATAACGGGGAGCCATGTGAAGAACCAGGAACACCAGCTACTGATTCCGAGGACATCGGTCATGTACTTGTTGAAGTAGTTCTGCAGAACGGAGTTTGCAAGGAGTGCAAGCGCCGGTCCTACGAGGTATCCAACAACTCCTTCCTTGAAGAATGAGACGTTTGCTGTCTTTATCTGGCTACGGAAAAAGGGACTGTTGAAACCGCCTTTCTTTTTTACAGCTTCAGTTTCCATGAGATATATCAAAGCAGCAGCTTATAAGGAGCCACTGCATCCTCCTTCAATTCATCAAAGCAGCGACTTGTAGAGAGCCACTACATCCTCCTTTGTGGGATCCTTGGGGTTGCCGGGGCAGCATGCGTCCGCCATGGCGGAATCTGCGAGGAAATCTATGTCCTCCTCCTTCACGATGCCCTTGAGATTCTGCGGAATCCCTACGTCCTTTGAGAGCTGGGCCACGGCGTCTATTGCCGCCTGCCTGTACTCTTCCTGGGTCATCTTCTCCGTTCCCTCAACGCCCATGGCCTTTGCTATGTCGCGGTATCTCTCTCCCGTGGCGTCTGCATTGTACTTCATGACGGTGGGAAGAAGAATTGCGTTTGCAACTCCGTGCGGCGTGTCATACACAGCGCCCAGCGCATGCGCCATGGAATGCACAAGCCCTAAGCCTACGTTTGAGAAGCCCATGCCGGCGATATACTGCCCTAAAGCCATGCCCTCTCTTCCTTCCTTCTCGCCCTTTACGGCTCCTCTGAGAGACTTTGAGACGATCTCTATGGCCTTTAAGTGGAACATGTCCGTCATCTCCCATGCGGCCTTTGTGATGTATCCCTCTATGGCATGCGTAAGCGCATCCATTCCTGTTGCCGCCGTAAGCCCCTTAGGCATTGTGGACATCATTCCGCTGTCCACGAACGCGATGACGGGAATGTCATGAACGTCCACGCACACGAACTTGCGCTTCTTCTGCACGTCCGTTATAACGTAGTTTATGGTAACCTCTGCGGCCGTGCCTGCAGTCGTGGGCACTGCAAAGATGGGAACGCACGGATTCTTTGTGGGGGCAACGCCTTCAAGAGACCTTACGTCTGCAAACTCCGGGTTGCGTATAATGATGCCTACGGCCTTCGCAGTGTCCATTGAGGACCCGCCGCCTACTGCCACGATATAGTCTGCGCCGCTCTTCTTGAACGCCTCTACTCCGCTCAAAACGTTCTCTATCGTGGGATTGGGCTTGATCTCTGAATACAGTTCATACGGAAGCCCTGCGCCGTCTAAGACGTCGAGTATTTTCTTCGTAACGCCGAACTTCACAAGATCCGGGTCTGAGCATACGAATGCTTTCGTGAAGCCTCTTCTCTTTGCTTCCGTAGCTATCTCTGAAATGCATCCTGCGCCGTGATAGCTGGTCTCGTTCAATACTATTCTGTTAGCCATTATCTTTCCTCCCAAGCATATTGTCATCTACAATATCCCAGCAATGCCCGGGACCTCAAAAGGCTGCTGACATTGCTAGATTTTACCACACCGAATGCCCGTTTGCAATATCTATTTCCGTATATTGTTTGTAAAATCACATAAATTGAAAGCGATTTTCAACACTATGCGGCAATTTGTCTTTTTCTCCCGGGCCTCAATCGTTCCCCGCTTTACTATTTGCGGGGATATGTTCGCCAATGCCCCGCCCCGGCGTCCGTTCCGGACAGCCCTCTGCGGGCCGGCACGGTGCACCATTGGCGCCCCGCTGCGGGCTCCCTTCAGGTGTCTCAACCGCACACCGCAGACGCCCCGCTGCAGGCTCCCTGCTTCAGCCGGGCAGGCACCGCCAGGCGTCCGGGCCGCTATGCTCCCGGCGTCCAAATGCCTTATGCTCTCTTTGAAAGGACCTCTTTCTCGTAGTCCTGTATGGGCTTCATGTACCATACGGGCTTGTCTTCGCGGGCGAGGTACTCTTCCCACACGGCGCCGTACGGCATCATCTTGCACTGCTCCTGGCGGGCCATGAGCTCCGTCCAGCGGGACTCATCCTGCAGCTTCTTGAGATCTTTGCTGGGCTGGAGAAGGGCGAAAAGGAGTGCCTCTTCGAGGGCCCTCTGGCCTGTTACCCAGGCGGAGATCCTGTTTATGGAAGCGTCGAAGTAGTCTATGGAGAGCATGACCTT
The DNA here is from genome assembly GCA_021204585.1 of Clostridia bacterium. GTDB lineage: Bacteria > Bacillota > Clostridia > Christensenellales > Borkfalkiaceae > Coproplasma. Next base: position 15,856 of record JAJPZC010000012.1, read on the forward strand.
GCCTATGGCGTCGTTGCGGACTATCTCCTTCGCGATTTCCTTTATCTCGTCCTCGAACAGGATGACGTGGTCGCTGTCCCAGCGCACGCCGCGTGTCACGTGCAGCGCAATCTTGTCATAAAAGGCCAGAAGGGACGGGATCTTGTCCGACACAACCTCTGTGGGGTGATAATGGCCGTTGTCCAGCAGGCAGCATATGCCGTTCTTAGCGGCATAGTTCATGTAGAACTCGCTGGAGCCTACGGTATAGCTCTCTATGCCTATGCCGAACACCTTGCTCTCCACGGCAACGGATACCTTGGACTTGTCATACCCTGCGGCCAGAATCTTGTCCAGGGAGTCCTTGAGCCTCATGCGGGGGCCCAGCCTGTCTGCGGGCACGTCCTTGAAGCCGTCCGGAATCCAGATGTTCATGAGGCACGGCGTGCCCATCTCCGTTGCAAGATACTCCGAGATGCGGAGGCATGCGATGCAGTGCTTTATCCAGAATGCGCGCACCTTCTCATCCGGGGATGAAAGCGTGAGCCCGTTCTTTACCATGGGATGCGAGAAGAGCGTGGGGTTGAAATCAATCCCGGCGAGGCCCTCCTTCTTTGCAAAGTCCACCCAGGGCTTGAAGTACTCTGCCTTTACCTCGTCCCTGTCCGACGTATCCCCTGCTGGCTTTACCGCATAGCTTGCATGCAGGTTGAGCCTCTTCACGCCGGGCATCAAAGAGCATGCAAACGCTATGTCTTGCTTCAGCTCTTCAAAGTTCCTTGCCCTGCCGGGATAATTGCCCGTTGCCTGAATTCCTCCGGAAAGGGCGCCGGCGGTGTCGAATCCCTGGACGTCATCCCCCTGCCAGCAGTGCACCGAGATGGGGATGGCCTTGAGCATCGTGAGAGCGGCCTCTGTGTCCACTCCCTGCATGGCGTATTCCGCGCTGGCCAAATCATACATTTCGCTCATAATGTCACCTTAGTTGTCTGATCCTGTTCTGTATCTGTAGTGTTCTATACTGTCCTTGTAAAAGCCCCAGGCGGCCTTCAATCCCCGCCCTTGGCTGCTTATTCTGCGGCATGCTGCGCCTTGCAGCGCATCTGAACGCCCCTGCGGGCGTCCTGCGGGCGTCCCTCCTACGACCCTTGAAGGCTTTTGGAGAGCCCCTGCGGGCGCTCTGCAGAGCGGCTGCATGCACGGCAAAGGGCCTCTGGGCACAGGCCGGAGGCTTACTTCCTCTTCTTGTAATATGCCCTCATCTGGACCTTGAGGTTGCCTATGGAGCTGGCCTCCAAGGGGCGGGCCACCACGGGGATGCCGCAGGCCTCCTCCGTCATCTCGTTGAGGAGTGAGTTCTTGGCTCCGCCGCCGTATATGAAGAGCTTCTTGAATGTCTTGCCGGTTATGGCGGAGAGCTCTTCTAAGGCCTCTTTGTAGCCCTGGGCCAGGCTGGCCGTGGCGCAGCGGAAGTAGTCTCCGACGCATGAGGGCTTTGTGGTGAGGGTGTCGTCAAAGGCCTTCTTCATGTTCATGGGAGACAGGAAGGTCTTTGAGTTGACGTTCACGGTCTCGGAGAAGGTGCTCTGCTTTGCAAGAGACACTATCTCCGGGAAGGAAAGGAAGGGGCATATGTCCCTCTTGAGCTCATTTATGACCCACAGGCCCATAA
>JAJPZC010000012.1:17606-18682 GCA_021204585.1 Clostridia bacterium
GAAAGGAAGGGGCATATGTCCCTCTTGAGCTCATTTATGACCCACAGGCCCATAATGTTCTTCTGGTAGCGGACGTATCCCACGCCGCCCTCGTTGGTGAAGTTGGCCTTGAGAGACTCGTCCGTGGTTATTGCCCTGGGCACTTTGAGCCCTAAAAGGGACCATGTGCCGGAGGATATGTACGGGTTATCTCCCTCTATGTCCATGCCTTCAACGGAGCTGGCGGTGTCATGGGTGGCGCACATTACAACGCTGCAGTTGCCTCCCACGTATTCCGCTATGCCCTTCTTGAGCTTTCCTGCAGGCGTGCCGGGAGCAACCGGGGTCTCAAAGAACCTCTCCGGGAGCCCCAGGGCGTCTATGATCTCTTTGTCATAATCCCCGGTCTCTGCGTTGAGAAGCCCTGTGGCCGTGGCATTGGTGTACTCGCGGCGCCTCTCGCCCGTGAGCCTGTACGTGAGGTACTCCGGGAGCATGAGAAGGCTTGAAGCCTTGTCCAGCCTCCCTTCCTTCTTGTCCGCATACAGCTGGTATATGGTGTTGAAGGGCTGGAACTGGATGCCGGTCTTTTTGTACAGCGTCTCAAAAGGCACTAAAGAGTGCACCTCGTCTATAACCTTCTCCGTGCGCAAGTCCCTGTACGCATAGCAGGGCTTTATGGCCTGCCCCTCTTCATCCAGAAGGACGTAGTCCACGGCCCACGTGTCTATGGCCAGGCTCTTTATGCCGGGATGCTTCGTGAAGGCCTCGCGTATGCCAAGCACAACGCACTCAAAGAGACGGTCTATGTCCCACTCCAAGGCTCCGTCCTTGCGGCACACGCCCGTAGGGAACCTGTACACTTCGTCCGTCTCAATCTTGTCCCCGTCCCAGCGGCCCACGATGTGCCTTCCGCTGGAAGCTCCTATGTCTATTGCAAGAAAATACTCTAACATTACAGCCTCGAACCTTATGATTCCGTATTGTATTTCGCTCTTGTACAACCGCCCCGGGGGCCCTTTCGGCCCCTGCGGGTCCGGTTTACGCCCTGTGCGGATTTGCGGTCTGCGCGGGCTTTATGCCCTGTGCGGATTTGC
>JAJPZC010000012.1:18782-19919 GCA_021204585.1 Clostridia bacterium
GGGGATTTGCGGTCTCCCGGAGCCGTTCCGTCCGGGGGGATGCCCCGGATGGACTTTGCGCTGCCCCGGGAATTCAGAGTTCCCTGGGGCATGTCCTGTTCGTTTGGACCTGTGCGCTCATTTTGCGCAAATGTTTTTACAGCCGCCGGAAAAGCGGTTTTGCGCTCATATCCCGTCATTCCCGCAAGAATCCCATGCAACGGCTGAAAGACATGTGTTGACAACTTTGCTCATTTGCGCTACACTTCCTGCAGAAATGAGCATGATGAGGGCGGTTGCATGAAGATCAGCGAAAGGACGAAGGACATTGTAGGCCTTCTCAAGCAGAACAACGCAGCCTCCGTGGAGGAGCTGGCGAAAGCACTCTTCGTAAGCCCGGCGACCATTCGCCGCGACCTTACGGAAATGGAGAAGGCCGGGATTGTGAGGAGGACTCACGGCGGAGTCATCTACGTGGAGAAGTCTGACGAGATCTCCATATACCTGAGGCAGGCCAAGAACCCGGATGAGAAGAACATGGTGGCATTCATAGCCGCACAGCATCTGCCGGATTTCCATACGGCCTTCATAGACAACTCGTCCACCTGCCTCACTCTTTGCGAAAAGATATCCCTCCGCAACAAAACCGTTATAACCAACGGCCTGCAGATAGCGCTGGCCGTCTCACAGCAGGACAACGTCTCCGTAATACTGCCAGGCGGCGAGGTGAGATACAACACTGCCGCAGTATACGGGAGCCTCACATCCCGCATGCTTGAGTCCTTCCGGTATGACTTGGCCATAGTGTCGTGCGCCGCCGTGGATGCGAACGGCACCTACGAGAGCACTCTGGAGGCCATGGAGACCAAGAAGATTGCCATGGAGCACGCCAAAAAGCGCGTCCTTCTCTTTGACCGCACCAAGACTGACACCACAGCGGCATACCGCGCTGCCGACCTTGAGTACTACGATCTGATAATAACCAACGCTTCCAACAAGGAAGTCGAACCTCTGAAAAAGCTGGACCGCAACATCAAGATAACCAACTTCTGACCGCCTGGCACGGGGGGCTGCACCCTGCGGAAAGATAATGGACACTGTGCCGCATATCTCAGCTTCCGCCGCACGGTTTTGCCCGTACAGCTTATCGCAACAGGT
>JAJPZC010000100.1 GCA_021204585.1 Clostridia bacterium
GCACCTGCACGTCCCGGAGCGCATATACTTCCATCTGGTGGAGCAGAAGGATGAAGACTATCCCTTCGCCTTCATGGCAACGTATGCAACCATAGGCGAAAGGAACAAGCTCAGGCACATGCCGCTAAAGTATGCCCTGACGGAGTTCAAGTCAGACCATACGAGGCTTTTGAACCTTTTGTCCTGTCTCAACAGGGCGGCGGACGTGTCCCCGCTCATATCATCGTTCGTAACCTCCGGCGAGATGTTCCATCCCTTGAGGCTCACGTCCAAAGAGGCGTGGGAGTTTTTGAAGGATGTGGAGAAAATAGAGGAAACAGGAATTCTCTGCAGGATACCCAACTGGTGGCGCAAAAAGAACGGCGTCCCTTCCGTGGCCATAAAGCTTGGCGAAGAGCAGCCCTCGCTTCTTGGCTTTGAGACGCTCATATCCCTCCGGCCGCAGCTGGTTGTGGACGGAGCAGTCCTCACCCGTGAGGACATACGGTACCTGCTGTCACAGTCAGAAGGCCTTGCCCTCTTAAAGGGCAAGTGGGTTGAGGTGAACCACGCAAAGCTCCGCGCCCTTCTGGAACAGATAGACAAGTATCCGGATGCCGTAACGCTTCGTCAGGCCCTTCAGATGGGCCTGGACAAGCCAGTCGTGGACGCAGACGTAGGGGCTCTTGTTACCAACGGGAAATGGCTCTCGGACTTTCTCGGAAAGCTCAGGAGCCCGCAGAAGATGCGCGCGCCCAAGCTCCCTGCCGGCCTATCCGCCACTTTGCGCCCGTACCAGAAGACAGGTTACGCATGGCTGGATTATATGGACAGCCTGGGTTTCGGAGCCTGCATAGCGGATGACATGGGCTTAGGGAAGACGGTGCAGGTGCTTGCGTACCTGGAAAAGGTGCGCGAGGAAAAGCCGGAAAGCCGCGTGCTTCTGATAGTCCCGGCATCTCTGGTTGGCAACTGGCAGAAGGAGATAGAGAAGTTCACGCCCTCAATGGACTACATGGTCCTTCACGGGGCCTCTTCCGAGGTCTTGAGCAGGTTGCTGCAGGAGGCGGATGCCTTCCTTACCATAACCACGTACGGCATGGCGGCAAGGATAACGGGACTGCAGAAAAGGAAGTGGTACTGCGTCATACTGGATGAGGCGCAAAATATAAAGAACCCGGGCACGAAGCAGACCAGGGAGATCAAGAAGATAGAGTCTGCAAAGCGGATAGTAATGACCGGAACGCCCATAGAGAACGACCTCACTAACCTCTGGTCCATCTTTGACTTCCTCAACAAAGGCCTGCTTGGGACATCTCAGGAGTTTTCCAAATTCTGCAAGGACTTAAGTGAAAAGCCCCAGGGATATGGCAAACTTAAAAGCATGATATCTCCCTTCATACTGCGCCGTCTCAAGACAGACAAGAAAATCATTGCGGACCTGCCGGACAAAGTGGAGACGGTGGACTACGTGCCCTTGTCCAAGAAGCAGGTTGTATTGTATCACAAGGTTACGGATGACCTTGCAGCCGTCATGGGAAGTCTGGACGGGATTCAGAGAAAGGGCATAGTGCTTGCGGCTATCTCCAAACTCAAGCAGATATGCAATCATCCGGACCAGTACCTGGGGCAGCAGACCTTTGAAGAGAGCGAGAGCGGCAAGCTGCAGATGCTCCGCGAGATATGCGAAACAATATATGAGAAGCGCGAGAGGGTCATAGTCTTCACTCAGTTCAGAGAGATTACGGAGAACCTGTCGGACTTTTTAAAGGGCATCTTCGGACGCGAGGGCTTTGTTCTGCACGGAGGCACGCCCGTAAAGAAACGCACCCAGATGGTGGAGGCCTTCCAGGGAGACGACTACATTCCCTACATGGTCATATCCCTCAAGGCAGGCGGAACGGGGCTCAACCTCACGAAAGCCAACCACGTCATTCATTTTGACCGCTGGTGGAACCCTGCTGTGGAGAACCAGGCAACGGACAGAACGTACCGCATAGGCCAGGACAAGACCGTCATAGTGCACAAGCTTGTCTGCAAGGGCACCATAGAGGAAAAGATAGATGAGCTCATAAACTCCAAGGTGGAGCTTGCAGAGAACGTCATCGGCTCCGGCGGCGAACAGTGGATCACCGAACTGTCCAACGATGAGCTCATGTCCATGCTCCGCCTGGACCTCTGATCCGTCCGTTCATCAGACTTATGCGCATTTAAAGGCGCTTTTCTATATACCGGAGACACTTTATACCGGAGGTACTTTATACCGGAGGCACTTTATGAGAGAAGATTACTGGGAGAGAGGTTATTACAGCCAGCCTACGGCAGAAGAGCTTGCCGCCAACAGTGAGAACACCAAACGCAAGGCCGCCCAAAAGGGCACCGTCCTGGAGCCCGTTGTAATCCAGGGGCGGAATATAACCAAGAACTGGTGGGGCAATGCCTGGTGCAGAAATCTGGAAAAATACGCGGATTACGCCAACCGTCTGGACAGGGGCAAACGGTATGTCCGCAACGGTACTGTACTGGACCTCAAGATAAACAAGGGCAAGGTCGTGGCCAAAGTGCAGGGCTCAAGGCGCACTCCGTACAAGGTGGAGGTGCACATAAGCCCCCTTTCGAAGGAAAAATGCCAGCGCATCATATCCCGCTGTGAGAAGAAGATCCAGAACATAGAGGACCTCATGCTGGGCAACATCCCGCAGGACATGCAGGACATTATTCTGGGCGCAGACGGCCTTTTCCCCACACCGCAGGAGATAAGCGTCTCATGCACATGCCCGGACTGGGCCATCATGTGCAAGCACGTTGCCGCCGTCCTGTACGGCATCGGCGGCCGCCTGGATGAAAAGCCGCTCCTCTTCTTTGAGCTCCGCGGCATAGACCCGGACCGCTTCGTATCCCTCGCCATAAACAACAAAGTGGATGAGATGCTTGCCAACGAGGGCAAGCCAAGCCCGCGCATCATGGATGATGCGGATGCCTGGGACCTTTTTGGCCTCAGCTGATTCGCACTTAAAACTCAATATCTGCTCTGTAGCCCGGACTTTAATCCGGGCTCATTTCATGCCCGCAGACTGCGCTTGTTTGCGGCATATTCCGGTGCGTTTTGGAATTTGACCGGTATACGAACATATGTTTGTAATGCACCTCAAAACACACTGCTGATCCGGTTTCAGGGCACAAAAGAACCGGTCTGCACTGCTGCAGACCGGCTTCGGAAATTTGTGCCGTACGGGATTGTCAGATGTCTTGCTCTGCAGGTGCTGCATCCCCGTCTGCCGCGGATTCTGCATCAGGGGCTGTATTGTCTTCAGACACTGCATCAGGGGCTGTATTGTCTTCAGACGCTGCATCGGCAGGCTCTGCGGTATCCTCCACAGGGGCTGCGGTGCCGTTCTTGCGGGCCTTGCGTGCCTCTCTGAAAGGCTTTATGTCCTTCCAGCTCTTGGTCAGAAGCTTGTCCGAGACGGAAAGGAGGGCGGGCAGGAAGAAGATTATGAGAATGAGAGCGGAGAGGCAGCCTATGCCGAGGATTCTGAGGATGCTGGCTATGGCGCCTGAGATTGTGAAGCTTATTATGAAGCATACGCAGATCATTATGAGTGCGGATGTTATGATGGCCGCTATAGATTTCTTCATGACTTCCGGCAGGGCATCTTTCTTGGAGAGGGTCCTGCGTATTTCCCTGTAGTATGAGGACAGCAGGATGCCGTAGTCCACCATGGAGCCCATGAGGATACACTGCACCATCATGAGGGCTATGAAGTACATTGTACTGCCCATTGCAGCCATTACGGACATGGTTACGAACACGGCGCACTCGATAATGCACACAAGGAAGGCGGCTACGGAGAACTTGCGGAAGGTGAGGCATACGACTATGAAGATTACCACGGCCGTGAGAATGGATATCAGCATGTACTCGGAGTGGAAAGTGAGCGAGAGCTCATACGACATTGCCGTGGAGCCAACGAGATAATACTCAGACACCCCGGCATCCGTGAGAGTGTCATTCAGCGTCTCATAGAAGCTGTATATCTCATCTGATTCGGGCACATAGGTTATGGTAAGTATTACCCTGGAGTATGTGTCTCCCTGCAGCTGGGCCTTGTTATCAAGCATCAGTTCCTTGTACCCGTCCAGTATTTCTGTGTACTCAGACGGAATCAGGGATGCGAAGGCATCGTTTGTAACAACATCATCGCATACAAACAGGAAGAAGTCATACATGGGCACAGTAACGTCTGTCATGTCCGTCTGCATGAACCCGTACATATGATACAGAAGGGTAATGGTGCCCGCATCCATCTGCATGGCAGCACTTTCTGTTGTATCTTCCGCTTCATCTGTATCGGATGACATCATGGAGAGCATCATGGCCAGAACTGACGGGCTGAAGGCCGTATCATTCTTGATCATTGTGACAAGAGTCTGGTACTGGCTTATGGTGTCTGCGTAGCTTCCAAGCAGGGAAGAGTACTGAGACGTGGCCTCAAGAAACTCTGAGATGGTCATTGTCTCTTTCTGCCCGTACAGCATGCTTAACAGGAATGAGGGAATCCCGAACAGGTCTGCCATCTGTGAAGAAGTAAGCCCTACGTCATCGTGGATGTCATTGATGATTTCCTTGTACTCCGTTATCGTTGAGAGGGAGTCTGCATCTATCATGGATGAAACCATGTCATTTTCAAGGAATTCGTCTGAGCCCACGAAGTTTATAAAGGTATAGAGGGTCATTGTTCCGGCATTGTCTATGCCTGTCTC
>JAJPZC010000173.1 GCA_021204585.1 Clostridia bacterium
GTCCGTAGGTCATTCCGTCCTTGAGATCCACGGTGTACCAGACCGTCATATCGGACGACCCTGTCGGCGAATCGTGATGAACGACCGACACTGCCGCATATCCGAGGCCGACGTTGCCGGACTCGTCGTTGCCGAAGTGCATGCTGACGCCGACTTCATCGTACTCCTTGCCCTTTTTCCTGACAACTATATCGCCGATACTTGCCGCAATCCCATTCTTTCGCACATCTATCCCGGAATTCTCTCCAAATTCCGATTGCAGGTCGCGCACTCCGAGATCGTCGATGAGATGCCCGGCAAGAGCCTTGATGTCTTTCTTCACCGAATCGTATATCCCACCGAACTTCTTGAAATCGTTCCGCTCCGCCGGATCGACCTTGTACGGACGCGACAGTACGGCGGAGTACGGCTCCTCCTTCGGCGTCTCCTTCGGCCTTTCCTCGCCCACGTAGTGGTCGCTGAACTTGGCGGATCCGTTCTTGTTCAGGTCGGACATAAGCCCCATGACGTCCACCTCGTGCATGCCTCCGGACTTCGGCGCGGGTTTCGGCTCCTTCTCCGCCTCCTCCGCGCCCTGCGTGTTCTCGATGCCGGCGTTTACATACTCGGCGAACGGCTTGGTCTTCCTGCCGGAGGACTCGACCCACTTCTCGAAGTCGGAGGCGGGAATGGACGAGATCTCCAGCCTGCGCCCCTTCTCCCATCCCTTCTCGTAGTTGTCAAGGTAGGCCCTCATGGCGTCGGCCGCGTCGTTGAAGCCGATCATCACCTTGTGCTCGTCGAAGCTGCCGTCGGGGTTGTACTGGTCCACGACGAACACCCTGTGGCCGTCCCAGTAGTCGAGGTCGTTGCCGAGGAACACGTCGATGTGGTCGCCGTCGGTGTCGTAGTGTCCGAGGATGTAGCCGTAGGTGTTCCTCATCTCCGTGCTCCACTCCTTCCCGTTCCCGTCTACACCCCTGCGGACGGAGCCGGCCGGGTTCTCGATGGATATGTCGAAGTTCCCGATCGTCACGTGGCCCTTCTTGTAGTTGCCGGCCTCGGCCTGCGCCGGAGTCGGGTTCGGGTCGGTCTCCTCTCCGGCCCTCTCCACCTGCCGGCCGAGGGTGGGCCGCCGGTCGTCCGGATCCTCGGTTAAGGAAAACGTGCTCGGGCCGAACGGAACCTTGCGGTATTTCTCCAGCTCCTCCTTGACGGCGGAGAGAAGATCCTCGTACGTGAGGTCGCCGCCCAGCCTGACCGGCTCGCTTATGCCTCTCGTTCTCTTTTTGTTCTTGATGTAGATCGCCCCGCTCGTCTGCCTGAACCCCTCGAACTCGTTGCCGTAGTCGTCCTCGCGATGGAAGTCGAACTCTATGCCGATCTCGTCGCCGTCGCCCGTCGGGAGGAAGAGCATCACGTACTCCTTCCCGTCGCCGTAATACTTCACGCAGTTGTCGATGCCGATCCCCTCCGGCAGGTCGAGGTCCTTTATGAGCCTCCTGCCGACCTTCTTCACGTCGTTCACGACCGTCCCGCTCACGCTGTCGAACCTCCTCTTTCCCTTGCCGTAGGTTCTGAACAGACCTTCCTTTGTCGGCTGAACGGTCTTGCCCGGTTTTTCCTCTGACTCGGACTCCTCCTGCTGTCTCTGTCTCTCCTCCTCGATGGCCTTCCTCTGCGCCTCCGCGGCCTCCTCGGCCGCCTTCTCCGTCTCCTCCTGCGCCTTCCTGGCCGCGGCTTCCTCCGCCGCCTTGCGCCGATTTTCCTCCTCGGCGGCCCTTGCCGCCTCAGCCTCGGCGCGTCTCCGCCTCATTTCGGCGAGTCCCTTCCAGAAGTCGAGCGACCGCTGCGCCGCGTCGATGGCGGACTTTCTGCCCGTCTCCGACGCGATCTTCTCGGCAATGGTCGCGCCCCCGGCGGACTTCGCCTTCTTCGCCTTGTCGAGATCCCTCTCCTTCTCCGCCACGGTCTGCTCGATCACGGTCTGCGCCGTGTCCGTGTCTCCGCCGGCCATCTCGGTGATGGCGTCGTAGGCTACATCCGGCGACGGGGCCCTCTCGAAGTCGGGATTGCCCTGCTCGTCCTTCGGTATCTGGTCCAGCGCCGACTGCGGCCGCTGAGGGGCTTCCTGTCGCTGCGTCTCCGGCGCGGGCTGCTCGGTCTGCGTCTGTTCCTGCGGGGACTCCTGCTCCTGTATCTGCCGCTGCCTCTCGTCCTCGGCCTGCCGGGCCCTCGCGGCGTTGGCCTGGTCCGCCGCGCCCTGGATCATCTCCCTGGTGAGCCTCATCGGACTACCGTTCTGGTCCGTGGCCATCACGGTGCCGTCGCCGTTGTCGGCCGTGCCGGTCCCGTTGTCGGCGAGGGTGATCTGGATCTGGTTTCCGTTCTGATCGGTGAGGGTATAGGTGTCTCCCGGATTGAACGCGGTGACTGTGCCGTCGATGCCGTCGGCGGCCTCCTGCGCGTACTGCTGCCGTATCCGCTCGGCGGCCTGCTCCTTCACGGTCTGCGCGTCCACCGGAGCGTCGGCCGTGGCGAGGTAGTCCGGGGAGACCATCTCCAGCTTTCCTCCGTCATGGCGTATGACCACACTCTCGCTGGAGTTCTGCGCGTCGATCGTCCCGTCCTCCCTCAGCGTAAGGTTCCCGTTCACGACGTGCACGGCCTCTCCCGTGCGGGTCGTGGCGGTCTGTATCTGTCCCGTCCACTGGTTTCTCTGACTGTCCACGAGCTGGTCCGACTGCAATACCTTGAGGTCGAGTTCGTCCCTCACGCCCTGCATCATACCCTCGTAGGCCTGACGGGCGTTGAGGTAGTCGGCGAACGTGTTGGCGCGGTCCATGTACAGGTCCCTTTCCGCGTCGGTCCGCGCCGACCTCGCCAGGTCTATGCTCTGTTCGATCCACTTGGAGAACTGTTCGTCGTCCGCGTCGGCGTATCCGGCTCCGAGCGTCTCGGCCAGCTTCTGCCCCTGGAGCTCGTAGGCGGACTTGATCCTGTTGAACTCCTCGGGAGAGGCGTTGTAGCCGTCGAGCCAGCTCTCGGTCTGACGGCCCTCTACGGCCCGCGCCTCCCGCTCCTGCGGCGTCTGCTCCCCGGTCCTGCCCGCCGCCACGCACGCGAGGTTGTAGCCCCGGAACATCAGCGACCGCACCACATAGTCCATCACGGCCAGCTTCTGGTCGTCGTTGAGGGCGGCGTTTTCATCGATCTCGTCGATGAGGGTCCCGATCTGCGAGTTGTCGGCCCTGTCGATCCTGTCGCGCATGTCGCTCCAGTCGTCGCCGAACATGACCCCGCACTTCGCGTCGGCCCTGTTGACGTCATGCTTCATCGAGGAATATGCGGCTCCTGTCATTCCCAGCCTCGGCGCGTTCATCAGTCCCATGGAGAGGAACATGCCGCCCCAGATGTCGCCGTGGAACTGCTTCGTGAGGAAGAGGTTGGTCCTGCTCCCGTCAGGGTTGTACTGATATGCGTCCTCTATGCCCAGTATGGTCTTCTCCAGCTGACCCACGTACTCCTCGCTGACCTCTCCGAAGGTTCCGCTGATCCCCAGCGTCTCCAGCCATTTGTTGGCGGTGCCGATGGCCGCGCCTATCCCCTTCGCGTCCGCGCTCGCGAGCACTTTCCCCAGTCTCTTCGCGCCGAACACCTTCGCGATCTTCCCGACGACCTCGGAGCTCGCCGGAAGGTGCGTGCCGAACATCTCCGAGGCGTTCTCCACGATCTGGTTGCCCTCGGCCTGCCAGGCGGCCTGGCCCCACGTCTTGTCGTTCTCGAAGGAATAGGAGCCGTCGGCGTTCCGCTGCAGGTTCCCCAGCTTGCGGTTTATGATGTCGGCCTCCGTGTCCGCAAGCTGTATCGTGTTGGCCATGACCGCGCCCTTGATGAAGTCGTCCGCAGTGGTCCCGAGGGCCTTGACGGTCCAGCCCGCGACCTTGCCGGCCGTGCCCGTCGCCATCCTCCCCGCAGCCTTCTCCGCCAGGCCGCCGACCACGTTGACGCCCTCGCCTCCGACAAGACTGAACATGAGGAAGTCGGCCATGAACGGCACCATCGCTCCCGTGGTGTTTCCCGCCCTCTCCCAGAAGTTGGCGTTGCCGGCGAACATGTCCTGCACGTCCTGATTGGTCATTATCGCGGCGGCAAGGGCGTCGTAGGCCCTTTCCCCCTCCGGGGTGCCGTCCTTCAGCCTGTCCATGTCGAGCGTCGTCATGGCGTTCCTGACGTTGCTCGTGCCGAAGTCCCATGCGGACGGGTCCGCCACGGCGTTGCCGGCGGCCGCCCAGAACTTGCCCTTGCTCCCGGTGTCGCGCCTCCTCTGCATCCTGAGCTCCTTGACGGCGTCCTCCATCTGCTTTATCGCGGCGTCGTACGCCCTTATCCTCTCGTCGTTGGGGACCAGGCTGTTTCTCACGGCCTCCATGCCGGCTCCGGCCCCTATGCCGTGGCCCAGTTCCGACGCGGCCCCCGCCATGATCTCCGACTCGCGGGCGTTCCTCTGCCGCCTCAGTTCCGCGAGCTTCTCCTCGCCTCTCCTGATCTGCTCCGAGACGGTGTTGGCCGGCGACGGCCTTCCGATGCCCGTGTCGCCGAAGTAGTCCTGCGAGATGTCGAACCTGCTTCCGTCGATGCCGGAGAAGGTCCTCTCCGTTGCCCGCACGAGGCCCACGACCTTCGCGGCCTGCTCCGGGGAAAGGTGGTCGAGGAC
>JAJPZC010000112.1 GCA_021204585.1 Clostridia bacterium
CTTCTTATCCGGCCATGTAAACTGATAGCGTTCTTCGTTACCTTCTATGAGCGATGATGATAGTTCCTGCTTGAGAACATCAAAGTCCACTGCATACTCAAGTTTGCCATCACGCTCAACCTCTGTTACGGCATTAGGGAACAGTTCACGAATCTTGCGGATGTTGTCTTCAGTCTTGTTAAGGGATTCCATCTTAAGTTTCTCTTCCATGATTTACTCCTGTGTAAGATGAGCCAAAGCGCTCTTCATCTGTTTGAGATTGTCATTCATCTCAAAGCGTTTCTTGGGTTGTATCTCGTTGTCTACCTTCTTCTGAAGGCTCTGTATATCACGTTGCAGCTTGGTTATTTTATCATTCCTGTCCAGACACTCTTTCAAGGATTCCCCTTCACGCATCTTATAGGGGATGATTATGTCAAACAGGCTGGCATAGATCTCATCTACTCGAGAGATTGAGGTCGGGAGCTGTATCTTAGGGATCTCATTAAGCCAGTCTGTTTCGCGGTACTTTTCTACTATCAGCTTGCCGTTACGAACAGCTTTATAGGCTGCGTATAGCTTGTATTCGTTATCAAGGGTCAGGACATATATGGTTCGCATGTAGATGATTTTGTCCAATACAGCTATGAAGTCCACGGGTATGGACGCATCCTTGAGGCAGACCTCCATAATGTAAATCTCCCGGTCATCAGAATCCTTAAGAGGCGGCAGATTGAGACGCTCTCGGGAGACCGCATTGACCAGTGTTATGGACTGGATGGACCTGGCGGATGAACGGACTTGCTTGTCTGCGTTGACCCTCTTTAAGAGGTCGCTCATCTTGAAGGGCTGATCCACTTGTGTTTTGCTGCTTAGACCAAACATTGACGCACCTTTGTATGTTGGCTGAATGTGACAACACCGCCCGGTGCCATCTGTGCCGGCAGGTTATCTGAAAACTACGAATGCAATGAGTTCAAAGTCGTCCAAACCCTCAATGCGCCGCTGGGTGAGAATCTGGCTGCCAGATCTGAAGAGAAGGTCAAGATCACTCTCCTCGGATACATGCATTATAGAAGCCACGGCTTCGCCCAGTAGGTCACTGTATGCCTGCATCTTTGAGCCGTCCTTTGTCTCCCTGTTAAAGCTCTTGCAGAGGGCTGCAATGGGTTCAGTCCTGTTCTTGCATGCGGAGCGGAGCACGTCTAGGATGGCCTTGACATCCAAATGGTCATGCAGGATTTCGCCGTTCTCCTTGACATAAACAAGGTAATACGGATGAAGACGGTTCTGTTTGTTGATGTTGACTCCGTTGTTGCGGTTGTACAGGACGAAGATGACACCGCGCTCAATTCCTTTGGAAGGGTCTGCTGCCGCTACGGCATGCAGGCCTTTTATAACACCTTTGGGATCTCCGTTCTTCTTGTGGTAAGCGGCAAGATCCATGACGAAATCGTTGAGACCAAGGTCTGTTATGGATATCGTGCCGTCAACATCTTCCAAATCCTGCAAGGTGCCTTCCTGCAGATGCTTGAGCTGCTCTTTCCTGTAATCCAGCTCATCATTCTCTTCTTCGGAAAGGATATTCTCATCCGCTGTGGCCGTGGCGTTTACTATAGTCATCCTTGAGTATACGCGGGCCGTGAGGTTGATGTATTCATCCAAGGATACACAAGGCCAGAAATTCACAAGCTGGATTTTATCATTTATGCTGCCTATACGATCTATACGGCCAAAGCGCTGGATTATACGAACAGGATTCCAGTGGATATCATAGTTGATGCAGATGTCACAGTCCTGAAGGTTCTGGCCTTCGGAGATGCAGTCTGTTCCTATCATGACATCAATCATGCGTTTCTCGTTAGGATAGGTCTTCTTCTGATTTTTGGATTCAGGCGAGAACAGCGTCAGCAGACGATCTGTATGCTGTGGGCCCGGAACATTGCTCTTGTTATGGTTTGCGCCTGAGACCATAGCGGTGCTCAATCCGTATTTGGACAGCATGTAAGGGGCAATCTGCTCATACAGATACTCTGTGGTATCCGCAAAGGCAGAGAAAATCAAGATTTTCTTGTTGGACCCGTTGATTGGATGGGCAATCTTTTCGTCTATGATGCTCTTAAGAGTGGCCAGCTTGTTGTCCCTATCCGGTGTGATTCTAGTCATCTCGGCATAGATGGTCTGCAGTATCTGAACATCGTTTTCTATGTCCCTCTTCCAAGACTTTACATCCATGTCCGACAGCTCTATGTCAATGATCTTGCCATCCCCTTTGTCGGCGAATGAATATTCCAGATCAGAGTCATCCGGGTCTTCATCCTCATATGAGAAGCTGGATATTTCCTTCTGTATGGTGACGGACTTGTCTCCGGCAAGGAACCTGTCTATCTTGTCCAGGATCTCAGTATTCGTATCTATGAGGTTCTTCAGTGTGATTCGGAATGCGTGGGCACTACTCTCGAGACGCTTGAGAAGGCTTATGGTCATGAGACGCTTCAAACCATTCTCACGGTTTCTTTGCTGTGTAAAACCTTCACCAAGGTAAGATGCTGCTGTTGAGGATTTGTTTAAATCCAGCTTATACTTCTTCTCGTACTTATCTGTCTTTGAAGGGAATATCATGGCCAGGGGTGCGTAGACATTCATGGTTGTCTTGCGCAGCAACTCATATATGCCCTTGTACCCTATGAAGGACTTCATGTCTGTGAGCTCCGGATAGTATGACTTCGTGGGAAGTCTGTCCGGAAACTTGCCTATATCCTTCGTATCATAGAATGTGCGGATATGCTTGCGGGAACGGGCAATCGTAACCCTGTCTAGAATGATTGAGAAGTCTATGTCCAGGCGGTCAATTAGGTCCTTGGCATGCCTCTCACTAGCCGGTAGCTTGCTCCAAGCGTTAAAGTTCTTCTGGGCATTGGTGAAGATGCTCTGTATGGACTTCTCCGTGCCTATGGTCCTGCCCATCTCCTCCATATCCCCGCCGTATGCCAAAAGGAGCTGGTTCTTAAGATCATTGTATCTGTTGTTCACAGGTGTGGCAGAAAGCATAAGGACCTTGGTCTTCACGCCGTCCTTCATTATGCGCTTCATTAAGAAGTCATAACGCGTGTCCTTGTCCCTGTGAGCCGTGTTGTTGTTTCTGAAGTTATGGCTCTCGTCTATGACCACGAGATCATAGTTGCCCCAGTTCACTTGCGAGAGGCTCGTTCCTCTGGACTTGCCGTTTTCACGGCCTAGGTCCGTATGAAAGAAAAGGTCAAAACGGATTCTGTCATTGTAAAACGGATTTGTAGTCTTGTTGCCTATGTATTGGTTCCAGTTCTCCTCAAGCCTCTTAGGGCAAAGAACTAATATGGACTTGTTCCTGAGGGAGTAATACTGCATTACTGCAAGTGCCGTGAAAGTCTTTCCCAGGCCGACGCTGTCTGCAAGTATGCATCCGTTGTACTTTTCAAGCTTGTTGATGGCTCCAACCGCCCCGTCTTTCTGGAAGTTGTACAGGGTATTCCAAATGATGCTGTTCTTGAAGCCAGTAGCCTCATTAGGCATGTTGTCTTCATTGATGTCATCCAGGAAATCGCTGAATATGTGGTACAAAATGAGAAAGTATATATACTCCGGTGAGTTCTCCGTATAACAGCCGGAAATGTAATCCACGACAGCATCCGTGACGTCCGTCATTCTTCCGTCATTCCAAAGGCTGTCGAACTCCTTCAGCATTCCCTTGGCCATTCCGCCGTACAGTTTGGTTACGATAGTGAGATAGCTGCCGGAATTCTCGTATCCTAGGTCATCTGTAGTGAATCCGTCTACGGAATTGTAATGAACCGCTCCCTCCCGGGTTTCCACATTGATCATGCCGCCGATTTTGCGCATCGGCTCTGAAGGGCTTTCAAACTTCACCTTCTCTCTTATCCAGTCCGCACATTCCCTTGCAATGGCCTTCTGGGTGAGCTTGTTCCTAAGCTTAATCTCAAACTCTGTACCGCAAATGCTGCTCTCCGCAATGCTTCTGGAAAGATAGAACTCCCTTTTCTCCTTGTGAATATTCTCACTGATCTGCTTGTCAACAAACGCAGGCTGAGTGAAGAGGAATCTCAGCTCATCCACTTTCTCAAGCTCTTCCTTTAAGGCATCAAAGGCGTATATGGAAAAGACGGAAGCTGCTATGCGCACCTTTCCGCCAAGAGACAGTTCTTCTCTTAAATCATCCCCCAAAAGCCTGGTCTTGTTGTCAATAGCCGTGTAATGTCCATCATATCCCTGGAGCATGTGCAGCAAGCAACTGCACTATAACAACGATTATAGCATTACATGTCGCATATTTCAATAAAAAAGTCAAAAAAACCCAGGTGTTACCTATCTTTCACCGGGCGTTTAAAGAATTTTCTAATTTTAAAACATAAAAACAGTACTCAACAGCTCTTCGGACCTATTTTTGGGGTAGGGCCGTCAAATTGCTGCCTGCACTTTCTATGCTAGCATTATAGCATAACCCGGGGAAGATTTCAATAGATAGATATTTTGGGATGTTAATGAATATTAACATGTGAATTTTTTATTTGAAACATATGTTTCTGCTGGAGGCATTTAAAAGCCCCGCCAGGGAACTGGCAGGGCCTGATTGCATATGGATGGATTGTCGGCAGAAGTTACTTGTTGTTCTTCTGCTCCTGGGCGCTGGAAAGAAGGTCGCCGATGGATGCGCC
>JAJPZC010000037.1:0-15915 GCA_021204585.1 Clostridia bacterium
GCCTGTTCCTTTTCAGCCATCTCAGCTCCTGTAATCTCCGTTTATTCTCACGTACTCATATGTAAGGTCGCACCCGAACGCCGTTGCCTTGCAGGCGCCGGAGTTAAGATTGACCAGTATCTCTATCTCGTCCTCAAGGAGTATCTCCTTGGCCTTCTCCTCGGAGAACGGTATGCCGTACCCCTGCACGCATACAGGTATCTCGCCCTTGCGGGATCTGAAAGAGACGTCCACCTTCAGGGGGTCTACGTCCACTCCCGCGTATCCTATGGCGCAGAGCACTCTGCCCCAGTTTGCGTCTGAGCCGAACATGGCGGCCTTTACGAGTGAGGACTTTATAACGGTCTTTGCAACAACTTTGGCAACCTTCTGGGACCTGGCGCCGGTCACGGCACACTGTATGAGCTTGGAGGCTCCCTCACCGTCCTTTGCTATGCGCTTGGAAAGATAGACGGTCACGTAGTTCAGGGCCTTGCAGAAGGTCTTGTAATCTGCGCCGGGAGCGCAAATCTGCTCATTGCCCGCAAGGCCGCTTGCCAGAATGCAGCAGGTGTCGTTTGTGGACTGGTCTCCGTCCACGGACACCATGTTGAAGGATGTCTGCACGTCTGCGGAAAGGGCCTTCTGGAGCATCTCATGGGAAATGGCAACATCGGTGGTCAGGAATATGAGGTTGGTGGCCATGTTGGGGCACACCATGCCAACGCCCTTCGCAATGCCGCCTATGCGGCAGACTTTGCCGCCTAAGGCGAACTCCACAGCAATGTACTTGGGGACTGTGTCCGTGGTCATTATGGCCATCACGGCGTCCAGGGAGTTGTCTCCAAGGGATGCAAAGAGCTCATCCATGCCCTCTTTTATAGGCTGGATATCAAGCTTCAGGCCAATGACGCCTGTGGAAGCAACTATGACGTTCTCCTCCGGAATGCCAGCCTTGGCAGCCACAAGGGCACACATCTCATTGGCAACCTGGATGCCGTCATCGTTGCAGGTGTTGGCGTTGCCGCTGTTGCACACTATCGCCTGCGCTGTGCCGTCTGCTATATGCTGCTTTGTTACGACCACTGGGGCGCCCTTCACTAGGTTCTGCGTGAAGACTCCCGCAGCGGTGCAGGGCACGGAGCTCATTATGAGGGCCAGGTCTTTGCGGTCCCTGTTCTTGCGGAGCCCGCAGTGTATTCCGGATGCCGTGAATCCTTGAGGCGCGCATACGCCGCCGGCCACTTCCTGTATCTTTACGCTCATGTCTTCTATATATACTCTCTCTCTTTAAGAGCCGGATGCCTCGGAAGGCCAGTGTGAAGGCCGCTGTATGCCGGGGCACATGAACCGGACGGCCGCCTGAAGGCTACTTTAAGCCTGTGGCCTCGTCCAGTCCCAGCATTATGTTCATATTCTGCACTGCTGCGCCGGAGGCACCCTTTCCAAGGTTGTCTAAGACGGCGGCAAGGAAAATCTGGTCATTGTTGCCGGATACGAAGATCTCGAGTTCATTCGTTCCGGACAGAAGATTGGATGCAAGGTATGCGGGAACGTCTGCCGGATCTGCCACTTTTATGAAGTTTGCGCCTGCATAGTAATCCTTGTAGTACTCTGCAAAATCGCTTACACCCCACTTTTTGTCCAGCATATCGCGGAACAGGGGCACTACCACGCACATCCCTGCGTAGAAGTCACAGATGATGGGGTTGAAGATTGGCTTGCGTAGAAGCCCGCACTCACGCATCATTTCGGGGATGTGCTTGTGGCACATCGTGAGGGCGTACTCACGGGCACTATCTAAGAGCGGGTCTCTGTAATGCTCATTGTACTGGGCAATGGTCTTCTTCCCTCCGCCGGAGTAACCGGTTAAAGAGTGCGCTATGAACGGGAAATCCGGGCCCACCACCTTGGCACGCTCCAGGGGAGCCACAAGGGATATGAATCCGGTTGCATGACAGCCGGGGTTGGCCACACGGGAGGCGCCCGCTATCTTCATGCGCCGATGCTGAGAAATCTCGGGGAAGCCGTACACCCACCCGGGATCTGTGCGGTGCGCCGTGGATGCGTCTATGATGCGGGCACCGGGATTCTTCACTAAGGAAACCGCCTCTATGGCGGCAGCGTCCGGGAGGCACAGGAAAGATATGTCCGCAGCGTTAAGCATCTCCTTCCGGGCCGCCGTGTCCTTTCTCAAGGATTCCGGCAGCATGAGGAGCTGCAGGTCTTTGCGCTGTTCCAGACGCTCATATATCTGAAGGCCGGTGGTGCCTTCCCTTCCGTCTATGAATATCTTGTACATTCTTTCCTCTGACTGCGTGGATTTCTGCATATATCCGGCCGGAATTGCGGTCCGGCGGCTGATTGCAGCATATGGGTTGCAATTGGCCGGAAGAAGGCTTTGGACCGGTCAAGCGGCTTGAGGGCCGCTGGGATTACTTGATCTTCTTGCTGTCCAAAAGAGCCTTGACCTTGATGGGCAGGCCGTAGAGGTTGATGAAGCCCTGGGAGTCCATCTGGTTGTAGCAGTCATCCTCGCCGAAGGTGGCGATCTCTTCGCTGTACAGAGAGTTCGGGGATGTGATGCCGGCGTTCATTACGTTGCCCTTGTATATCTTGAGCTTTACGTCGCCCGTTACAGGCTCCTGCGTCTTGTCCACGAATGCGTCCAGGGCCTCGCGGAGCGGCGTGAACCACTGGCCGTTGTATACCATCTCGCCGTACTTTAAGGCGATTATCTGCTTGTAATGCTGAGTCTCCTTGTCCAGGCAGATGGACTCAAGGAGCTCATGAGCGGCATACAGGATGGTGCCGCCGGGGGTCTCATAGACGCCGCGGGACTTCATGCCCACGAGGCGGTTTTCAACAAGGTCTGCAAGACCTACGCCGTTGCGGCCGCCCACTTCATTGAGCTTGTCTATAAGCTCCACGGGGCCAAGGTCCTGTCCGTCTATGGCCGTAGGGATGCCCTTCTCAAAGTGTATGGAGATGTACTCGGCCTTGTCCGGAGCCTGCCAGGGGCTTACGCCCAGCTCACAGATCTTGTCGTAGTCGGGCTCATTGGAGGGGTCTTCAAGGTCAAGCCCCTCGTGGGAAAGATGCCACAGGTTCTTGTCCTTGGAGTAGTTGGTCTCGCGGGAAATCTTCAAGGGGATGTTGTGCGCTATGGCGTAGTCTATCTCCTCGTCGCGGCTCTTGAACTCCCAAACGCGCCAGGGAGCTATGATTGTGATCTCAGGCAGGAATGCACGGATGGAGAGCTCAAAGCGCACCTGGTCGTTGCCCTTTCCGGTGCAGCCGTGGCAGATGGCGTCCGCCCCTTCCTTTATGGCTATGTCCACGATGTGCTTAGCTATAACGGGACGTGCGAAGGACGTGCCCAGGAGATACTTGTTCTCATATACGGCGCCGGCCTTCATTGTGGGATATATGTAATCCTCTATGAACTCTTTCTTGAGGTCCAGAACATACAGCTTGGAAGCGCCCGTTGCAAGCGCCTTCTCCTCAAGGCCCTCAAGCTCAGAAGTCTGTCCGACGTCGCCGGACACAGCTATGACTTCGCACCCTTCATAGTGCTCTTTGAGCCAGGGTATGATGATGGACGTGTCAAGTCCACCGGAGTACGCGAGGATGATCTTCTTAATCTTCTTTGCCATCATTAAATCTCCTGCAAAGTATTTGCTTACTAACAGTGAATTATAAACTATCCCCGCCGGATAGTCAATCAAATGCTGCTCAAAACCGCATGAAATTTGTTTGAAAAAAATGTATAATTTTTCATAAAATATGCAGATTTTGCATAATTATACAGAAAATGCATATAATTTTGCATAATTATAAATCCGTTTCGATCCATACTCCGCACCTTCTCCAGCCCTTCATAGGCCAAAAACAGCGCAAAGCGCAATATATCCGCCGCACAGTGCAATTTATGGTGTCCAACGGGTCATTCCGTGGCCTTTCCAGGGGCTTATTCCATTGTATGAGCCTGCATAAAAGCCGCCCCGGAAAATGGAGCGGCCGTGGAATCAGCAATACAGACGAAGCAGGAACGAATACGTGTTCAGCTGCTTCTGAAGCCTGCGGTTGTCCGGCAGGTACTTGTCCAGCACGTCATGGAAGCTGGCGGAGTGGTTCATGTATCTTAAGTGGCAGAACTCATGGATGATTACGAGTCTCAATAGCTCTTTGGGCACCATGGCCATAAGGTAGTTGATGCATATGTTCCCGTCCACGTCGCAGCACCCCCACCGGGTCTTGTACTTGCGTACGGCTATGGACTTTGGCTGTACGCCAAGCTCTCTTGCAAGCTCCCAGGCGTAGTCTATGATCTGCTGGCCGAATGCTTTCTTGTATACGTTCGGGATGTCCTCCCTGCTGCAAGCCATGACGCAATCATCGAACACGGCAGACATTGTGCAGAAGACAAGCGGCCTCTTTACGCCCTCAACAAGAACTGCCTTGAAGTCCACGACGTCCTGGAACTCGCCTATGCGGGCACGGACCTCATTGTAGTGCTTCACTATCCAGTCATGCTTGATGTCCAGGAAGTGCTCCATCTGCCTGGAGGAAAATCTTACAGGGCACTTCAGAACAAGGCTGGCATCATCCTTTACGGTTATGGTGCAGGTGTTGCGGCGCATGCGTATGACCTGTATCTGTAAGCTCCGGCTTCCGTCCCGGACGGAGACGTATTCAGTTGTGCTCTTGGGTTTTGTGTCGCTCATATGGTATCTGTTTTGATGTTGTTTGCTACTGTGGAATTCTGCAGGGCAGAGGTTAGTTTTCGGGCACCGGGGAAAGGGTCAGCTTTACCTGCACCCTCACGTCATCGCCCACGCGGCCCTCTATTATGGATGACCCGTCCTCGAGGTCTTCGCGGTAAAAGGAAATGGTCTCGCCGAACTTGCACTGCTTAACGTATGTAACCTGCATCCTGGACAGGTACCTGCCCTTCATCTCGTCCATGGTGAAGCAGTCCATTACGAAGTCTGCGTACTTGGTGTTGTTCACGTGGTTGTAATGATCGCAGTCCGTGAAGGTCACAAGCTTCTCGTATGAGGGGGCCGGGGTTGTGACTGCAGGGATCTTCCAGGCCTTGAAGTCTATGGATCTGTTGGGGTTGAAGTCTGAGAAGTCGTAGCCCTCAAAGAATTTGGTCATGTTGAGCATGGTGTAGGACTTCAGGTCTATCATGCACCAGCGGGACGTGGCAACGCCCACCTTCTCGCCGCCGGACCAGATCTCGAAGTCACGGTTGAAGATTACGTACTTGGGAACAAGGGGCCAGGTATGGATCTCGAGGTCCTCTTCAAGCTTTACCGGCCTGTAGAGCTCTATGTACCAGTTGGACAGGATGAAGCCTATCCCCTGCGGCATTATGACGTCATAGCCGAAACCCAGCTCATCCGCAGACTTGCAGGCTGCCTCCTGCAGAAGGCCAAGGACGGATGAAAAACGCAGGGTGTCATATGCGTCCACGTCGGTGTACCGGATGTCGTATTTGTTGATGTACTTGTACATGCCATGCCCCCGTTATGGCTGCGCCCGCCGGGCGCAGATGAAGCCTGAATGGACTGTGCCATGATAGTCTGTGCGGGAAAGTCCTGCGGCTTCAATTGCATTGTACCACCCGGGGCAGGAAAAGTCCAACAAAATGACTTTAGTTTGGGCATATTCGGGGCGTTTAATGCTAGGCATAGTACTTTCAAACCGTCAAATGCTTGACAACATATTGTCTATATGATAGAATGTTTATACTAAATGTTGAAGGAGACAGCAATGGACGAGGAAAACACCGGTTTTGAGTCTTTTGAGGACCTGACGGCCCCGCAGGAGATCCCCGCCGCTCCTGAAGAAACCGCTGCAGAGGGCGGTTCTTTTGAGACCCCGGAAGAAACCGCTGAGCCGGAGAAGGAAGACAAGGCTGACAACCAGAATTCCATCAGCGCAGACATTATCCGCGGCCATATCAACACCATCATCCTCCGCTCCCTTTACGAAAGAGACAAGTACGGCTGGGAGATCATGGAGGAGATTGAGACCAAGTGCCACGGCCAATATACAATGAAGCAGCCCACTCTCTACAGCGCATTGAAGCGCCTTGAGAAGAACGGCTACATAACCGCATACTGGAAGACCGGCGAGACGTCCCAGGGCGGCAGAAGAAAGTATTTCACCCTGACGGACAGCGGCCGTGAGATGTCAGAGCTCAACCAGTCAGAATGGGAATACTCCAGGACAATAATAGACAGCCTCATTTCAGATAAGGATTACGACTTCACCAAAGAACCTCCCAAGGCAGGCCCGGACTTCACTCCCCTCAAGGAGTACACCACAAGGGTGCCCATGAAAGGCAAGGGCAAGAGCACGGACGATGATGAAGACGAAGACGAACCCCAGGGCCGCATTGTAAACCTTGCGGATGAGCCTCCCGCAGAAGAGCCCGCTCCTGCAGAGCCAGAGGAAGAACCCATCCCGGAGCCTCCCGTGGACATAGTTGAAGTGGTTCCCGTTCCCGTAGAGCCGGAACCCGCTCCCCCTGTAGAGGAGCCTGCTCCCGCAGAGCCGGAACCCGTTGCAGAGGAGCCCGCAGTTGAAGAGCCGGAACCTGTGCCGGAACCCGTGCCGGAAGAGCCTCAGGAGGAAGAGCCCCAGATTGAGGTTGTGGAGACTACAGAGACCGTTATGGAGGTAGCCACGCCGGAGCCCGTAACGGAAACAGTCATCATAGAAGAGCCTGCGCCGGAAGAGCCCAAGGCAGAAGAACCTCAGTCAGAGCCTGCGCCTCAGCCGGAGAATGACGAAGCCACACAGAGAAAGCTGCAGCATGAGAGATTCATAGACCTCATCACAGATCCGGACAAGGCGCCAGTAGGCGACACACCGTACTCCGGCGAAATGAACTCTGAGAACTACATCTATAATGACAGGCCGGCCAATGAGAGAGATTACCGGAACATTATAAACAGCCTCTTCGACAACACCATTAACTCAAAAGTACAGCCGGAGCCCGCTCCCGCGCCTCCTGCTCCCGCGCCTCCTGCTCCCGCTCCCGCCGCTGCAGAGCCTGCGCCCCAGGTTGTATACCAGCAGCCGGAATACATCCCCTACGTGGAGCCTGTCAAGCCAGTTGAAGAGCCAGTTGTCAAGAAGCCCGCACCTACCACAAGAATCACCAATGTGCGTGTGGATGACATAACTACAACTACGCGTACTCCCGCCGCAGCAGCCGCCACGGCAAGCGTTGCCGGGAACTATGACATACAGGACAACAGGAAGTACAAGTACAACCGCGGAAGCATCCTGTTCAGGTGCTCACTCATAGTCGGCGTCGTGATGCTGGTTGAGTTCCTGTTCACCATAATCTTTACCAAGCAGCTTGGCGTGGGATACGGATACCCCGTCGTGATACTGGTTCTGGACATCGCTCAGTTCCTCATATTCCTGATCCTTTCCAAGACTGACTTCGGCAACAACTCCAGAAAGCCTGCCTCGTCCATGTACCTGACCATAACCGCAATAGTCAACATTCTGGTTATAGTCGCCGTCGTGGTTGTATGCTTTTTGATTGACACCAACTTTGCCTCCGCAGGCTCAGTCATGGCCAACCTTGTGATCCCCTGCATCGTGTCCCTTTCTCTGACCATCTTCGCCACGATCTTCTACGGCTTCACGAAGGCCTCCAAATAACAAGACTACAGTTCAAGTAGAAAGTTCATATGCATCAGACCCCTTGCCATCCGGCTTGGGGCCTGTTGTTTTTAAGGTAAAACAAAGCCCGGCCGGATTTGGCTGGGCTGTTGTGTTTACTGTGGGAGTTACTTTGCGAACTCGCTGGCTCTGAACTCGCGGATGACGTTGACCTTAATCTGTCCGGGGTACTCCAGTTCGTTCTCGATCTTCTTTGCTATGTCCTTGGCAAGGAAGAGCGCCTGGGTGTCGTCTATCTGGTCGGGCTTTACGATGACCCTGACCTCACGGCCTGCCTGGATGGCGTAGCTCTTGTCCACGCCTGTGAAGCTGTTGGCGATGTCCTCAAGCTTCTCAAGACGCTTCACGTAGTTCGTTCCGGTCTCGCGCCTTGCTCCGGGGCGTGCGCCTGAGATGGCATCTGCGGCGGCAACAAGCACTGCCTCTATGCTCTTGGGCTCCACGTCTCCGTGGTGGGACTGAATGGCATTGACTACCAGCTGGTTCTCGCGGTACTTCTTGGCGAGGTCTGCGCCTATCTGCATGTGGGTGCCTTCCTGTTCGAAGTCCACGGCCTTGCCTATGTCATGCAGAAGCCCCATTCTCTTTGCGAGTGTTACGTCCACGCCAAGCTCCTGTGCCATGAGGCCTGCCAGCTGGGCAACCTCTATGGAGTGCTTGTATACGTTCTGTCCGTAGCTGGTCCTGTACTTGAGACGGCCTATGAGCTTGATAAGCTCCGGATGGAGCCCGAAGATGCCTACCTCAAACATTGCGCTTTCGCCGGCCTGCTTGATCTCCTGGTCCAGCTCCTTCTTGACTTTCTCAACGGTCTCCTCAATCTTTGCGGGATGAATTCTGCCGTCTGAGATAAGCTTTTCAAGGGTGAGCCTGGCAACTTCTCGCCTTACGGGGTCAAAGCCGGACACGATTACGACTTCAGGGGTGTCATCAATGATGAGCTCAATGCCTGTGGCGTTCTCTATGGCCCTGATGTTTCTACCCTCACGGCCAATCAGGCGCGCCTTCATGTCATCGCTGGGGAGAGACACAACGGATACGGTGATGTCCGACGCCTGGTCTGAGGCGCATCTCTGGATTGCAAGGGATATGATGTTCTTGGCCTCGCGGTCTGCTTCATCCTTCGCATCCTGCTCAATCTGCCTTACCTGCTTTGCCGTCTCATGCCTTGTCTCGTCCAGAATCTGATCCGTCAGAAGCTTCTTGGCCTCATCCGATGTCAGCTGGGCCACTCTCTCAAGCTCTGCAAGCATCAGCTCATGCTGCTTGTTGACCTTCTCCTGTGTGGCGTTGATGTCCTTCTCTCGTTTGGACAGATCCTTCTTCTGCTGCTCTATGACATTGCTCTGCTTATTTAGGGAGTCCTCTTTCTTGTTGAGGATGTCTTCTCGTTTGTTGAGACTGTCTTCCCTCTGGTTGAGCCTGCCCTCCTGCTTGGAAAGCTCTGCCTTCTTCTGTTTGCTTTCGTTTTCAAATTCTGCTCTTCGCTGCAGATCCTGTTCCTTTACCTCCAGCAAGGCGTCCTTTTTCATCGCCTTGCATTCGACTGACGCTTCGTCAATCATTTTCTTAGTGCGTTCTGAAACGGTGCCTAACTTCTTATCCGTTCTCTTTTCATTAAAAAAATATCCAACTATACATCCAGCAACGAGGCAGACAACCGCACATGCTATTGCTATGCCGGCCGCTGCTCCGCCGGAGATTGCAAGAAACAGGCTGCTATAAGAAAGTAAAGTCATTATAGCCTCCTGGTCACTATTCAAAAAAGCTTCAGCCCTAAAGCCTCATGCTATATGCGCATATTATGCTCATTTGATATTTTACACTGCCATATGGCAAAAGTCAATTTTTTAACATAAACATTCTATCAAATTGTGGATAAATTGTGAGCACCGCCGCCCTCAATTACTATGCAAACACGCCCATACGCACAAAATCAAAGTTCTCAGCCTCCCAGACGTTTATTCTCCAGCCCCATTGGCCTCATACTATCCCATGGCAATCCGCCTGTGGCCTTCATTGATAAACCGCACGATTTCTTAACTTCACACGCATGAGAACGCTGTCTGACATCCACGCGCAAAATGACAAACCTGCCTCCTCCAGCACCGCTGGTTTGTTGTATTAAGCCATCTCATGAACAATCGTTTGCAATTTAGCCAAAGAAAGAACGCATGCCGTTTGACATGCGCTCTAACTCTCTTTCGGGTTAATTTTTACCTGCACATCTGGGGATAGGATAATAATCATCCTTGTCAGATAACAGTATCAGGATGCATGCGATGATACCGAAGATATAACCGCCGAAGAAGAACTCTAGGATGGCCCAGCCGATGCCGGGCTTGTGGCCATGGTTGATCTTGGAAAGGCAGATTCCGCCGAAAATAAGCGGAAGGATGTACCAACATCCTGTAATCATGCCAAGAATGACAAATACTTTAGCTGCTGTTCTCATATTTCCCTCCAAGAAATATAAATGATATATGTCTCTTAACCTTATCGGTTGCGTGTGATCTTATTAAATACTCCCCTAGTGCAATTATATTACACTACAGAGTGTATAAAATCAACGCTGTTGGGCCTTGTGGAAAGATTGAGAAAACAGGCTGCAATGAAAAAAAAATGCAATCAAACTGGTACGGTTGCAATAAAATTTTAAAAACATTCGTTCGTACAGAAGTCAAAATAAAATTATAACTATAGACCTCTCTGCCCCCTCAGGGGTTTTTTTCTGTATATCAGAAAACGGCGGACAGGCCGCCGCTTGGATGCTGTTTGTGTGAGGTTTGTTGCAGGCGTGGGCTACTTGAGGTCGTCCAGCCAGATGTCGGCCACGCCGTCGGAGGGCATGCGCCAGTCGCCGCGCGGGGATAAGGCCACGGAGCCTACCTTTACGCCGTCGGGAATGCAGGAACGCTTGAACTGGTTTGAGAAGAACCGGTTGTAGAAGTTCTTCAGCCACTTGTCTATTGTGGCTTCGTCATACTCCCATTCAAAGGTCTGCATGGCAAGGAACTTTACCTTGGAAGGTTCAAAGCCCCAGCGGATGGCGAAGTACAGGAAGAAGTCATGCAGGATGTACGGGCCTACAAGGTCCTCGGTCTTCTGCTGGATGTTGCCTTCCTTGTCCGGCGGGAGAAGCTCAGGTGAGATTTCGGTGGCAAGGATGTCAAGGAGTATCTTCTCGGCCTCGCCGCCAAGGATGCCTGCCTCGTAGCGTATGAGATGCTTTACAAGGGTCTTAGGAACGGAGCAGTTGACCGCATACATGGACATGTGGTCTCCGTTGTACGTAGACCAGCCGAGGGCAAGTTCGGAGAGGTCGCCGGTGCCGAGGACCAGGCCTCCGGTCTTGTTGGCAAGATCCATGAGGATCAGTGTGCGTATGCGCGCCTGCGCGTTCTCGTATGTCACGTCCAGGGTGTTTGAATCCTGGCCGATGTCTGCAAAGTGCTGCTGCACCATAGCGCCTATGGGCACTTCCTTTACTGTCGCTCCAAGCTCCTCGGCAAGGCGCACTGCGTTGCTCTTTGTCTTGGACGTTGTGCCAAGGCCTGGCATGGTGACGGCCAGAATGTCCGTCATGGGGCGCTCAAGGGCCTTCATGGTGCGTACTGCCACAAGGATTGCAAGGGATGAGTCCAGGCCTCCTGAGATGCCTACCACCACCGTCTTTGCTTTTGTGTGCTGTATCCTGGTCTCCAGACCCTTGGACTGTATGGAAAGGATGAGCTCCGTGCGCTCTGTGAGTGCTGCGTTGTCTGCAGGCACGAACGGCTGCTTGGGAAACACCCTGTCCAGCTTAACCTCTGCGTCCGCTGTACGGAACGGTATGCGTCCCATAGGCGGTCTGGGGCCTCCGTGCGGCCAGCCGCAGTGAGATCCATCGGGGTCTCCGGGGAACGGAGGCCTGTCTTCAGGGCCATGAGGGCCGCCGTGAGGAGGTCTTCCGTCCGGCCCGTGAGGAGGTCTGTCCTCGGGTCCATGCGGTCCGTGAGGGCCATCTTCCGGGCCGTGAGGTCCATGAAGCCCGTCTTCAGGGCCGTGAGGTCCATGAGGGGTTCTGTCCTCAGGTCCATGGGGGCCGTGAGGCGGTCTGCGGTCCGGATTGTGGCGGGGCGGGAATTCCGGCCTGCCGTGAGGTGCTCCGTCCTCTGTGGTTGTCTCTATGGGCTTTGCTTCCGTCTCAGGTTCTTCTGCCGCAGCGTCATCCGCTGCCTTGTCCGCTGTCTCAGCGGGCTTTGGTGCATCACAGGGAACGGCTATATGCCTTCCGTGAGGTCCTCTGGGGTCTCCGGTTCTCGGGCCGGGGCCGTGAGGCGGTCTGCCATCAGGTCCGTGAGGGCCGTTCGGTCCGGGGCCATGAGGGCCGTCCGGTCCGGGGCCGTCATGAGGTCCGCAGTGAGGTCCTTCGGGGCCATGGGGGCCGTCATGAGGCCCGCAGTGAGGTCCTTCGGGGCCATGGGGGCCGTGAGGGCCGCCGGGAATAGGGCCGCAGGGGCCGCCCATAGGCATCTCGGGGTAATAGACGCCGGCCATGCGGCGGCGTTCGTTGAGAAGCATCTCAACGTCTATGTCGGAGCAGATTATGCCGTTTCGGAAGAGTTCGGACTCTGCAAGGATGGTGCCGTTCTCAGAGATTATGTTGTGGCCTGCGAAGGCCATGTCCGTTGTGCTCTCGCCGTCTCCTGCATCTGCGTAGACGTAGGCGCATACGAGTTTGCCGGACTGCATCTTCACGAGGTTGCGGCGGTAGTCTGCCTTGCCTACAAGCTCATCGCTGCAGGAAAGGTTTACGATTATTGTAGCCCCGCGGAGGGCGGCCGCCTGGGACGGGGATACAGGTGCCCACAGGTCCTCGCATATCTCGGCTCCTACAGTAAAGCCGGGGAAGTTTGCGGCATCAAAGAGAAGCTCTGTGCCAATGGGAGCCGTCTGGCCCGCTATGCGCACCATTCCCATGCCGGGGCGTCCCGGTGTGAAGTGGCGGCGTTCATAGAACTCGCCGTAGTTGGGCAGGGACGTCTTGGGCACGCAGCCCAAGATGCGGCCGCGGGATATGGCCACGGCACAGTTGTAGAGGCGGTTCTGGTGCTCCACGGGAGCGCCGATGAAGAACAGCATCCCGGAGTCTTTGGTCTGCTCCGCTATGTCTACTAATGCCTCCTCCGCCTTTGAAATCAAAGCCTGCTGGTTGAAGAGGTCTCCGCAGGTGTAGCCCGTGAGGCAGAGCTCAGGGAACACGGCAAGGCGGGCGCCCTTTTTATCGCACTCCGCAAGAGCGGTGAGAATGCTTTCCTTGTTATAAGATACGTCGGCAACCCGGATCTTAGGGGTCGCCGCACATACTTTCACGAAACCATGGTTCATGACGTTGTCCTCATATGAATTGGTTTGTATATGCCTTCACGGGCGGGCAAAGATGCCCGCCTGGAAAGAGATTATGCGTATGATAGAGCTTCTATGCGGCCATATGAAGGCCACAAAGGGGCATGTTTGTTCCCGCGCAGGGGAAGAAAGAGCGGTCTAGTCCTTCTTGGAGACGGACTCCTTGTAGGCTTCGCGGATCTTGCCCTCTACCTCGGCTGCGAAGTCGGGGTTGTTGCGCAGGTACTCCTTGGCCTTCTCGCGGCCCTGGGCGAAGTTCTCGCCGTTGTAGCGGAACCAGGCGCCTGACTTTGTGAAGATGCCGTACTCGAGGCCGAGGTCTGCAATGCAGCTCTCGTTGGAGATGCCTTCGCCGTAGACGATGTCAAAGTCGGCCACACGGAACGGAGGAGCCAGCTTGTTCTTTACGACCTTGCACTTGGTGTGAGCTCCCGTGGTGTCTCCGTCGGACTTGATCATCTCGCCCTTGCGGATGTCGAGACGGATGGATGAGAAGTACTTGAGAGCCTTGCCGCCGGGCGTGGTCTCGGGGTTGCCGTATACGACTCCCACCTTCTCGCGGAGCTGGTTGATGAAGATGACGCAGGTGCGTGAGCGGTTGGTTATGGCTGTGAGCTTTCTAAGAGCCTGTGACATGAGGCGGGCAAGAAGGCCTACGTGGGAGTCTCCCATGTCTCCTTCTATCTCGGCCTTAGGCGAAAGGGCCGCAACGGAGTCTACGACTATGACGTCCACGGCGGATGAGCGCACGAGGGCATCGCAGATGTCCAGGGCCTGTTCGCCGGTGTCCGGCTGGGACAGATAGAGCTCATCTATGTTGACGCCCAGGTTCTTTGCATACTGTGCGTCCAGGGCGTGCTCTGCGTCTATGTATGCCGCAATGCCGCCGGCCTTCTGGGCCTGGGCTATGATGTGGAGCGCCACTGTGGTCTTGCCTGATGACTCAGGTCCGAAGATCTCAATGATGCGTCCGCGGGGAACGCCGCCGATGCCGAGAGCCAGGTCCAAAGTGAGGCATCCCGTGGGGATGACGTCCACGTCCTGGTTCAAGGTGACATCGCCAAGCTTCATAATGGAACCCTTGCCGTAGCTCTTCTCGATCTGGGCAATGGTGAGATTCAAAGCCTTAAGCTTGTCTTCATTCATATGATTACTTCCTTTTTCTGTACTGAGTTGATTGGTTTGGCGGACATGAAGCCGCCGGACGGGTTTTGGGGCCCTGTACGGGCCGGAAAAGGCAGACGGACTGCCGTGCGGGCGAGGCAAAAGTACTATGCATTCCCTGCATAAGCCTCTGTACGGGCCTTGGAAAGAGCCTTTGGGCGGGCTGGCGGGACCGTTATGCCAGCCGGGCCGGGGGCTACTTTTTTATGGCCTTGTAGATTTGGAACAGGGCGAGGTTTATGGCTGTGGCCGTTATGTCCTCGCGGCTGCCCTTGAGGCGGTATTCAATGACGTCCAGTCTGTCCTGGGTGCCGCAGCCGATGTACATGAGCCCTACGGGCTTGTTGGTATCGTCGGATGAGGGCCCTGCTATGCCTGTCGTGGAGACGGCCACGTCGCAGGCATGAGTGTTGAGAAGGCCTAAGCACATCTCTTCGGCTGTCTCGCGGGAGACGGCGCCATAGCTGTTGAGAGTCGCGCGGTCTACGCCAAGCCGGGCCATCTTGGCCCTGTTGGAGTAAGTGTTGAGGCCCTCGTCAAAGACCTCTGACACTCCCGGTATCTCTACAAGCTTTTTGCATATGCCGCCGCCCGTAAAGGACTCAGCCACGCTGATGTGCATCTTGCGAAGTTTGAGAAGCTGCACCACCCTTGCATTAAGCTCCACGTCCTCCATGGCATAGACGTAATCGGAGAGCTTCTGCAAGAGCAGACGGAATGTATCCTCCCTTGCGCTTGAAGGCAATGAAGAAGGCGTGACAATCTCTATCCTCAGGTCTGCATGCCGCCCGGAAATCATGAGCCGCTGTTCCGGGCATGAGGCTCTGGCCTCAGCTATCGCCTGGGACAGAATGTCGTCAGGAACCCCCACGCACCTCAAGTATGAGACGGTGTCATGCCTCTCTAAGTCCTGATCCATCCGGTCCAGGAGCTCATCGAGGCCGGGTCCTTCCGCACCCCTACACTTTATATATACCCGCTTTGAAGCGGTTTTAAAACCAAATTCTGAAATTTCCTGGAAATTTTTGGAAGAAATAAATGAGCGGACCCCGGAAAGCATCTCTTCAGGGCAGGAAATGAGGGTCACGTCGTAATAATCCAGGGCGTCTTCAAGGCAGTGGCCCAAAAGGCCCCCGTCATCATAAGCTATCCTGGATACGGCGTCAGGGGCGTACCCCCTGCGGGACAGCCCTTCCAAAAGGGCCCCGCCCTCCTCCAGCCCCCTTGCGTTCCGGCTGGTAAAGATGAGCAGCGAAAGAGACGGCTTCATCTTCAGGTCTTGTCTCCGTACAGCCTGTTGAACTTCTCAAGGGTGAGGGTAACCTTGGAGGGCTTGCTGTGGCCTTTCACGCGCTCAATGTACCCGTTCTCAGTCATCCAGTCCATGATTCTTATGGCCTTGTTGAGTCCTATGGGATAGTTCTGCTTTATGTAGTCCACAGAAATCTCGCCGTGGTCAACGCCCTTCCTCAAGACCTTGATGTAAAGATCCATGCTGTCCATAATTACCTCCATGCGCAGCCCCTCATGGCCTGCGTATCATATATCATAAATGCTCACAAGGGAGCCATTCAGTACACCGCGATGCACATTGTAATGCAAGTTCCGAAACAGCGCAAACGAAAGTCCGTCCGGAACAATATGAATTTTCATGCCCGCAGGGCAAGGCCA
>JAJPZC010000037.1:16015-19271 GCA_021204585.1 Clostridia bacterium
TAAGAGGCACGGGGTCTGCCACGGAATTGCCCTTGTACAGCATCTGGCCGGGCGCAAGAGATTCGGCGCCGGGACGGTCTATGATGTAGCAGGATGCCTCCTCCGTAGGAAGACGGAAGGCTATGCGCGTGGATATGCTAGCCTTGAGAGCCGCAGGCATGCCTTCCGCAGAGGCGTCTGAAGAGCATATCACGAAGTGTATGCCGCAGGCACGGGCGGCCTGCAGGACTGTCATAATGGCGCTCTCCGTAAGCGAGGCGCTGGCCTTCATGAGTACGGAAAGGTCTGAGACAACCACTATGATGTGCGCCAGGCGCTCCTTGCCGGAGCCCGGGAAGCAGGTCTTGTTGTATTCCTCTATGTTCTTCTTGTCCGGGAGGTCCTTGAAGAGGGCAATGCGCCTGTCTTCTTCCTGGGACAGAAGGGAAAGTTCTCCAATGGCATCTTCAGGTGCAGATATTATGGAGCCGTGCACATGAGGCAGGCCCTTGTATTCGTCCAGGGAATGAGTGCCGGCGGATATGAGAAGAAGCTTGAGCTCTTTGGGCCCCAGGCGGTATATGAGGCTGGTTATCATGGAGTTGACGGCTTCCGTTGCGCCGGTGTCAGGGCATCCAGCAATGAGTATGTGCTGCAGGTTGGAAAGATTGGGACAGATGGGGTCTCCCTCTGCCGTGACGCCTAAGGCTGCCGTAAGGGTTCCGGGCTTTACGTTTGCCATCTTGGGGCCTTCCATAACTCCCTTGAGGCTTGCGTCAACTGCAGAATCTGCGGGGACGGAAGCAAGAAGGGAAAGAGCCGGGCGCATGTACGGCTTCACGGGCTCACCTGCAGGAGCACCGGCCGGAGCGGCGGCGGCTGCAGCTGCCTGGCCGTGACGCTTTTCCGGAGCCTTGAAGACGTCCAGGTTCTTGATTACGTAATTTACGCCTGAGATGACAGTGAAGATCATGGCAAGAACTAAAACCGCAAAGCCGAGGTAGTTGAAGTACTCGCCAATCCTGTACACGGCGCCGGAGCCTGTGGAAACGTTTATGAAGCCTGTGCCGAACAGAAGCACGAAGATGGATATGTACTGGGTGACGGTCTTGACCTTTCCGAACCAGTCTGCCGCAATGGCTATCCCCTTGTCTGCCGCAACGAGGCGTATGCCGGCCACCATTATCTCACGGGCAATGATGAGCACCACGCATATCCCTGCGACTATGATGCCCCAGGAGCCGAAGTTGCTGTCATAGAAGACGTTGACGTCCGAGATGAAGCACACAAAGGCGGAAAGCACTAGGACTTTATCTGCTATGGGGTCCAGAAGCTTTCCGAAGTCCGAGATCAAGTCATACTTGCGCGCAATCTTGCCGTCCGCCATATCTGTGAGAGTAGACAGAATGAAGACTGCCAGGGCCACGAAGTAGTGGCCTTTGAAGGGCACGAAGTAGAACAGAATGAAGATGGGGATCATGATGACGCGCACAATCGTAAGCCTGTTGGGCACGTTCATGCCCCCGTTCCCGGAGTAGAACCTGTACTTTTTGGAGTCCTTGTCTATAACCTCGGTCTCCTTCTTGTCTTTGTCTTTCTTTGTATCAGAACTCATAATGAATCCCTCTGTATATGCAACGAAAATTGGATGCTGGTTGGATGTGACCATGTAAAGGCCTTGGATGGGTCCTTGGGCTGGAGCCGCAGGATGGGCCGCAGAATGGCCCTGGACGGGATGTATTGCCGCTTGGCTAGTCCTCCGGGACGTAGTCCGGGGTGGCGCCGTAGAGGTCAGAGCCGTCGGAGGCAAGGATCTGCACGTCGTACCACTCCCCCTGCTCTGCAAGGGGCGCATTGAAGTACGTCTTGCCGTCTATGTCCGGCGCCTGGAAGTATGTGTGGCCAGCGAAGGATTCGCCGTCTTCGGAGATGCCGTCGCAGAGGACGCGCACGGTCTTGCCGACGTATGAGGCATAGTATCCGCCGGATATGGCCTCCTGCGCCTTATACACGCGCTTTAAGCGCTTCTGCTTCTCACGCTTTGTCATGTGGCCGGGGAGCCGGTCTGCCGGGGTGTCCTTCTCGCGGGAGTATGCAAAGAAGCCGCAGTTTTCTATGCGCGCCTCTTCTAGGAAGGATATGAGCCCCTCCACATCCTCTTCCGTCTCGGACGGGAAGCCAACTATGAACGTGGAACGGATGGCAATGCCCGGCACCTCACGGCGGAGCCTTGAGATGAGCTCTAAGTAAGACTTGCGGGTCTGGGGCCGGTTCATGAGCTTTAAGATGCGGTCCTCGGAGTGCTGCAAAGGAATGTCTATGTACTTGAGAATCTTTCCGTTTGTGGCTATCTCTGTTATGAGCTCATCCGTTATCATGTCCGGATAACAGTACAGAAGCCGTATGGCCTGTATGTTGTCCAGGGTTGAGAGCCTGCGAAGCAGCGGCACCAGGGAAGGCTGGCCATAGAGGTCCATGCCGTACCGGGTTATGTCCTGCGCAACTATTATGAGCTCCGAGACGTCTCCCAAGGACTCTGCCTCCGAGATGAGGTCTTCCATGGGGTATGAGATGTAACGGCCGCGGATCTTTGGGATGAGGCAGTACGTGCAGCGGTTGTTGCAGCCGTCTGCAATCTTGAGGTATGCTATGTGCTCCGGCTCTGACACGGCACGCGATAAGCGGTACCCGAACTGTCCCTGGCCTACGAGGGACAGCCTCTCATCTTCATCGTATGAGGCCTGCAAGGCGTCGAACAGCCTGTCGTAGTCGTTCACGCCTAAGAATATGTCTGCCTCCGTGAAGGTGTCAAAGAGCTCTGAGAGGAACTTCTGCGGAAGGCATCCGGAGACAACAAGCTTCTCGAGATGCCCCTCCTCACGGAGGGCATTGCAGTCTATGACAGTGTTTATGGACTCTTCCCTGGCATCGTTTATGAAAGCGCACGTGTTAACAATGATGACCTGCGCCTCTTTGAGGTCTCCCGTCACCTCGCATCCCTGCTCCTGGATAAAGGAAATGACTTTCTCAGAGTCCACCCTGTTCTTGTCGCAGCCAAGGAATATGACGCTGTATTTTTTGCTCTTAAGATCGGTCAATTATGTATCTCCGTCCCCCGCCATAAGGCCTTCGTAAGGCTTGGCCGCAGAATGCCGGCAGGGGACATGCAGTATAGTCGTAATTTTTGTAATGATCCGGAATACCCTGAGGCCAATTTTTGGTGCGGACATGAACCTTTGCAATAAAGGATGCTGCAGAAAGTGCCTTGGGATGGCCG
>JAJPZC010000084.1:0-1526 GCA_021204585.1 Clostridia bacterium
AGCAGTCCCGATTTATTCTCCGTACTTACGGTGATTGTGGTAAGAGGTCCTGTTATTCCTTGCCCTGCCTCCGGATAGGTGATGAGTTCCAAATATTCGGTCGACGGCTCCGGTGCTTCTCCACCGGTTACATAGTATGCGATATCGAAACCCTCGCTGTACACATCATCCTCTCCGCCGGTGTAGAACAAGAATGCCTTGTCAGGAACACTCAACGTATAATTGCCTTCTGTATTTACCGGAGTCTCAAGAACGAGAGTGAGAGTGGAGAACCAACCATTGTGAATCTCTTCGCCCTCTGTAAACGAACTGCCTGCCGTAACCTCGTTACCTTCAGCGTCGTAGACAATGAATGTGTCCGCCTCGTGGTTAGCATCAAAGCCGTTGGGACAAGAGAACTCTATCTCATAAAGATAAACTACACTATCCTTAGGTGTCCAATCAAGCCCGTATTTGCCATTGTTGCCATTACCAATAGTATATGTTAAATCATAAATGCCATTGGTCGCAGTTTTTTCTCCTAACCAGAAAACTCCGGCGGGAATATGCACATTATATGTGCCATCATCTCTTACTGCAGGGTCAAAATTAATTCTACAAGTCGTATCATCTACCTCGTCAAGAATAAAACTTGCAGATACCTGTTCTCCCGTGCTAATATTGGTAACAATTATTCCGTCGTAATCATCATCAACAGCTAACGATATACCATCAGAACATGTTGCATCTATGACATCAATGTAAGGAACCTTTCCCGGCTCGGGGTCAAAGATAATCTCATATTCAGTAACATCACCATTCTCGCAGTCGCAACCGGAAGTAATATCTATGAAATACCCAGACCAATCTTCATTTCCAGCGTATGCACTCACACTTCCCGCCGGCACGCAGAGAGTAGCGTCCAGCCCATCCGGGAATGAGTAATAGAGCGACGGCGGAGTTTCAGCCTTGCAACATACCAGAATGATATTCGTGTCATGCTGGAACGCATTGTTGCCAATCGATGTAAGCGTGCTCGGCAGACTGACAATCGAAAGAGTCGTGCAATCAACAAACGCCTGCAAGTTAATCGTAGTTACACCCTCAGGCACTGTAATCGTCTCAAGCGCAGAGCAAGTATCGAAACAGTAATTGCCGATAGTCGTCAATGTTTCCGTTGCCGGAAGCTTTACATCCGTCAATACGACGCAATCGTGGAAACAATAGTTAGGTAACGTCGTTATATGAGTTGCAGAAAAGTCAACACTTGTTAGACTTGTGCAACCATAGAACGCATACGTCCCGATAGACGTAATGGTAGAGGGAAGAACAATGGAGATAATCCCTGTGTTACGGAACGCATTGTTCGCAAGAGCGGTAACTGTGTACTCATCTCTTTCTTGAGATGTTACCATTTCCGGTATGACAACCTCCACACCATCCATGGTGCTGTTGTAAGTTGTCTGCTGGACAACCGTAGCAGTGCCATCGTCGGAGAGAGAATAGTAGATACCATCAATCTCTTCAACGGTGTCAGCAAAGCTCAT
>JAJPZC010000084.1:1626-4621 GCA_021204585.1 Clostridia bacterium
TCGCTCGAAAGGGCGATACCATAGTAAGAAGTAGCGGTTATCTCCGTGATGTCTTCCACCTCATCGCCGTCAGCAGGGTCAACCGTGAAGTATGCCATTTCCTCTATGATAGAGAAGTAATCCGCCCACTCGCTCTGTTCGTATGCTTCTACGCAACCAAGAGGAACATATAACACGCAATCCTCTATACCCGA
Organism: Clostridia bacterium; assembly: GCA_021204585.1. Classification (GTDB taxonomy): domain Bacteria; phylum Bacillota; class Clostridia; order Christensenellales; family Borkfalkiaceae; genus Coproplasma. The sequence goes on from JAJPZC010000084.1 coordinate 1,821, forward strand.
CATTGGGAAAATTGAACTAAAATTTTCCGCAAGTTCCGGTGGTGTCAAAGCCTTACACGTAACAGACTTTAATGCGGTGCAACCGCCGAAAACACTATATGTGATTGAGGTAAGCGTGCTTGGTAAAACCACAGTCTCCAGAGATGTGCAACCATAAAAAATAAGCTGATTAGACAACGCCGTTATACTCTCGGGAATTTCCACCGATCTCAGGGAGGTGCAACCATTAAATGCAGATTCACCCAACGATGTCAATGTGCTTGGCAAAGAGACTTTCTCAAGAGCCGTGCATTTGTAAAACGCATTCTCTCCGATTGTCTCCAACCCTTCCGGCAGCTCTGCTGATGTCAAACTCGTGCAACCGGAGAAACATCTTTTGCCCATACTTTCAAGGTACTTAGGAAACTTTACATTCGTTAATCTGGTGCAATTAGTGAATGCAGTATCTCCTAATACAGTAACGCAGTCAGGCAGGTCAATACTCCCCAAGTATAAAGCACTATGGAAACAGTGCGCCGGTATCACGGGAGCGTTCTCAGACAGAACAACCTTGGGTATGAGGCATGAGCTGAAAGAATATTTTCCATACGAGGTAACACTGTTAGGCAGAGTAACTGATGTAACACTTCTAAGATTTTCGAATGCTCCTTGCTCAAGGGAGGTAACTGTGTATTCATTGCCGCTTTCATCTGTTATTACAGAGGGGATAACGATGTCGCCTTTGAGCCAACTATATATAGCTAATAGTGTCCCATCCGCCCCGCTGTACTCATACTGTGCCGCAACGGATGCAGTCATATTCTCTTTATCGAGAATGTAGGTGATACTATCCACCTGCAGAGTAACCGCATTAGCCGTCAATGGCGTAAGATATAAGCAAAACACAGAGAGAAGTATGTTTCTCATATACATAAAGCTTGCAAAAAGATGTGGCGGCGGATTGTGCCGCCATATCATCTAATTCAAAATTTGTTACTTATTGTGATTGTCCTACTTAACCAGTACCTTACGTATCGTTCCATCCGCCTTGCGAACTATCTTTATAGTTCCGTTGACCGGAGAAGTAACCTTTTGTCCGGCAGTATTGTATATTTCGACGCTATCTCCGTCACCGTTCGCATTAATACCGTTGATACCGGTAGTTGAACCGAAAGAGTGAGAGTTTGCGGTTTCCGCTTCGCTACCGTCAACAACCCATGCCGGCTCCAAATCTTCCGACTGATAAGTGAAGAAGCCCTCAGGAATGAGAAGTATGTATGTACCCTCTGCAGTAACAGGTTCGGCAAGGTGGAGATTGTATGACAAATACCAACCGTCTTCGTTCGGGTCTCCAATTCCTGTAATCGACTCGCAATATGTAGCTTCCGTCAAATCACGTCCGAATAAGTACAAAATAACCTCGCTTGCCTCGTGATCGTCTTCTATTCCGAAGTAGGTGTCGCCGCACGAGATAATTATATTGTCAAGACTTGATACTTCATCACCATCAGCAGGATTGAACGTGAACTCCACAATGTTAAAAGTAGAAGTAAGCTCGGGGCTTAATCCATTATGCTCCTCGTCGGTGTAGAAGAACCCGGCAGGTATGTGTATCGTATACGCACCCAAGTCGGATAATGCCGGAGTGATATATATAGTACCCGTAGACACGTCTGCGGTCTGGTAGTCCCAATATATCTGCCTTGAGGGATTGCCCGTCGCAACAACATCACCTTTCTCGTCTGTTATCGTAATGGCATCCATCGATATATCCGCCCTTTCAAGCCAGCAATTAGCGGTGATGTCAAATTGATACATAGTACCCATTACTCCACCGCCGTCCGCAGGATCGAACGTAAACTCTATGCCGGAATTTTCGGGGACTATTCCGTATATCAACGTTATTTGCTCAGGTTGGTAGGTGAAGAACTCTGCCGGTATGGTTATTACGCACTCGCCCAACGTTGTTCCGGCAATCGTAAGGGTGCAAGTATAGTTGCCGTCCTCACCCGGCTCGTCGCCGTAGGAAATGCTTGTTATCTCTCCATTGGTAGTTGTTATTCCGTCGAAGCTCTCATAGTCTCCGCTGGTCGGCTCAAACTCCACGTTGCTCGAAAGGACAACCGCAGTAAGTTCGCCGTTGATGGTTGAACCGTCAGACGGTGCAGCGGTAATCTCACGAATGGTGTAGGACACAGTTACCGCGGCGTTCGTTACCGTCTCAGCTTCGTTCACGTAGAAGAAACCGGCGGGAATGGTAACCGTGCATGTGCCGGCAGTGGTTACAGACTCCGATAACGTAATGGTGCATACGTATGAATCCGGAGCAATTACGACGCTCGCTACGCTGTATGTCGTCCCGTTCGCGTCCCGAACTGTTATCTTGTCCTCGCTGTTTTCTGCAACGGGTGCAAGATAACCGGTAGCGGAGATAATCTCTATCACGGACAGCTCGGGCAGAATGGAACCGTTAGCATGGTCGAATGTGAATTGCTCAACCTCAGTACCGGCCGTCAAATTGAAACCGACAACGGTCTCGGCATTCGAGATATCATCATTCGTCTCATCGCTTGTCCCGTCGAAATAATCCGCAGGTATGGTGAGAGTATAGCTACCCGTAGTATTAATTGCCGCATTAAGAGTAAGCTCGTAGGACAAGGGATATTCCAAGCCCACGCCCTCTATCTCTGTGTATGACACACAATAGTAGCTCTCTCCTGTTTCATCGTTGACAATGGTGATACCGGAAACATCGCTCTTAGTGAGGAGCAGTCCCGATTTATTCTCCGTACTTACGGTGATTGTGGTAAGAGGTCCTGTTA
>JAJPZC010000099.1 GCA_021204585.1 Clostridia bacterium
GAGTGCCCTTCATCATCCAGCTGCCGCCGCATGCTATGATCTTCGGGTCGGAGAGATAGTCAAGGACGGTTGTCTCGTTGACGCCGCCTGTAGGCATGAAATGCACGTACGGGAAGGCTGCAGAGATGGCCTTTATGGTCTTGTGGCCGCCGAAGTCAGATGCAGGGAAGAACTTGAGGGTTGTAAGGCCTGCGGCTATGGCTGCCATTGCCTCTGTGGGAGTTACTATGCCGGGTAAGTACAGGAGGCCGTGCTCCTTGCAGCACTCTGCAACGTCCGGGGAGAAGCCCGGGGATACGATGAACTGAACGCCGGATGCTATGGCGTCCTCGCACTGCTGGCGGTTGATGACCGTTCCGGCGCCTATGAGCATCTCCGGGAAAGTCTTGACGGCAAGCTTTATAGCCTCTCCTGCGCATGCAGTCCTGAATGTAATCTCAGCGCAGGGCAGCCCGCCGTTTATAAGAGCCTGCATCTTGGGGATGGTCTCCTCTACAGAGTTGAGGACCACTACAGGCACGATCTTCGTCTTGTGGATCTTGTCTAACATTTCTTCTACAGTCATAGAAAATTTCCTCCGTATCCAAAGACCTCTCTCTTTGGACTGGTCAAAGTATATCACACCCCCTCAAGTAAAGCAAGTTTTTGAAAGTGCAATACCCAAATGATTTCATTGCATGCTGTACACCCAAGGCCCGGCCCAAGGGCCTGCCGGAGGCCGGTTTGCGCAACAATGCGGGCATTTTCATTAACCCAGCCTTGTCCGTTATTAACACAACGGATGTTATTTTGTATAAAACAACACTTATCTAAAATATGTCTATTAACATTTGACACCCCAGGGCTTTATCCAATATGCTGTCTCCGTAACCTATACGAAACAGGAGAGCGTTATATCATGGAAGACGAAAAGACAGAGACGGCTCCTTTGCCGGAAGAGGCGCCGGCTCCGGTGCCCGTGGAAGAGCAGGCAGGGCAGGGAAAGCCGGAGGGAAAGGTTAAGACGGTGCGTCCCGACAAGGACAGCATATGCGATGACCTCCGCATACAGATGGTGTACAGGATTGTGTTCTGCTGCATCTCTGCCCTGGGCGTTATTCTGTCCATACACTTCTTCACCCTGGACACGGACCTCGTGACGGAGTACCGCATATCCAATGACTTCTGGCAGATGTACACCCATCTGTCCAACTACTACATCTTTATAATAGGCGTCATAGTGTGCGCCGCCACGGTGAAAAGAGTCTTCAAGGGGGAGACAAGGGGCAACAACGAGATAGTGCCCACACTGAAGTTCTGCGGCGTGGTAATGATACTTGTAACTTTCCTTGTATACAACATACTCCTCGGCGACCTCACCTCGCCCGCATACTGGATGAACCTCGGGAACCTCTGTTACCACCTTGCAGCGCCCGTCCTGTTTATAGTGGACTGGTTCATCTTTGACAGGCACAAGACCATAAAGATTCTGGACCCCATAAAGACCATCTTCATGCCCCTCGTGTACGTAGTCTACATCCTCATCTACGGGGCCGTCTGCCGTGCCCATGACTGGGCCTTCGACTACCCCTATTTCTTCCTCAACGTGGACAACCTCGGCTACGGCGGCGTCATGCTCTGGGTACTCATCCTTGTCGTTGTCTTCGCCGCCATAGGCTACATCCTCTTCGTCTGGGACAAGCTCATAAAGCGCGACGGCCGCTGGAAGCTTGACTTTCACAACCTCAAGCTCTGGCACAAATAACCCATCCATCTGCACGCAAAGGGAGAGCTCCGGCCCTCCTTTTACCATGTCCCGCAAAACCCTGCCCGCATAGTGCTCAAACAGGGCCCTGAATATTGCATTCATGCAGGAATATACTAAAACCAAGTGCCTTTTGCCGCCTGTTTTTGTCCAGGTCCTCGTACAATGCGCTAAAACAGGCGTATTTGCGGCATATTCTAAGGGGAATGACATCCAAAGTGGCAGAATAACGGGGCTTGGAGAGCTGCATGCGAAGCCTGCTGAATCGATGCAAAAAAGGCAGAGCAGGAGCCTTAAAAGGCCGTATCCTGCGGTATATTGCAGGGGAATGTGAATTTGAGAAAAGTCCAACAAATTTTCATTTTGAAGGCCAGATTGCTTGATACATTTCTAATTATGGTTTAAAATACTGCTGTTACAGTTGCAGAATGTTTTGGAGGACAGAACATGATAAAGAACAAGATCGTCTTTGGCGTGGTTACGGCATGCGTTGCTGCCAGCATGGCTCTAATGACCATTGGCCTTGCTGCGTGCTCCGAATGTGATCATGACTGGGATGAAGGGACGGTCACCACAGATGGAACATGCCAGACTCCCGGCATAATGACATACACATGCAATAAGTGTGGTGCAACCAAGACTGAGTACTATCTTGCAGACCATACATACGATTACGACAACGGCACCATTATAGATGAGGCTTCCTGCGGGGTAGAAGGAAAAATAAAGTATACCTGCACTGTCTGCGGGGACTACATTTATGAGACGATAGATGCCACAGGAGAGCATGTTTGGGACGCCGATGATACTAGCAGTGATGGGTGGGAAACCATTCTGGAGCCTGAGACATATGCAGAAGGCCTTCGGAGCCGTACATGCACTGTGTGCGGAACGGTAGAGGAGCAGGCTATTGCCGCTTTGGGCGAGGGCAACTATAACAGCAACCACGATTACAGCGAAGCAGTTTATTACTCTGATGCAGTAGAGGGCAGCGACGTAATAACCCAAGCTGGCTGGTACATCACATGCAACCATTACGGATGCGACTATGTTAAAGCCCTTGCAGACGAGGACGTTGCATATCTTGTAGAAGACGCTTCCCAGCTCAAGTCTGTCATTACAAATGCTTCAACCGATACAAAGATAAAGCTCAACAACGACATAGAATTGGACTCTGCGCTCTCCATTGCAGCAAGCTCCGAGGTTACCATAGACCTCAACGGCTGCGCCATTACAACGACTCTTGATTCATCCAGTAACTCAATTAACAAGACATTCATAACTGTAAGCGGCACGCTTAACCTTACAGATTCCTCCAGGAAGGGCAACGGCTCCATTTCACATGATGAAAACAGCGGAGACAGGCCTATAGAAGTTGTGTCCGGCGGCACTCTTAATGTAGATGGCGGCACCTACAGCGGAATGGAAGCGGTAATAGTCCGTGCCGGAGCAACAGTTACCATAAACAGCGGCACGTTCATAGGCGTTGAAGGATCTGGTTCTGCGACGATACAGACCCAGGGCACCACAACGATCAACGGCGGCACCATAACATCCGCCAGCTGCTTTGCTGTAAATGATCTTGCAGGAGAAACAACAATAAAAGGCGGAACACTTACTGCGGACAACAGCGCAGCTGTGAATGTGGCCAGCGGAGCTACACTTACAGTTGGCACAGAGGACGGGGACAACAACGACATAAGCATACTCAGCAAGACATCCAACGGCATCCAGGTTATGGTTGGCGCAACGGCCATAATCAACAGCGGCACAATCAAGTCTACTGGAACAGACTCAACAGCAGTAGGCATCTTTAACGACTCCGGTACAACCGCAGCATCTCTTACCGTCAACGGCGGAAAGATTTCCGGCACATATTACGGCGTCTCCACAGAGGGCACAATAAAAGACAATCTTGCAACAGTCACCGTCAACGGCGGCTCTGTCACGGGCAGCCATACCGGCATGTATCTTGCAGGCAACGGAACATATACAGTTTCAGACGGCACCATAAGGGGTGCTGTGGGCGTTGAGATCCGCGCAGGCAGCCTTACAATCTCCGGCGGCACAATCTCCGGCTCCACAAGAACATTCACGCTTGCCAATGACGGCGCCGGCAACGAGGAAGGCCCTGCAGTAGACAGCGGCGCAGCTCTTGCAGTTGTACAGCACAAAACAGCCCTCGCCATAACCGTCAACGTAACCGGCGGCTCCCTTACAGGTTACTATGCAGCATACGAGGCCAACCTCCAGGGCAACGATGCCTCTGCAATTGAGAAGATATCCATTACCATTGGCGAGGATATCACCATCAAGGGCGATATTTACCTTGAGGACTTCATCGAAGAGGAAGAGCCTGAAGACGAAGACACAGAGGAAGACGAGACCCAGGGCGATGATTCTGAGACCGGTGACAGCACCACAACAGACGAAACAACCGGCAATGAGAACAACACCGGGGATACTGAGACCAATGAGCCTTCAGACAGCACCGGCGACGGCACCGAAACGGATGAAACCAACGGCGCCGAGGACAACACCGAGGACACTGAGAGCTCTGATACCACTGGCTCTGACGAAGGTGGTTCCGGAGACGGCGATGACAACGGAGACAATACCGAGACAGACTAAACCCTGCCGCACATGAGTCTTCATGCAATCCATACAAAGACAGAAAGGCCTTGCTATGCAGGGCCTTTTGCAGTGTCCGTGAACATGCCTTTCCGTCTTTCCAAACCTGACTTAAGACCTTCCCGGAGTTGAGTTTTTTAGCTGCCTCTGCGGGCGTCTCTGACATATGCCGGTTGGGGTGGCAATGTGCAAAAAGAAGCGCCATGATACGGCCGGACTGGCAGGTGCAGGGTATGACAT
>JAJPZC010000198.1 GCA_021204585.1 Clostridia bacterium
GCTACATACTGCGCCGCATCATCCGCCGCGCCGTCCGCTACGGGCGCAACATAAACCTCCCCCTCGGGGAGCTGTCCAAAATAGCCTCCACGTTCATATCCAAGTACAAGGACGTCTATCCGGAACTTACAAAGAACGAGGCCCGCATCCACGAGGAGCTTGAGACCGAGGAGGCCAAGTTCTCCAAGACCCTGCAGCAGGGCTTGAGGGAGTTTGAGAAGGTGGCAGCTGCCGTGCCCGAAGGCGGGACCATAGACGGCGCCACTGCCTTCCATCTCTATGACACCTACGGCTTCCCCGTAGAAATCACGGACGAGATGGCAAAGGAGCGCGGCATATCCGTAGACCTTCCCGGCTACGACGCAGCCGTGCGTGAGCACCAGGAAAAGTCCCGCACTGCCTCAGCCGGCCAGTTCGCCTGCGGCCTTGCAGACCACAAGGAAGAGACCACGTACCTGCACACTGCAACCCATCTCCTGCACGCCGCCCTCCGGAAGGCCATATCCCCGGACATAGAGCAGAAGGGCTCAAACATCACAGACGAACGCCTGCGCTTCGACTTCAACTTCTCCCGCAAGCTCACCCCGGACGAAGTGGCAGAGGTAGAGCGCCTCGTGAACGAACAGATAGCCCTTGACGTCCCTGTGGTAATGGAAGAGATGCCCCTCACCGAAGCCAAGGAGCGCGGCTTCACCGGACTCTTCGAGTCCAAGTACGGTGAGAGGGTCAAGACCTACACCATTGGAGACTTCTCCAAAGAGATCTGCGGCGGCCCCCACGCCCCGAGTACCGGCGTCCTTGGGACCTTCAAGATCGTGAAGCAGGAGAACGTCTCCGCGGGCGTAAAGCGCATCAAGGCCACCCTCACCCGCACGGAGTAACGCCCCGTACAGCCCTCCACAGGCCGCATACAGGCCTCATATACGCCCGTCCGGCCCTGTTCGGGCGCATGGGGGCCATCCATAAAAGAGTCCCTGAACCCCCAAACGGGGCACTTATAACGGCTCTAAGCCAATCCAATACGAATTTTCTGTATAGTCTTCTGTCCCCCGCGGCAGGAGGCTATACGTGTCTTTACGGCAAAACGATACTAAGTAGGAGTTTCCATCCATGCCGACAGGCAGTTCCCGCAAACAGACATCCGCATATACTCTCATGCACGGAAACCTCGCCGTGGCGTCCCTGGACCTTAACAGCCAGGGCATTATCTCCGGAGTCCATGAAGTCCTGGCCCCGGGCCATTTGCCTGTGGGTGTCAAATGCCATTCCGGCGTTCCCAGCCCGGATGCTCTGAACCTGTGGTGGCGGTGCAGGGGCATCCCTGCAACCCGGCAGGGCCTTCGCAGGCTCTACGGCGCATTGAACCTCCACAGCACATCCCCGCTTCTAAAGCGCAGCCTGGGGCTGAGCCTTACGGACCAGTACTGGATCCGCCCGGAGGGCTCTAACCTTTCATGGCAGGACGTGAACTTCTTCATGAACCCGTTCTCCGGGGACATTGGCGACATTCTCTTCGGCCTGGGCGCCAAGCCCAGAAATGACCTCTCATACAGCTCCCCGGACATAGCCTGCGGCGGAAATCTTATGAAGCGGTGGAGGGAGGAAGGCGGCAGAAGGTGGCTCATAAAGGGCAGCTGCGGCTACGCCTTCCAGGAGCCCGTGAATGAGCTGACTGCCTCCAAAGTCGCAGACCTTCTTGGCCTCCCCCATATACCATATTACTTATACTGGCGGGGAGGCCTTCCGTACAGCGCATGCGAGGACTTCATCTCCGCAGACACTGAGCTCATACCCGCCTACGACATCCTTGTGACCCGGAATAAGTCTCCACAGGACACCCCGTACAGGCCGTATGACTACTTCCTTGAGTGCTGCACCGGCCTTGGCATCCATGACCCCAGGGCCTTCCTGGACAGGATGATTGTCTTTGACTACATCATAGCCAACGAAGACCGCCACCTGTACAACTTTGGCTTCATCCGGAACGCCAGGGCCCTTGAATGGCTGGGCCCTGCCCCGCTCTATGACAACGGCAGCTCCCTGGGCTTCTACATGAGCGGGTACGCAATGCACATGCAGAAGCCATCCTGCAAGCCCTTCTATAATGACCCAGACATGCAGCTAAGCCTTGTTTCCGACTATGCCTGGCTCCCTGTACAGGTCCTGAACGGCGTCCCGGACATAATATCTGATACCCTGGCAGACCTGCCGGAAGGGTTCATGTCTAAAGACCGGCAGGATGCCATACTGGACACCGCAAGAGAGCGTCTTAACCATCTTAAGGAGCTTATATCCCGCAGCAAATGACACACACCCCTGCCTGCAGAGGCAGGGATACATATACCAATACCACAAAGGAGGAGACCTCATGATGACCAAGTGATTACTACAGCATGCTGCACCCGTATGCGGCGCAGCGAAGGAGACTATTATGATGCACTTGGATTCCATATTCCATCCAGGAATAACGGTGAACGAGATCCGTGAGGAAAGGGGCATGACCCCTGCGGATCTGGCTGCGGCTTCCGGCATACCGGAGGCAGACATTCTTTCTATCCTTCATTTGGAGAAGGACATAACGGAGGAGTACGCCAAAGGGCTGGAGAAGGCATTTGGCATAGGAGCTTATTACTGGCTTGTCCTGCAGGAGCATTACAACCATGAGATGTCCACATGGAGGAAGCTTCATGATGACAGGAGGGACGACTGATGGTTATGACTGACATAGCAGAAGGCTTAGGACTTCACCGCAGCTACATCATCCACCCCGGTGAGACTCTCGCCGAGTTCCTAGAGGACAGGGGGATGACCCAAAAGGAGCTGGCCGTACGGACCGGCATGAGCACAGATCATATCCGTGCTGTCATACATGGGCGGAAGCCTATAACAGCTGTCTTTGCCCACAGACTGGAATATGCCTTGGGTGTGAAAGCCTATTTCTGGCTTAACCTGCAGTCTGACCATGACCGGGAGTTAGCCGAGTACGATGACTTCCACAGCATCCGGCCTGAGGAGGCAGAGCTCCTGCCAAGGTTCAAGGCCACTATAGACGGATGGATATCCGGTGGAGTGGTCAAGCCGGATGAGCATCCTGCACGTCTTGTCATAAGGCTCAGGCGTGCGCTCAACATCAGCTGCCTGTGCGACCTCCCCAGACTGTCCCAGAAGGGCCAGTAAGCCCCACGCAGCCCGCCGCCCTCTGCCTCGGGCAGCAGTGCCCCGGACAGCGAAGGCCGTGAGGGCCAGCCTAACGCAATATGAGAGCCTGTGAGCCCAAGTGCGGCAGGCGCTTTAGCAATGCGGTAAAATCGCTATATATATGCACTAATCAATTGTTTTTATGGACTTGAAAACGGTTGTTTGCAGGCCGGAAATCTCATGTGAAATTTTTTCAAAATCTTTTGAAATTCTTTAGCAACGCAATACAAAACAGCTTGACAGAAATTTAGGAAAACCATAAAATAATATTAAATTTGACTTCAGAACACATATTCGATAGAGACAGTACATAAGGAGAAGACCATGAAAACCTATATGGCAAAGGCTGAGGAAGTGGAAAGGAAGTGGTATGTCGTTGATGCAGACGGCATGCCTTTAGGCAGACTTGCTTCCCAGGTAGCTGCCATACTTCGCGGCAAGAACAAGCCCACATTCACGCCCAACGTGGATACAGGCGACTTTGTCATCGTCGTAAACACAGACAAAGTGGTTCTCACCGGCAAGAAGCTGACAGACAAATACTACAGATACCACTCCGGATACATTGGAGGCCTGAAGGAGATATCCTACAAGACCATGCTGGCTGAGAAGAGCGACCTTGCCGTATACGAGGCAGTCAAGGGCATGCTTCCCAAGAATTCACTTGGAAGGGCAATGCTCAAGAAGCTCAAGGTCTTCAAGGGCTCCGAACACACCCATGCGGCTCAGAAGCCCGAACCGCTCAAATTAAACTAACAGGAGAGGAAGGTAATATATGGCTAAAGCTACTATAAAGAAAAAGCTTCAGTTCTGGGGAACAGGCAGAAGAAAGAAGGCAGTCGCACGTGTTCGTCTCATTCCCGCAGGATCCGGCAACATAGTAATCAATGGCAGAACCTTTGAGGATTACTTCCCTCAGGCCACGTTGAGATACATTGTCCTTCAGCCCGTGAACCTTCTCGGCCTGGACGGCAAATATGACATCCTGGTCAACGTATACGGCGGCGGCTACACAGGCCAGGCAAACGCCATCCGTCTCGGCGTTGCCCGCGCTCTCCTGCAGGCAGAAGAGGACTCCAGGCCCCGTCTCAAGGCCGCAGGCTTCCTGACCCGTGACCCCAGAGTAAAGGAAAGAAAGAAGTACGGACTCAAGAAAGCGCGCCGTGCTCCTCAGTTCTCCAAGAGATAATCTTTACAGCATCCATACGAATCCGCAAGAGAAGTCCCCAACCGGCTTCTCTTTTTTCATGTTCCAAAACGCAGCCAAACTTTAATGTCCCAAACCGGCCCCTCTTTTTTCATGCCCCAAACCGCAGCCAAACTTTAATGTCCCA
>JAJPZC010000026.1 GCA_021204585.1 Clostridia bacterium
CCGGCGTGGCCTTTCCTGCGGGGAGCTGAAGCTTTACAACGGCTGTAATCTTCTTTGCCATTATATATCCTCCAACGTGGTCTTTGCGGACACGGCCTTAAGGTATTTGCCGCATCCTCCCACGGTTTAAACGATATAGCCGCCTCAAGGCGGCAGCGCCATGGCGCCGCTTCGCAAAAGCGCCAGCGCTTCAATCCTGCGCCGGATTACTCGTCCAGCTTGCGGATCTGTATGTATTCCACTTCGGCGTCTATGTTGGTGCCGCCGAACATCTGTATCTGTATCTTTGCTTTCTGTGAAGACTTGTTGGCCTCGGTTATAACGCCCTCGTATCCTTCCAGCGGGCCGGACTCGACCACAACCTTGTCCCCGGCCTTGTACTCCTCTTCCACGGTCACGTTCTCAAGGCGCATCTTGCGGATCTCAAAATCCTTCAGCGGCATGGGATGGCCCTGAGGGCCTACGAAGCCGGTAACGCCCCTTATGTTTGTGATCATGTACCAGAGCTGGTTGGAATAGATCATTTTTATATAGACATAGCAAGGCATCAGCTTGCGCTCAACTATCTTGCGCTTGCCGTTCTTCTCTTCTATGGTCTTCTCCATGAGGATCTTGACATCGAAGATCACGTCCTGCAGGTTGTTGTTCTCGATGAGCCTCTCCAGGCTGTCCTTCACCATGGCCTCATAGCCGGAATATGTATGAAGGATGTACCAGCAGGGGTTCTCGGTATCAGCTATCATTGCCATTATGTGCTGCTCCCGATGCCTGTAAGAAGATTCAAAAGCTCCTGGAGGCCAAAGTTAATCGCCGTAACGGCTACCATGAACACGACCACGACGACAAGGACAACTACCGTTGCCTTGACTACCTTTGGAAATGACGGCCATGTCACTCTTTTGAGCTCTGAGAATGTCTCCTTGAGCCTTCTGCCCATGCGGACAAAGATATTGGGCTTCTTCGCCTTAGCATCTTTCTGGCTTGCCATGAAAAGCTACCCCCGACTCTATATAAAAATTACTTCGTTTCTCTGTGCTGTGTATGCTTCTTGCAGAACGGACAATATTTTGAAAGGGTGATTCTGTCCGGATTGTTGCGCTTGTTCTTGAAACTGTCATAGTTCCTGCGCTTGCACTCCGTGCACTCGAATGTAATCCTCGTTCTTACCTGCGCCTTCATCTTCTGAAAACTCCGTACAAAAAAATTACAACCTCTCGGGCTGTGGTTCTTAGAGTATAACAGTAAAAAAATCTTCTGTCAACCGATTTTAAAAGCCTGCGGCTCCCATTTCGGCCAAAATACTCTCTTTTTTACAAGAAATTTCCTTCCTCTTCTCCCTTCCCCGGCCGCCTTCGCCGCCCAGGAGCTCCCACGCACGCATAACTGCATAATTTCATGCATCCCGGCTCAATTCGCACTGGCATATGCTTTTTTTAGTCTATGCCAATTAAGACGGCCCTGCTCCGCAGGGACTCTGGCAGAGATATAGTTGCGGGTGTAGTGAAAAGGCCTCCCGCCTTTTGGCGAGGGGCCTGTGAGGTCCGTTATTCGGTTGGGTTCCCGGCGGCGGGGATTAGTTGAGGTCGCTGCTGTCCACGGAGAAGGCGTAGGTCTGGCGGTCTTCGGGGAAGATGGGGCCGTTGATGACGGGAAGAGTCAGGGGAGCGATGTATGCGGAGGAGGTCAGGTTGGTGACGCCCGCACGGAGATAAGGGTAAATGAGGCTGGTGGCCTCAATGACGAACTTGCGCTCATCATCGCCCTGCATGTCGGAGACCTCAAAGACGCCTACGTATGTGGCGGCGATGTCGAAGGGCTTCGGCTCAGCTTCCGTGGACTCGATCTTGACGGAAAGGGCCACGAAGATAAGCTTGTCGTTGCCGGCAACCTTTCTTACCTGGCGTGAGAACTGGGGCTTTATGTCAAGCCTTTCGTTGGGCTGGAACTTTACTCTGTTAAGCTTGAACTGAAGGTCTTCTACAGCTATGCTCTTGAAATCGTATTTCATTATGTGTTCTCCAAAGATTTGATCCTTACATAACTTATTATAAACACTTTTCGGCCAAACTAAAACTGTTTTGAGCAAAATTTCATGAATTGCAATGAAATAGCGGAAGATTTGCATACGATATGGCGGCTTTGAGGCCCGGATTTTGGCGTGCGGGCGTTCAAAAACGCTTGACACCCCGGCGTTTGTTTTATAGAATAGACCGTGAGCCGCTTGGGACGGGCTTTCTAAGAGCGCAAAAAAAGCGCCGCCTTGCCGTCTGAAGATGGTATATCCCGGCGAGACTGGACAGAGGAGGTAAACATGTACGCTATTTTCGACAACGGCGGAAAGCAGTACAAGGCGCAGGTAGGCGACCTTATCAGGGTTGAGAAGCTTGCAGCCGAGGTAGGCTCCGTTGTAGAGTTCCCCGTTGTTCTTACGGCAGACGAGGCCGGCATCCAGGTCGGAGCTGAGGTTGAGGGCGTGAAGGTCACAGCCACAGTGGTAACCCAGGACAAGGCAAAGAAGATCATAGTCTTCAAGTACAAGCCCAAGAAGAACGAAAGAAAGAAGCAGGGCCACAGACAGCCCTTCACCCTCGTGAGGGTAACGGCCATAGGCACCGGCGATGCAGCCGATACGAGTGCGGCAGAGTAATCAAGGAGGCAGATATGTTCTTATTCAGACTATTCTCTCATAAGAAAGGTTCCGGCTCTTCGCACAACGGCAGAGACAGCATCGCGAAGAGGCTTGGCACCAAGCGTTCAGACGGACAGTTCGTTCTTGCAGGAAACATCATTGTAAGACAGCGCGGTTCCAGGATCAAGGCCGGCGAGGGCGTCGGCATGGGCAGAGATTACACGCTCTTCGCTCTGGTGGACGGCATCGTTCGTTTCCAGAGACTCGGAAGGACAGGCAAGAAGGTCTGCGTCTTCCCCGTAGAGACAGAAGAGACAGAATCAGCAGCAGAGTAAAAACCAAGGCGGGCATGTCCCGCCTGTTTTTTTTCCCCTCCGCTCCCATCATCCACTCCCATCCGCCTTCTGAAGCGGCCGGATATGAGTGTGTGAGCGTGTGAGCGTGGGTGCAGTATATATGCGGGCCTTGCGGCCCGGGAGGCAGATATGATAGCAGTTCTTCCGCTGCAGGACATAAGGGTAAAGGACTTTGAGCCCCTCTTCATAGCATACTACGGGGAGCTGAACTGCGAGGATGACCCTAAAGAGACCCTGGACGGGTACGTCATGCCGGACGTTTTGGCAGGGCTTATCTTTGTGGACCTCATATACGAGGATGACGTCCCCTGCGGCTTTGCCATCCGGCAGATAGACGACATAGACAATGACTGGTGCTGGCGTGAGGGCTGGGGAGACGTGCGTGAGATGTACATAGCCCCGGACTTCAGGCGCAAGGGCCTTGGCAAGTTCCTCCTTTTCACGGAGGAGATGAAGCTCCGTGAGGCAGGCGCCACAAAGGCATACTGCCTTCCCACTCCGGAGGCAGAGCCCTTCTTCACAGTCTGCGGCTATGCAAAGACAGACCAGTATGACACGGACACAGAATGCTACGTCTTTGAAAAGCTTAGCTTGGACAACCATGAGTGCGGCGGCTGCGCAAATTAACAGACAGACGGCCACAGGACAGGCACAATGCCTGGCCTGCAGCGAGTGTTCAAGTCATATAAGTCCCATGAAACGACTAAAGGCACTGCGTTTTGCGGTGCCTTTTGTGTGTCTTCATATGACGCTCATATGCGCTGTATGAGCCGCTCTGCGACTCCTTTTGCCGGGGTTACTTAAGGATTATGGAGTGCAGGGAAATGCTCCCCTTGCCCTCATACGTGAAGTACAGAGCGCTGCAGGAAGAGCATCCGGAGACGGCTGCCTCTGCCACCTGCTTCTCTGTGCCCTTGCCGGAGATGGCAATCTCTGCCACAGGAGAGCCGTCCAGGGCGGTGCGGACAATGAGCTTGCCCTGGCCCTTGCCGGCGAAGCGTACGCCAACGGATGTTGTGGCGGAGAGGTTGAAGTACTTGTATCCCACGGCGGTGCCGTCATGGATGTTGGCTACGTACTGGTCCGGGTTGTCCTCGCGGTCCTTGCCTGTCTGGGTTATGAAGGGCTCCTTGCCTGCTATGCCGCGGAAGATGCCGTAGAAGCGGTCTCCCTTTTTGGATGTGAGATGGCAGGCTATGCGGGCTTCGTATTCGCCTGTCCCTGCAAGAGGGCCGCCGTTGAGGCCGCAGGATGTGACCTCCGCCTGGCCGAATGAGCCGTCTTCGTTGACGGGCAGCAGCTCTGCGCAGTCCTGGCGGGCGAAGTCATGGCGGTTGGTGTGGCGGTGATAGAAGACGTATGTCTTGTCCCCAAGGGTGAGAAGGCCGCCGTGGGTGTTGCCTGTGTAGTTGCATGCGGTCTTAGGAGAGGTGCGGCCGGGAAGGCCTATGTCTCCGTTGGAGACTAAGATGCCGCCGTATGTGAAGGGCCCCGTGGGGGTGTCTCCTGTTGCGTAGCAGAGTTCATGGCCAAGCTGGGAAGAGTATACGAAGTAGTATTTGGAGCCTATCTTGCGCATGGAAGAGGCTTCGAAGAAGACGTGGTCTCCGTACTCCCCTGTCTTGTCCGTGTGCTTCATGGGAACGGTTGTGACGGGCTCTGAGATAACGGTGCACATATCGGAAGGGTCCAGCTCTACTACCGCTCCGCCCTGCACTCCCTTTTTGGAGATGAAGAATGAGATGGGCGGATATACGCCGGAGCCGTAATACAGCCATACGCGGCCGTCTTCAACGTATACGGCGGGATCAAAGGGCACGTAGCTCTTGATCCACTTGGAGAGGTCCACTTTGCCATGGTAGGTGAAGGGCCCTGCGGGGCTGTCTGAGACTGCCACGGCGACGTAGAGGGTCTTCTTGCCGAAGCCGGGCGCCGGCGAGAAGTATATGTAGTATTTTCCGTCCGGGCCCTGGCAAACGTCCGGGGCGTAAAGGGCAGCCTTGTGCTTGTTGTTGGGGTCATCCGTGCGCTTTAATATGACGCCTTCATATCTCCAGTCCGAAAGGTCCTCCACGGGCGCAGACCACGTGACGTAATTGTTTACGCAGAATCCGGATGAGCCGAATTTGTCATGAGAGCCGTACACGTACACACGGCCGTTGAATATATGAGGCTCCCCGTCCGGAATGTACTCATACGAGGGCAGATATGGGTTGAACACCTGGTTTTTCATACGCTTAACTCCCCTGCGGACCGCCTGGGCGGCGCCGCTTGTCATATCATATTGTACAGCGCCTCAAAGGGTCTGGCAATAGCCTTTTGGCCCCTGTATATGGCCGTTGTTTGCAAATCCGGCGCCTGGAGCCGGATTTTGCACATTGTACCACAGGCCGGCGGGATTTAGGCATGCAAAGTTACTGAACTGCGAATTTTCTTCACCCATTTGGTTCCCACAAGGCATATAAGCCGCAGGAAGAGTCTGTAATCTGTGCCTTGCAACCCCCGGGAGCATACGCTAATATAGTAATGCGCCCTGCAGGAAGCATATGAGGGGAATATGAGAAAGAGGTTCTTTGCCGTCTTGATAACTGCTGCAGTTGCCCTGGCCGCCTTCGCGGCATGCCTGGGTGCGGCAGGCTGCAGCGAGGAAGATGCGAATGATAAAGACATGGGCACGCTGATTGTTGAGACAAAGCGTGACGTAGGTGAGTACTCCGGATACGAGGTGTGGTACGCGAGATATTATTATGCCGGTTCTGAAGTTAACGCCGTCGTAAAGCCAATTGAGATAGATGACGTGTACATCTTCTCTGCACCGGACCCTTCCTACTCCTATGTGGTTGTTATGGGAGAAGGCAAATACCTTCTCCTGAGCGAAGCATATGAGCAGGAGCTTGTTACGCACGATGATCTCGAGGCAATAGCGGCTACTGAAGCGAAATATGACGGGAACCGCCAGTATGAGCAGGATACTTCTGAAGAATGAATGAACCGGCGCACATACTGCGGTTTATAAAGGGTTAAAGACAGTGAAAGACGGGGCCTTTTGAGAGGCTCCGCCTGTTTTTTGCTGTGGATTTTGAAGGGTGCCTTTATGGGGCGCCGCGCGAACGGGCCCGCACAAATGGGGCGTCAGAGCTTGATGTTGAAGCCGAAGTATTCGTTGGCGTTGTTGAAGCAGACGTCCTCCACTATTCTCCCCAGACGGGGAAGCTCCGCTGCGGGATACTGGCCGGACTCTACGAGGTGCCCAAGCATGGAGCACAGGATGCGCCTGTAGTACTCATGGCGGGGATATGCGAGGAAGGAGCGGGAGTCTGTGAGCATGCCCACGGACTGTGACACAAGGCCAACCTGCATGAGGGTCTCGAGGTTCTGGCGGATGCCGTCCTGCTGGTCCAGGAACCACCATGCGGTGCCGGTCATAACCCTGCCCTTCACCCCTTCCTTCTGGAAGCATCCTGCGAGGATGTTCAGGGAATAGTTGTCCTTGGGATTGAGGTTGTACAGGATTGTCTTGGGCAGGCCGTCGTTCAAGTCCATGGCGGAAAGAAGGCCGGAGAGCTTTTGTATGTAGTTGGAGTCATCCATGCCGTCAAAGCCGGTGTCGGGCCCAACCAGGCCGTACATGCGCTTGGAGTTGTTGCGCATGGCGCCTATATGGAACTGCTGCACCCAGCCGTGGTCTTCGTACTGCTTTGCAAGGAATACGAGGACGTAGCCCATGTACTTGTCCAGCTCCTCAGAGGAGATCTGCGCTCCGGCAAGGCCCTTGAGGAACACGAGGTTTGCCTCTTCGTATGTGGCGGGGGCGTAATATACGGGCTCTAATGAGTGGTCTGAAAGCCTGCAGCCGGCCTCATGGAAGTACTGCACGCGCTCTGCGAGGCAGTCTAAAAAGTCCTGCAGGAAGGCAATCTCCTTGCCGCAGACAGAGGAGAGCTTTGCAACCCAGCCGGCAAAGGCAGGCTGCTCCACGTGAACGGCCTTGTCCGGACGGAACGCAGGGCGGACCACGGCTTTAAGCGTGGGATCATCCTTCATCTTCTTGTGCCACTCGAGGGAGTCTGTGGGGTCATCCGTGGTGCAGACGGCCTTCACGTTCATCTTGTACATCATCTCACGGGCGGTGAGGGTCTCCAGGGCCTTGTTGGCCTTCTCCCAGATGACGGGCGCATTCTCTGCGTTTATGATCTCGTCTATGCCGAAGTACCTTCTCATCTCCAGATGGGACCAGTGATACAGGGGATTGCCCACGAAGTAGGGCATGGACTCGCAGAACTGCATGAACTTCTTGTAGTCATCCGCAGCACCGGATACGGTCTCCTCCTCGTACCCGCGGGCACGCAGGGAGCGCCACTTGTAATGGTCTCCGGTCCTGTCTCCGGGGCCCAGCCAGGCCTCTGCGAGGTTGCGGAACTTCTTGTCCTCGTATATCTCTTTGGGGCTCAAATGGCAGTGATAGTCTATGATGGGCATCTTCTCG
The DNA here is from genome assembly GCA_021204585.1 of Clostridia bacterium. Classification (GTDB taxonomy): domain Bacteria; phylum Bacillota; class Clostridia; order Christensenellales; family Borkfalkiaceae; genus Coproplasma. Next base: position 7,472 of record JAJPZC010000026.1, read on the forward strand.
GCGTGCTCATGGTAGAGCATCTTCGCCGTGTCTGTGTCAAGGAGGAAGTCCTTGTCCATGAAGTCTTTCATATAGCTTTTCCTTTCGTGTATATCTGTATGCGCCCCTTTGGGGGCTGTAGCCCTCTTGGGATGCGCGCCCCTTTGGGGGCTGTAGCCCTTTTGGGGGCCGTCCGCGCCACTTTTGGGGGCGGATTAGCCAAGATGCCGCACGTCGCTGTGCGGCACCTGTGTCGTCTTGTTTTGCTGTCCGGCCGCTTTGCGGGCACCGTTTTGCGGGGCCGCAGGGGCCGTTACAGGGGACATATGACGGTTTTACAGCCGCCTGCGCGCTCCCCTGGGAGTCCTGCCTGCGGGCAGGTTATCTCTGGACGCGGCCGGAGGCGTTGCCGCCGCAGAGAGCCTCTACCTCTTTGCGTGTCACGAGGTTGAAGTCTCCGGGGATGGTGTGCTTCAAAGCGGATGCAGCTACGCCGAACTCAAGGGCATCCTTGAAGTCCTTGCCGTCCAGAAGGCCTGTGATGAGGCCTGCTGCGAAGGAGTCTCCGCCGCCCACACGGTCCACGATGGGGGAAATGCGGTACTCTCTGGAGTGATAGAACTCGCCTGTCTCTCCGTTGTAGATGCAGCCGGACCAGCCGTTGTCGGATGCGGAGTGGCTCACGCGGAGTGAGGATACGGCATACTTGAAGCCGAAGGTTGCTACCATCTGCTTGAAGATGTCCTCATAGCCGGAAAGCTGGAGGTTTCCGGATGCCACGTCCGTGTTGCCGGGCTTGAAGCCAAGCACGAGGTCTGCGTCCTCTTCGTTTCCTATGCAGACGTCCACGTACTTCATGAAGCCGGTCATGACCTTCTTGGCCTTCTCGCTGGACCAGAGCTTCTTGCGGAAGTTGAGGTCGCAGGATACGGTAACTCCGTGCTTCTTGGCGGCCTTGAGTGCAGCCTCCGTGAGCTCTATGGCGCTGTCTGAAAGGGCGGGCGTTATGCCGGATACATGGAACCAGTCTGCGTCTGCGAATATCTCGTCGAAGTCAAAGTCTGCGGGCGTTGCCGTGCTCATTGAGGAATGAGCCCTGTCATACACCACCTTGGAAGGGCGCATTGCGGAGCCGGTCTCAAGGTAATAGATGCCCAGCCTCTCGCCGCATCTTGCGATGTGGTCTGTCTTGACATTGTACTTGCGGAGTGCGGAGATGGCGCAGTCTCCAAGCTCATTTGCAGGGAGTGCCGTAACGAACTCGGAGTTGAATCCGTAGTTTGCAAGGGATACGGCCACATTGGCCTCGCCGCCGCCGTAGTTCACGTCAAAGCCCGTGGACTGGATGAATTTCTGGTTGTTAGGTGTGGACAGACGAAGCATTATCTCGCCCAGCGTAACGACTTTTTTCATGGTTTCTCCTTGTTAGGTAATTTTTCCAAATGTACAGACTTTCCTACGTTCATACATTTTGTTGCTTAGGTTTAGTTTACGGCCGCTTTGGCTCCGGGTTCCATTGCAGCAGCAATGGGCCCGAGAAGCGGCGCTGCAGATTCCGGCGCCCGTATGCCGGGCGGGCATGAAAGAGCCGGCATGACAGGGCCGGCATGACAGGGCCGGCATGAGGGGCCCTCTGCCCTTACTCTGCGATGAAGAGGACGCCCAGGGTGTTCTTGCCGCAGTGCGAAGTTACAACGCAGCCTGCCACGGTCTCTATGACCTCCTGAAAGTCGAACTTTGACTCCACAAGCTCACGGGCCTTTCTGACCGTCTCCGGCTCTGCGCTGGAGTGGGTTATGAAGCAGCGGGTGCGGTCATAGCTGGGATACTCTTCCACAAGGTCATCTATGTACTTGCGGATGCTGGCGTCCAGGTTGCCCATGTACTTCTTCTTGGCGTACAGCTGGCCCTCTTTCATGGATATCATGGGGTGGAGCCTTAAGACCTTTGCGCCTAGGAGGGCCGCTAAAGAGCACCTGCCGCCCTTGTGGAGATAGTCCAGACGGTCCGGAATGAATGAGGTGTTGACCTTGGGTATGAGAGCCGTTACGGCCTCCACGATTCTTTTGGGCTTCTCGCCTGCTGCGGCGAGGTCACAGGCCTTGAGAGCAAGGAGCCCCTGGCCTGTCGAGAGGGCCCAGGTGTCTATGACGGACACTTTACCCTTGAAGGCCCCTGCGGCCTGAAGTGCGTTGCTGTTGGATGCGGATGCCTTGGAAGAGATGTTGAAATGGATGACGTGGTCATACTCTTCAAGATGCTCTGCGAAGAACTTTGTATAGTCTTCCACGGAAGGAGCGGACGTCTTGGGAAGGACGTTATTTGTCGCCACGTAGTCAAATATCATCTGTGGTGTGATGTCCACGCCGTCATGGTACACTTCCTCTCCGAGGAGCACCGTGAGCGGCATAATGCTCACGTTGTACTTTTCCGTAAGCACGGGGCCGAGATCGCACGTGGAATCTGCTGTTATCTTTACACTTACGCTCATGATTTCATCCCCCTGTATCTTGTCTGTGTCATGTATAAGCCTGCGGGCTGCAGCCCGGGATGAACTATGAAAGGGTCTCTTCAAACCACTGCCCTGTATTTTAGCACTTGCCATTTTGCTTTTCAACAATTCGGCGCCACTTTTACATGATTTTCATAAACTATTGCGCAACTTTTACAAATTTGCCACACGCATCCGGGGCCTGCCGCACTCCCTCCCGCATTCCTCCAGAAACAGGCATATGTGCCGCTGTACGCCCGCAGGGGACAATGCGGCCCGCACCGGGAGATGGGGCCGCAGACGGCAATTGGAAGGCAGATATGTGCAAATGAACGGTATTTTGCGAAGCTGGTTTAAACACAATTGCAAACATTTGTTTGTGCAGGGTCAAAAACCGTTTTGATAACTTAAAGCAGTACGTCAGAATGGAACGGGAAATGAAACGGCCGGAGCGGGCGGACGGAAAAAAACGCACCGGGCCGGATGGCCAGATGCGCATGTATGTGTGGATTGGTGCTTGCTGTGCGGCTGTGCTGAGAGGCGGGGCTATTCGCCGGGAGCGATCTCAACGGTGTACATGCGGTGTATGTTGACTATGGTGGCCGGTATCTCGTCCTCGGGGACGCCGCATATCCTGGATACGGCGGCGCGGTACAGGCGTAGCTGGCGGATGTACGTCTTCTTGAGGAGCTCCGGGTCCTTGTGGGAGTATTTGTAGTCTACGATGTGGTAGCGCCCGTCCTTGCAGATGAGAAGATCCAGGGCGCCCTGTACAAGGACAGTGTCCTGGGCGGTTGTATCCATAATCTTGCAGGCCGGTATGCGGCACAGGAACTCCTGCTCACGGAGCGTCTGAGCTCCCTCTGTTTCACGGAAGACGGGTTCAGAGAGGATTGTGGAAAGCTCTGCGGGGTTGAGAAACGCCGCCTCCTCCGCCGTCATGTCATCCTGGGTCACAAAGTTCAGTATTTCGTCCTGTATGCGCTCCGGGGTTCGTACGGAGAAATTGCAGAGCTCCAGGAAGCGGTGGTATGCGGTGCCGCGGGCTTTGCTTGTGGAGTCTTTGAACGTCAGCTCAGCCTCGTCCTGCTCATCCTCTGCCTCATAGAGATAGTCCGGGGCGGACTCGTCTGCGCCCTTGTATGTGCGGAGGATGGCCGAAGCGGAGCTCTTTATGGGCAGGTTGATGCTTACCTCGAAATCATAGTGTGCCTCGAAGCAGTCAGAGAAGTCCATGGGAACATCAGACACCTCAAGAGGCGAACTGTCGGCGGGTGCCTCGGGAGCAGGCTCTGCGGGTGCGGGCTGCTCTGTTGCGGGCGCCTCTGCGGAGGGCTCTGCAGGTGCTTCTGCAGGGGTCTCCGGGGCCTCTGCAGCTTCCCGGAGGGCCTTGGCACGGGCCTCTTCCTCATCCTTCTCCTTTTTGGGCTGGTCATCAACTTTTATGGAACCCGGGAAGTTGAGGTCTATGAGGTCGGTGTAGCTGCGTGCGGAGAGGGCCTTGGCGGTGCTGTATTTGCCTTTCTCCCATGAGGAGGCCATGATGTCCAGGCGGGTCATGGCGCGGGTGCAGGCAACGTAGAAGAGGTTGAGTTCGTTCTTGATGTCCTCGCGGGCTATGGACTGGCGCAGGTACTTGCGCAGGATGGTGTCGGAGTAGGTGCGGTCAGCGGTGTTGTAGCAGCGGGGAGCGAAGCCGTATGTCTCGTCGAAGTAGATGTCCTCGGCGCCGTTGCCGGTGAACTGCTTGGAGATGTCCGCTATGATTACCACAGGGAACTCAAGGCCCTTGGATGAGTGCATAGTCATGACCTGCACGCAGTCGGAGGGGGCGCATGCGGGTGAGTTTATGGAGTACCCGCCCTCGCGTATCTTGCGAAGGAACCCCGCTAAGGTGAGGTCCGGCCCCTCCTGCATGAGGCGCAGGACGTTGCGGAGCTGTTCGCCGCCGCCCGCGGAGTATTCGGCCTCAAGGCCCGTTTCGGAAAGGATGCGGGTTATGAGGGAGCCGCAGCTTATGACGCCGGCCGCCTGCTGCAGTTCGTTGAGCTTTGCATAGAACGTCTTGAGCTTTGCGGCAAGGGGGCCGCTCTGCGTGTCCCGGTATGTCTTGCAGCAGTCGCGGAAAGAGGCTGCAGGGCCCTTTACGGACGTGCGTATGAGGGCCAGATCGTTCTCCGTGAACTTGCCCAGGGGCGAGAGAAGTGCCGTTATAAGGGCTATATCCTGCTCTGAATTGTCTATGACGGACAGGATGTCCAGCATCTGCCTAACCTCCGGGGTGTCGCAGATGTTGCCCTTCTGGGCGCCGGAAACAGGAATGCGGGCGGCCGTGAGAGCGGCTACGATGCCCTCCAAGGCTTTGTTCTTGCGGGCCAGGATGCAGATGTCCCCGTACTGCGTGGGCACTTCCTTTTTGAGGTCCTTGTCATAGCGGAGCGTGCCGTATATGGAGCGGACGAGGTTTACGATGGCCCTGGACTCCCTGGTCTCTTTATGCTCCTTGGCGTCCTCCTTCACGGAGTACACCTTGTGCTCTATCTCGTCTTTTGCGTCAGACCCGGTTACGTGCAGCATTACGGAAGAGGAGCCTTTCTCCCAGCCGTCGCAGGCCTTCATCTCATGGCCCTGCTCTGCAACGTTGAGCTGTGTGGCGTACTGGGAAACCCAGTCAAGCATGGCTTCTGCCAATTTGACAGCATCTTTGGTCTTTTCGTCCGTGCCTTCGGGGTCGGGCTCCTTCTTTTTGGACTTCTTGGAGCCGGATGCGTCTGAGGCGGCAGCCTCGGCTGCCTCGGCAGCCATCATCTCAGCATAGGTGCCAAGCTTTGCATAGCGTGCCGCCGTAGTGGAGGCTTTCAGTATGGAGTAGTCTGTTCTGGTGCTTGCTGATGAAAGGATGGGCCTGGATATGTCGGGAGCGGGGCTCCCTTCCGGCCTGTATGAGCTGGGGTCGGTGCCCATGGGGGTGCCGTCCTCGCCAAAATACTTGGGAGCGGAGGTGCCGGCCATGCCGAACATTGCGTTGGCAGCCGGGGTGCCTTTCTCCTCCGCGGCTATGTCATAGACGCTGCGGGAGGCCTCTTCGGCATCCTTTGCTGCCTCGGCAGGGTTCTTGTAGCTGAAGCCGCAAACGGCAGGGGTCATTGAAGCGGAGAACATGTCGTTCACGGCCCGTATGATGCCGGGCGCAGAGCGGAAGTTGGTGGGTATGCGGAGGGCGTTGGCTCCTGTGGCGGCGAAGGCGTCAAACTTCTCGGAGAAGAACTTGGACTTGGAGCCGCGGAAGCCGTATATGGCCTGCTTTACGTCGCCCACAAGGAAGACCTGCCCCTTTATGGCAGAGATTATCTCCTCCTGCACCGGGTTCACGTCCTGGTACTCGTCCACGAAGACGTACTTGTACTTGGCGTGTATCTCGTCCAAGACATCCTCGCGGGAAAGGAGCTCTAAGGCATAGTGTTCGAGGTCGTTGTAGTCCAGCTTGTTCTCGTCCCTCTTGACGGCTGCAAACTCTTCATCGAACTGCAGCAGGATATGGGCGAAGGCCTTGGCAAGCTCACCGGACCGGATGAAGCGCTCATATTCGGTGTCGCAGTCTGATATGTCCTTGCGGACGGCCTGGTACTTGGCGGTCAAGTCCTTCTTCATATCCCCGAAAAGCCCTCCGGCCTGTATTACGTCCGGGGGCGTCGACTTCTTGTTGTCACGGGGCTTGGCGTGATCCGAAAGGGTTTTGGGCAAAGGATCGAAGATGCCAGAGTGCTTGGCAAGCTCCAGGGTGCGGTACATGTCCTCAAAGATGGCGCTGTAAAGGGCTACGCGCTTGCCGGACATGCAGCCGAACCAGTTCTTCAGGAAGGAGGCGTGAAAGGCATGCAGGGTGTCCTCTATGGCCTGGTACTTCTCGCGGCAGGCGGACTGGAGCTTTGTGCAGATCTCGTCAAAGCCCTGGGGGGTGTAGATGCTGAGGGACGCTTCTATCTTCTCCTTGTAATGGGAGACGGAGCGGGCGGCGAAGTAGTTCTCGAGGATGATGCTCTTCACGCTGTCATCCTTGCGCTTGCGGCGCAGGAACTCGAGAAGGAGCATGAAGTCTGGATCTTCGGACTCGTAGAGGCGGTCGAAGAGGTTCTCGAAGGCCCGGTCTATGTACTCCTTGAACTGGGCGTCGTCGGATGAGACTATGTCGAAGGACCCGTCACAGTCCAGAAGATAGAAGTAACGGCGTATGAGCTGGGCGCAGAATGCGTGGATCGTGGATATGTCGGCCGCAGGGATGGCGGCAAGCTGCTCCTTGAGCTTTGTTTTTGCTGCCTCGTCGGGGGCGTCGCCTAAGGCGGAGATGAGCTTTTTGCGGAGCTTTTCCTTCATGTTGGCGGCGGCCTTCTTGGTGAAGGTCACGCAGAGGACGTTCTCCAGCTGGACGCCGGAAAGAATGGCCTTTAAAAGGCGCTCTATCATGACCGTGGTCTTGCCGGAGCCGGCCGAGGCGGAGACTATGATGTCCCCCGGGCAGTCTATGGCTGCCTGCTGTTCGGGGGTGTATGTTGTTTTCTTCTCTTCAGCCATGTCAGTCACCTCCAAGGAATCCTAAGCCGCCGGAGTATTCGTCGTCAAAGTCGTCTTCGTATGAGTCATCGGACCCGCCGCTGTTTACGCCGGAGCGTCCGGGGTCTGCGGGGGCCGAGACGGTGCCGCGCACCTTAAGCGGGGTCTCGGAGAGACCGTCACGGAGCACGGTGTCCACAAGCGGAAGGCCGGTTTCCGGCGGGGGCGCAGGAAGGGTCGTGTCCTTCTTTTTGAGCGTCTCGTTGGCAATGAGGGCAATATCAGCGCACTTCACGCTCTTGGGGGCCTCACGGGGCGCGCTGCCGCGGTCTGAACCGAATCCGCATGCGCCGCCGTACTTGCATCCAAGGCATGCGTTTGCAACGGGAGAGGGCTTTATGTAGCCGGACTTCATCTCCTTGGCGCCCTTGTCCGCAACGAGGACGGAGTAGTCAAGGAAACCGGGGAAGATGCCATTGGCCATGGCGCTGTCCGTGCGCTGGGTCTCGGCAAGGACTGCATCGAAGTACTTGCTCTTCTCGCCTGCATCTATGGTGGTGTCGGAGGCCCGCACGACCTCCTGGCTTCCGTCCATGAACCCTGCCATGCGGAAGACGCCGTCCTGGTCGCTCTTGTACCCTATCTGAGCGGGGAAATAGTATGCCGCTACGGGCCTGGCCTTGCTGAAGGCTGAAGCGGCCTCGAGGTAGAGCTCCAGCTGGAGCTTGCGGCCCATGTAGTATGCCTTGGCCGTGGCGTCGAAGGTGCCTGTCTTGTAGTCCACGACGCGGACCATGCTTCCGTCCTCGTCCTCGTGGACGTCTATGCGGTCTATGCGCCCCTTTACCTTTACGTCATCAGAAAGCTTTATCTCGCAGAGGGACTCTGCTTTTATGATGCGGAAATCGGAATTCTTGACCTGCTCATAGAGCCCCAAGCCAATCTCCTGCACCTCTTCGCGGAGCTTCTTTTCAGCATACTGCCCGCTCTTTGTAAGCTTTAAGGTGGAATACGGCACCTGCGTGAAGAGTTCGTCGGAGACAGAGCGGATGGTGCCCAGGAACTCTTCCTGGGAGCCGGCGGTGTTCAGACGGGGGGTAACCATCTGCAGCACTTTATGAATAAAGTTGCCGGAGTCGCGTGCCCTCAGGCCCGCCTCCTCCCTCTCCTTTGCGCCCAGGCCGTTCTGCATGAAGGCCTTGTAGGGGCACATGAAGTAGGTTTCAAGGGTTGTGGGGAATATGGTGCCGGTGGAGAAGTAGAGTCCCTCCCCGCACTCTATATCCTTCTTCTCGGCGTTGGACTGGTCTGCCCACTCCTCCGCCATGTCGGCCTCCGCCGTCTTTCCGTTCTTGCGCAGAACGTACAGCACAGCTTCCCTTTCGGCCTCGCTCCTTGCGGAGACCACCCACTTCATCGCAGGCAGCGTCTCGCTGCAGTAGAAGGGCAGGCTGTTGCGCTTTGCGTTGTAGTCGGAGATGCGCACCGGCTTCATACCGGTGTATTCAGGAATTGTGCGGTCTTTCCAGGTTTCAGGGTCCGAAGGCATCAGGAAGATGCTTGTGGCGTATGAGATAATCTCGCTGGGCGTGGTCTCCTCGGACCCTAAGCGGGCGGGATAGCTCAAGATGAGCTTGCGGCGGAAGGAGCACACGTTCAGGGCGGTGACTTCGCGGGCCCTGGCGTTTACCTGCTGGATCTTGGGTGCCACGGCAACGTGGTTGTCCTCGAGATATTTGATGTCCTTGTCGGATAAAAGGGCGGAGTCCGTCTTTACGGCGGGCACTGCGGATGTGAGGCGGGCGCAGAAGACAAAGTCGCTGCCCGTGTTGGTTGTTGCGGAAATGTCACCTACGAAGACGGCATCCGCCTTGGGCGGTATGAGGGATATCTTCATGGCGCTGAAGCCCGACTTTATTACCTTGAGATAGTCCCTGTCCTCTAAGTCCGTGGTGACGCCCTCGGCCTCTTGAAGAACCTGCAGTATGCTCTTGCATGCCCTGTGGGAGAACTCTGCCTCGGCGGGGTACTTGTCTGCGAACTGTCCGGAGATCTCTTCAGCCTTGTCTGCGGCGCGGTACATCTCCAGCATGGCCTTCACGGCCTCGTATCTGGAGGTCTTGGAGAGCCTTTTCAAGATGTTGTAGCCGTCCAGGAAGGCCTGGCGGACGTGCATTATGTGGTCGTAGCTGTAGCCCATCTCCTCGCATACGGCCCTGTCCGGCTCATTGCTCACGGCGCCCCTGTAGCCGCCGAAGCGCAGCATGTAGTTGCGGAAGGTGTCCTTTTCATCCCTCGTAACCTCATGGCCGTCCTTGTCCCTGGAAAGGAACGGAGAGGCCACCACGTCCTCCACGTCGCCGGAGCGGCAGTTGTAGAAGAGGCACGTGAGGAAGCTTATTACAAAGGAGCACAGCGGGTGCGTGGAAAGGGAATAGCGCTTGTCTGCGTAGTACGGGATGCGGTACTCAGCGAAGATGCGCGAGAGCTCCCTCTCGCTGTCATCCAGGTCGGGCAGCATTACGGATATCTTGCCGTAGCGCACGCCGTCATGCACGATGCTCTTTATCTCGGCGGCAATGAACTCCAGTTCCTCAGAGGCATCCTGCGCCTCAAGAACCACCACTTCGCCGTTTGTTTTAGTCTTGTCTTCTTCCTTTATGATGTAGCTTTCGGGGTTGAAGATCCTCTGGCGCAGAACCTCGGCTGCGCCGTAAAGCGTCCTGCCGACTTCCTCAGCCTTCACGTTTATATGCTTTTCCCTGGCAAGGCCCTGGAAAGTTGTGCATGCCTCGTTGACGTAGAACTCGCAGTTCCCGCCTATGAAGATGCCCGCAACGTCCTTTGCGGTGTCTATGCAGGCCTTTATGCACCCCTCGCCGGTCTTCGTGAATGCCTGGTATCCGAGGAATATGACCCTTGTGTTGTGCATGACCGTGTTCCGGCTGCGTATGACTGCATCCAGCTTGCGGAGATAGTTGTTCCTGTCTTCCAGAGCGTTCTCCTCGAGGTAGTTCTCATACTTCTCGTATATGATCTCTATGTCATGCAGCTTGGAGGCGAACATACCCTCCGCCGGGATGTCCTTTATGTCTTCCGGGGATATTGCGGATGCGTACAGAAGGGCTATGGTGTCATACACTGACTTGGCGGCGTCCGCTGCGGACAGCCTCTTGAACAGCCTGAAGTCCTCCTTGTTCTCGTCTATAATCCTTCTCAGCGTCATCGCAGAGCCCTGGGATGAAAGCACCCTCAGGTTCCTGTCCCCGTACAATGAAAGGAAGCGTGCGAAAGTGAACACCCTCGCGCTGAAGGTGCCCCCTACCGCCGTGCACACCGCCCTCTCGGCGGCAAGCGTCAGCCTGTCTTCGCAGAAGATTATCGTGCGCACGCCGCGCTCCTTGTCCTCTGCCACCAGCTGTCCCATTTTGTCAAGCGCGACGGACAGCGCCGCGCAGTTGAATGCCTGTACCATACACTATATATTATACACACTTTCTCTGGCTTTTAAACAGATTTTCCCTCCGTTCCGGCAACTTTTTC
>JAJPZC010000056.1:0-2903 GCA_021204585.1 Clostridia bacterium
TGCATATTCTGCGGCCTTTCCGCAGGGTCTGAGGGCCCTTCGCTGGAGATAGGCGCATGCTGCGGCAGCGCATCCTCCGTGGTGCTCAAGCGCAGGCAGATGGTCACGAGGCTCCAGATAGCGGCAGGCGCAAGCGCGGGCCTGGCCGTTGCCTTCAACGCACCCGTAACGGGCATAGTGTTCGCGATGGAGGAGGCCTTCCATTCGTTCTCCTCAAGGGTGTTCATATGCTCTGCCATAAGCGTCATATTCGCCCTCCTCATGCACAATGCCATAAGGCCGCTGTTCGGCTTAAGCATTGGCTTTACGTTTGAGACGTACACGTTTGCATCCTTTGACTGGATGATGTGCGTGTGGGCTCTTGCCGCAGCCATAGTCACGTCGCTCATTGCCGTGGGGTTCTATTACCTCATGTTCTGGATAAAGAGGCTCATGAAGAAGGTGACCTTCTTAAAGGGCACCGGGAAGTTCCTCATACCGTTCCTTATAGCCGGAGCCTTCGGCCTCATCACGGCATATGCAATAGGCGGCGGCCATTCCTTCATAATGTCCCTGGGAACAGACGGGAGCGGGGATTACAGCAGCGTGGAGCTTGTCTTTGGCTTAGGACTTGCCGCAAGCCTTGTGGTCATAGTCATCATACGCTTCATAGCCTGCGTGCTCAACATGAGCTGCGGAGTGCCCTGCGGAGCATTCATACCCATGCTGTCCATAGGAGCAGGCATAGGCGCCATAATATCGGTGCTGTTCAAGTCATGGGGTATGGATCCCGCGTTTTGCGACCTGCTTGTCATCATATGCATGTCCGTCTTCTTCACCACATGCGTCCGCGCACCGATTACGGGCGTAGTGATGATCTTTGAGCTCACGGGGAACTTCTCCAATCTTCTGCCGGCAATAATTGCCATTGCCATTGCGTACTACGTAGGCAGGGCATTCCACATGAAGCCGCTCTATGAGAAGCTCCTTGACCAGTTCATAGATGACGAGAAGCTGTACGAGAACCAGCAGAAGTACAGGTTCACGCTCAAGGTTATGCCGGAATCCAGCATAGACGGCAACTCCGTCCGTTCAATCATATGGCCCACCAACTCCCTCGTTGTGGCTCTCCGCTTCCCCAACGGCACCTCAATGGTCCCGGACGGCGAGACAGTCTTAAAGGCCGGTGACGTCATAGACATAGAGGCCGAGACGGAAGATGAGCACGCCCTCCTCGACTACCTCGCAGAGCTGGCCGGAGACCAGCCGGAGGACGTCATAGAGGAATCCTTAGGCCCTGCCGCATACTCCGGATACGGCAAGCGTGAGCCCGCTCCGGAGCCTCCCGCAGAAGATGCCGCATCAACAGACCAGCCTGCAGACAAGTCTGCAGAAGAGCAGACAGCAGACGGCCAGTCTACGGAGGAGCAGCCTGCCGGGGATGATACGTACGCATCATCAGATGCCACAGCAGACCAGACAGAAGACAATACAGGTCCGGATAACACACCGCCGGGTGAAGACAAAGACGCAGGAAACAGTTAACCGTACACGACACTCACCCCGCAAAAAGGGTGAGTTGCTTTATGTGCAGAATGCACAAAGAAACGGCCTGTATGGCACGCACAGCAACTTTCCTGCTGGATTTTCCGGGAACTTTTACGGTTCATGTTTAAACGGCCGCAAAACGGTTTATAATCTATAGTATAGGGATAAGTTTAAGCCGCAGGAGGGGGCCGTGGACATTTACAGGTTTTCAGTATGTAACGAACAGGGTCACTTGTTTGAGATATTTTGGGTCATCCCTTATGATACAGAAGAACTCGTAAAGACATTCATGAACGGGGATATCGCAGAGGGCATGGATGACATATACAACCACTACCAGTGGGCAGGAGAGGCATACCTCTTTGAAGAGTTCCTGCACAGCAATCCGGATGCCTTTATTCCCAAGACAAAGGAGTATGACAAGGAAGCCCTGTACTGGATGGGGTACATATACCGTTTCTGGCACTTGTATACAGGAGAGAACAGTAAGGAGATATATAAGCAGGCCCCGTTTAGGACAATGTGCGACCATTACTACATATTCCATACAATGGCTCCTCAGCTTGCAATAGACAATTTGAAGGAGATATATCAGTATGCCTTAAAAAAGGAATCGCATAAAAACGGATGATTCCATTACTGGGTAGGATCGCATTCTAAATGATCCGAATATGAGACGCAGAAGGGAGTGTGGAAGACAATGAAGGTCCCTCGCGAGTACATGTCTAGGTACAGACACCTGAACAGGAAGCTTATACCGGCCAACATCATCCTTCTGGTGCTGGCCCTTGTGGCGTGCCTCACACAGCTCTTCATGCCTCTCATAACCATAAAGGTAGACCTCCCGGAGGGGAGTGTCGCAGACCTCGTTAGGACTATAGCAGGCGCCCAGGATGAGGATGAAGACTCTTCCGCAGGATATGTGTATGCCCTGGCAGATGAAACGGACATGGACTCAGATCAGGGTGAAGAGCTGGAGGCAGATACAGACGGGGATGACGGTACAGACGACACATCCGGCGGGACAGGGGACATTGTCACGTACGCTGTGGATTTCCTGGATAAGATAGACTCATACTTCGGCTACATGCCGGGCTTTTCTTTCAAGGTTTCCTTCAGCCCGCTGTCCCTTGTAAGGAACATAGGGAAGGATATAGATGCCTTTGCGGAGTGGTTTGCAAGCCTGTTCCCCACAGAGGAAAAGATGGAGGAGCTGGCCGTGGACGTGTTCAGCCCCATGATTGCAGGCCTTGTGAACACAGAGATCATTCTCATGATGAACGGCAACATCATCAATACCAAGTTCGCAAAGCTCCTGGAGCGTACGGAGGATGACATAGTGGCCGTCTTCACAGACCTTGCGGAGGGGAATGCGG
>JAJPZC010000056.1:3003-4440 GCA_021204585.1 Clostridia bacterium
CACATTCTCCATGTCCGAAGCCGTGGCAGGGTTCTTTGACTATGAGCTGTCTGCATACGGGCTGGAAAGTGCCGAGATTACAGGCACTGTGGCGTCCTTCTTAACGGACCCCCATTCCTTTATGGAGGCCGAGATAGTGCAGATACTGCAGGACACGGGCATAGAGGACTTTCTGGAAGAGGCGGGGTTCGGGTTCAACGCCCTCATGATAACCCTCTTCGTGGTCTTCTGCGCCTTCCCGGCTGCCCTGTGGGCTATTTTGGCCATAGCGGCCTTCAGGCGCCTGTTCTCCAAGAACAAGAAGGTCGGCATGTGGTACGTAAAGCTTTGCTGCATCTGGCCCTGCATCCTGTTCTTCATTCTGCCGTGTGTTCTCCTGGCAGTTCTGCCGGGGTATCTTGGAGTGGAGGGGCTGTTTGCAAGCGTCTCCGTAGCAATCGGAGGCTCCGGCATAGTTACCGGCATCTGCTATCTTCTCATGTGGGTAGTCTCCATCTTCATGTGCTTCCCCACAAAGCGCAAGCTGCGCCGGCTCAAGGCCGAAATAAAGGCCTCCAGAAGATAGCGCACAGTGCATTTGCTGGCGCATATGGTGCAAATACGGGCTCCGGCTTAGCTTCCGGGGCTCTTTTTGGATGCCGGTGAAAGGGGTGCAGAGGGCTTCCGGAGGACTCTTCCGGATGCCCTGCGCAAGGCCTCTGGCGGCCTTTTTGGGCCGTGCCGGGGCGGAGGATGAAAGGAATTTTCATGAGGATGTGAACAGGAAACAGTACAAAGAGATGCGGGAAATTGTATAAGCGCAGCTTATACATTGTATCATTAAAAGTGAATGGAAAGGGGGCTTTTGGAGGGGAGAGGGAAAAGCGTTTATGCTTGACTATCTGCAGGGAAATCAATATAATGTTGTGCGTAGCTGAGAGAGCAATCTTGCGCAGATAACAGGCAGAAAAGGTGCTTTTATGTTGCTGAATGACTTGGAAATTAAGACGGCTCCGCTGGAAGGGGAAGTGAGGATCCCCTCCGGATGCGCGGTAAGCGGCATTATAGACAGAAGCGGCAAAAGGATGTCCGGGGATAAGATCATACGCTCCATAGCCACCATGCATGACAGGTCAAACGGCCTTGGCGGCGGCTTCGCAGGGTACGGGATATACCCGGATTACAAGGAGTATTACGCCTTCCATCTCTTTTACAATGACCTTCAGAGCAAGAAGGACACGGAGGACTTCCTCATACGCCATTTTGAGATAGTGTACTCATCCGAGATAAAGACCAGGAAGACCAAGGGTGTCACAAACCCGCCCCTCATATACAGGTACTTCCTTTATCCGCTGTCCAAGAAGCTTGCGAACTCGCACCTGGACGAGGAGTCATACGTTGTCAAGTGCGTGAACAGGATCAACGTGGAGATAGAGGGAGCGTTCGTCTTTTCCAGCG
>JAJPZC010000078.1 GCA_021204585.1 Clostridia bacterium
AACGGAGTGCCGCCTGCATCCTTCCACTCGCGCCTGCCGTCCGAAGATCTGCCCATAACGAACATCCCTGCCGCACTGGGAGTGTGGAATGTGTATGCCTTCTTAAGGATGTTACAGCCGCCTTCCTCCTGGATGTCCCCGGAGGAGACTGCCTTCTCCCTTGCCTCTTTGGCAGGGCCTTTTGTGTTGTTCTTGGAAAGGTTTATCTGTGAGCCCTCCAAGACGGTCAGCTCCCCGGTTTCGGGGCTGTATCTGCCGAGGGCGGTTACGTCCTTCGTGGAGATATGCAGTATGCCGTCCATAGAGGCATCATAATGAGGCGCGGCGTCCTGTGCGGCGGGAACGGGTTCAGCCGGCTGGGACTTAGGAGAGACGCATATGCGTATGCTGGAGAGGCTTACGCCGCAGGCCTCAGCCAGGATGTGTATGAACCGGAGTGTGTCCACGGCGCTGTAGTTTGTCTCGTACCAGATGTCTGCGCCTGGTATCTGCTCCGCCTTCGTGAAGGAGTCATCTCTCTTTATGCGCCCGGATAATGGCTGGCCTCCGTCCGCTATGGCCTCAAAGATGCCGCTGTGGGCTTTGTACAGGAGCTGTACAACGTCCTTTAAGAGGGAACGGAATGTGGATGTTACGTGCTCCTCTCCCGCAAGGGAGAATGCATGTATCTTGTATCCCGTAGGGTTGAATTCCCTGTCTAGTGAAACCCATGTGCCTGCAGGCTGTACATCTGTCTCTTCCTCTGGCTGTGCATCCGGAGCCGGAGCTTCAGGTGCCGGCTCTTCAAAAGATGGCTCTTCTGCAGGTTTTGAAACAGGTTCGGATTGAGTCTGCCCGTCTTCCACAGGCACCGGTGCAGGCTTGGATTTAACTTTCTTGTGATGCTTCTTTGAGAGGCTGTACCCCTGCGTTGCAAGCAGGAACTCTGTTTCCCTGTATATGTATTCCACGTCGTGAAACAGCATGGTTTTCATGACATACTTAGGGTTGGCTTCATTGTCCACCTCATACCCGGAGGTGGCAGCCTTGTCTATGCCGTACTTTTCGAGGCCGCTTATCATGTCCAGGTTGAAGGTGCTTGAGTCTCCGAGAACCAGTATTGCCTTGGTCCACCAGTCCTTCTTCTTGTCATGATCATAGATGCGCTGCAGACCGTTGCGTGTCTGGCCTATGTATATCTTCGTTATCTGATTGTCTTCGTCCGGATTTATGAGGAAATAGAACCCCTGGTCAAATATGCCGTCCAGATCCTTTGCCTCTTTCAGACACTTCCTCGGAATGATATACACATGAATGGGTGACAGGTTCTGTGTTATGGTTACAATCCCGTCCAGCGACCCTGAATGATATATCACGTTAAGACTCTTGCTTGCATGCTCTGCCATCATGCACCTCCCCGTCTGTCCGGATCTGGGTAGAGTATAGCACGCAAAGAGGCAAAATACAACAGTTTGAAGCTCCTGTGCGGATAAGAAGCGCCTTGCCTGCCACTGCAAGGGACGGCCGGATATGCGCACAGAGAGGCTGTATGAGCCCGTATGAGGGCCGGGTTACTTGTATACGGTGAGCTGGGAGATTATGTCGGAGGCGAAGTTGCGCCCGCTCCGGGCGTCGCTGGAGGTCTTGGAGAGGGTGTACCAGTACTTGGGGCTGTTCATGAAGACCAGCTTGTAATGCTTGTTGTCGCCCGTCACCTCGAAGCCTATGCGCTTTAAGTCAGCCTTGTCTTTGGCGGAGAGGTCTTCGCCGCTGGAAAAGATGCGCTTCACTTCGCTGAAGATCTCAAGCCCGCGGCCTACCAGTTCATTTGCGCCAAGGACGCTCTGCAGGAGCTCCTTTTCGCGGCTCTCGTCCGTGCCGCACTGCGGAAGGTATGAGCGAAGGATGGAAAGGACCATGTCATGCTGCTCCCCTTCGTACAGTTCCGGTTCCGGGCCTTTGGAAAGAAGCGGGGCTTCTGTGGAAGAGGGTGCGGAGCTTAGGGCGGCCTGGAGGCTTTCGTTGCGGCTCCGGAGGGATTCGTTGTCCTTCCAGAGCTCCTCTATCTTGGCCCTGGCTATGCGGAGCTTTTCATCCTTGTCCATATTGCTGTTGAAGATCTCGTTCACAAAGTCGTTGAGCTTTACGGATTCTGCCTTGGTCTTTTCGCTGGAGACGTACTCCCACGTGGGAGCCGTCTTCTCGCATCCGGAGGTTATGGCGCGGAGGATCGCCTCCTCCACCACGTCATCCAGGGACTTGCCCTGGTATTCGTCCCTGCCTACCTGGTACTGCGCAAAGCGCCGGCCTTTGTGGTATATGGCCACGGAGCCGCCGTACGGGGGCCTGAGGCTGTATTTGGACCTGAAGTTGCGGGTGTAGTCGTTGTCCGCCGTAATGAAGTATGCAAGGCCGCAGAACTTTTTAGAGAGCTTGTCTATGTCCACGTCATAGCCAAGGCGGTCAAAGCACTGGGAGACTATAACCACGGGGACGTCATCCTTGTATCCGGGCTTCATGGCAGAGGCAAGCCAGTCTCCGCTCACCTCCCATGAGTCCATATGGGACGGCCTGAAGGGCAGCACCGGCTCCTTTATCCATCCGCTCTCTGCAAGGGTCTGTATAATGGCGCAGTGCACGGGGTCCAGCCTGTTGGAGCTGGGCACGTCTCCGGAGCAGATTATGTGGACGTATACTTTGTTCCCCGCAGGGCGGGCCTCCAAGATTATCTCCGTGGTCCAGAGCCGGGAGTAATATGTGCGTTCATACTTTACTGCCGTATATGAGACGCCCTCTGCCGTGTGGCACATGGTCTCCAGCCTGCAGTAAGGAGCTTCCAGGCATAGCCCTGTCTTGTCTGCGCTTGCCTCAAGCTGCATTCCAAGAGAGCTTGTTGTCTCTGCGCCTTCCAGCCAGTTCTCCAGCATGCGGAAGAACCCGGCCTGGGTGAAGGTGTCTTTCATGTTGTACGCAACGGATAATACTTTCATATGCGTGTTCCCGCCTCGCTTAATGCGCATGCAGGCCCGGATCTTGGTCCAGGGATCCCGCTTCTTGGTCCATGGTCCGGAGATTAGTCCGTGGGATTGTTAGTGTGGTTTAAGATGCCGGTTAGCATTTCATATGCTGCCTGGCGCTTGGCCTCCTTTTTGGATGAGGCCTCGTTTTCATAATAGTACTCATAGCCGTCTATGTGGCACTCGCACTTCCATACGGGGTTGCCGTCTGAGTCGTGGTCCTCGGAGAAGACGTACTCCGGAAGGGCGAAGTAGCCCTTCTGCGCAAGCGTCTGGAGCTGCGAGACAGCCCTTTCCGGCGCAGGGGCGTCTATCTCGTTCTCCATGGTAATGAGCAGGCCGTTGCCCTCCAGGTACTCGTACGCAAGACTGGCCGCCTGCAGCCTTGCGGAGCTCTTGGAAAGGCCGTATCCAAAGAAAACTGTGTCATCTATGTACAGGTGGCACACGTATTCAAAATTCCTGCCGCAGGGGCCGGGATCCATACAGTTCGGGGTGTATATGTCATGCCAGGCCCGGTCATCCGCAGCAAACATATGGTACTCCGGAAGAGTGCCGTATCTTTTCTGGCTCCACTGCTGGACAAGAGAGACGCAGTCTTCGTAGTCAGTCATGTTGTTGTCAAAGTACTGGTCCAGATGGAGCATCATCTCGACAGTGTCCTGGAGGATGTCCAGATTCCATCCGCAGTCCACCGCAACGGCGCCTATAATGGCCTCGAAGAGATCCTCCTTCACGTGCGTCTGGTTCTGCGCATTGTTGACTACGTCCCCCCTGCTCATCCTGAGATGCTTTGCAAAGCCCAGCTCATCCATGCGCGCGGCAAGGGAAGTGCTGCAGACAAGCCGCTTCTTGATTGCCGTGGAATCGCTTTCATTGTACGTGCAGCTGTACCCTATGCCATCCTCTACGCCGCCGTAATAGTCCGCAAGCTCCTTCACAACCACAAGGTCCAGCACCCTGTCCCCGTAGAACTCCAGGATCTCATTGTTGCACCCGCCGTGATGCTCATCCGTGTAGCTCTTCCTTGTAAACGCCTGGACAAGAAGGCACTTGTCCTCAAACTCGTACCCTATCTCCTGCTCCACTTCCCGTATGGCCTCTTCGTTCATATAACAAAAAGCCTCCGTGATTTACTCACAGAGGACGCATGCAGATGCCGGCCCATGCACCGCATACAGGGCACATACCCGCCGCTGGCATGCACCTGTTAAAGGCACGGCATCATATGAATAAACTGCTTTACTTAAGTCATCGGGTCCTGCCGCCTGTCACCTGAATGCTTCGGCGCAGCGCCCGGCTGCTTTATGTAGAACGATTTATGTCGCAAACGCCCTTGTTGTGGTCTTAGTGTATACTATCCGTTCACGAATTGCAATAGGTTTTGGAAAAATACTTTGTGAAAGTTTTGTGAAAGCCTTT
>JAJPZC010000073.1 GCA_021204585.1 Clostridia bacterium
ATCTCATATATTTATATAATAATTATATGTTGACTTTTTATATGAGATAGTTTATAATTTATGAAAAGATTATAAGAGGTATCTCATATGTTTGAGTCTGACAAAGTTGAATACAAACAGATGTATACAGATGAAATTAAGGAAGAAGTTGTTGCTTTTCTTAACACGGACGGCGGCACAATATTTGTTGGGATAGATAAGAACGGAGTTGTTGTTGGATGTGATAATCCAGATGATACCCAGCTTAGATTAACATCGTCAATACGGCGCTCAATCAGGCCAGATTGCGGCTTGTTTGTTCGAGTATCAAGTGACGTCATGGAAGGCAAACATGTTGTAATTGTAAATGTTACTCCAGGAAAAAATACCCCCTATTACATCGGTGAGAAAGGAATTAAGCCATCTGGTGTATTCATTAGGGTTGGCACTTCAAAGGTTCAGGCCCAGGAAGACGAAATACGATACTTGTTTGATAAAGCGAAAAAAGAGCCATATGAGGACAGACAATCTCCATATGCAAATTTAACATTCAACACTGCTGAAAAAATCTTCGCCGAGAAAGAAATCAGCTTCCGTGATAACAACAAGAGAACTCTAGGCCTTATTAATATGGACACAGGAATATACACAAATCTTGCATACCTCCTCTCGGATCAGTGCGAGTTTTCAGTGAAGTGCTCCATATTTAAGGGAACAGAGCATATGGAAGTGAAAAACAGCAAAGAATTCTCCGGATCATTGTTTGATCAGATTGAAAACACTATCAACCTTATTGACATGTATAATGAAAATGGCCTTCAGATTGGTAAAATCTTCAGGACTGATTGTTATGATTACCCGCCTAAGGTTATACGGGAAGGAATTCTCAACGCATTAATACACCGGGATTACACAGTATCAGCAAGCACATTCGTAAAAATGTTTGATGACAGACTTGAGATATCATCTTTTGGCGGACTGGTGCATGGAACTACTCCTGAGAATATGAAAACTGGCGCATCCAATCCACGCAATCCCCGCCTGTGTGCCTTATTCCATAGACTCGGCTACATAGAAGCATTTGGTTATGGTATCCCGAAAATATACGAAGCATACAAGAACTGCAACAAGCAGCC
This sequence comes from Clostridia bacterium, assembly GCA_021204585.1. Lineage (GTDB taxonomy): Bacteria > Bacillota > Clostridia > Christensenellales > Borkfalkiaceae > Coproplasma. The sequence goes on from JAJPZC010000073.1 coordinate 1,116, forward strand.
CGAATACTCTTTGCCTGACGGCATGTGCACCTTAATCCTCCCCAATCAGAGATACTATGGGATTAACGATACAGCAAAGCAAGAGTCACACAACACATCAACAGGTCAGACTTCTGCTCAACAGTCAACCGATAAGAAGGTAACAGCTAAAGTACAAGCAAGATTTGATGCCGTCTATACCTTTCTGCAGAACAATCCTCAGATTACAAAAAATGAGGCAGCAACTCTGTTTGAGACAAAATCTCAACCGGCCTATCTTACACTTGAACAGATGGTTGACCGTGGACTATTAAGATCGGAAATCCAGGGCAAAACAAAAGTATATTATCTTCCATAATATCATTATCCAATATAGAGTGTATAGCCATATGTTGGAAAAAGAGAGAAGCTGCGGAATTGCCTCTCTCTTTTCGTATGCAGTGCTCTGACTGTCAACGGTTTTTTGTCCGGATGGCAAAAAGAGAAGGAGAGCAATCCCCTCCTTCCCTTTTTCCGTAGGAAAATGTCTATAGTGTTAGAAAAATGTCATGTTTAGAAACCAGTATTTCGCCCGGCTTTTTATTACCCATAATTATAGCATTGCGGTCCCGTTTTATATATTGCAATAAGTCCATGTGACATTGCAATTCTTTATGTCGGGCCCTGGGAAGGTTGCAAGGCGCTGTGGGAGCAGGATTAAAAAATGGGCATATATATGTGCGAAACGAGGTGTTTTAGCTCAGGGAGATGCGGTCCGAGATAGAGCGGATGAAAAGGCTGCGCTTTACGCCCTCGTCTATGCAGGCCTGGACGAAAGAGACAAGCTTGTCCGTCTGGCGGGGCACCTTGAGCTCCTTTAGAACTATGGGCACGAGTTCATCCATGTACATGCTCACCTTGCAGAGAAGCACGCCCCGGACGGCGGAGATGACGTCGAACGGAGTGAAGTCGGTGTCCTGGGAGCGGCCGGTGGTGCCGTCCTCGACGCGGTAGCGGTCAAACAGGAAGATCTTGTTGGACTTGTAGTAGTAGGTGTTGCCGCACATGTCCACGGTGAGGAAGCCGCAGCCGGATATGAGGGACTTGAGCTTTGCCTCAAGCTTGAGGTTCAGGCGGGGTATGCCGTATACGGCCAGGATGCGCTTTAAAAGGAACTGCGTGGAGATTGGCTCCTCGGCGGAGACTATGGCCTTGATGGTCTTTATGACGTCTGCGTCGTTGTCGGAGCTTAGGATGTAGTTGGGGTCCACTGCCTTTACGTCAAGCTTTGCCGTCTTGTAGGGCTTTGCGAAGCCGGATGAGGATACGTCCTTGCCCCGGCCGGTGAGCTTGTCCAGGAAGTCCTTGATCTTTTTGATCTCTCGCTTGGGATTGTTGTAGAAGTTGATGGTGTAGAGGCGTATTACGTTCCAGTTGTTGCGCTTCAGGGTCTGGACCTGCATCACGGAGCGGTCCTTGACGGAGAACTGGGTGGTGCCGTCGCAGAGGACTGCGAGGATGAAGTTGTGCTTGTTGTCCGGGTCAACCACTGCCACGTCAATCTTGAAGTCAGAGACGCCCACGTCGCAGCGGCAGTCATAGCCGTAGCCGGAGAGCTCTTCGGCGATGTACTTGCCTATGCCCTGGCGGTTGATTATCATCTGGTCGGACTTTAATGAGATGCTTGTGCGGCCCTTTTCTGCGAACTCAAGGAATGCCTTGAGGCCGGCAACGCCGCGGGAGGCAGTCCTGGACATGTCTATGTGCGAGTAGCGCATGGATGAGAAGACCACCATCTCCTCGCGGGCACGGGATACGGCAACGTTCAGGCGGCGCCATCCGCCGTACTGGTTGAGGGGGCCGAAGTTTAAGGACACTCTGCCGTTGGAATCGGGGCCGTAGCAGATGGAGAACATGATGACGTCACGCTCATCGCCCTGCACATTCTCGAGGTTCTTTATGAACAGCGGCTCATCGCGCTCATACGCAGCCTCTTCGAGGCCTTCGGCCGCTATGCGCCTTGAGAGCATCTTCTCTATATAGATCTGCTGGGGCGTAGAGAAGGTTACAATGCCAATGGAGGAGCGCTTTAAGCGTTCGTCCTTGAGGCGGCGGATAACCTCTTCCGTGAGGGCCTCCGCCTCCTTCTTGTTGCACTTCGTGTTGCCCCTGTCATATACGCCGTTCTCTATGTAGCGGAGCTTTACCTTGCTGTCCAGGGCGTCCGGAGACGGGAAGGTGCAAAGCTTTGAGGAGTAATACTGGATGTTGGAGAAGGCAATGAGGGACTCGTGCTTGGAGCGGTAATGCCAGATGAGGTGCTTCTGGGGGATGCCGAGGGCAAGGCAGTCGTCCAGGACGGAATCGAGATCCTCTGCCTCCGGGTGCTCCTCGTCCTGCGCCCCGCTCATAAAGAACGAAGTGGGCGGCATCTGGTTGGGATCTCCCACTATTACTGCACTCTTTGCGCGCGCAAGGGAAGGCACTGCCTCGCATGTGGGTATCTGGGAGGCCTCGTCGAAGATTACCACGTCGAAGAGGTTTGCATCTGCAGGAAGGTACTGTGAGACGGTTATGGGGCTCATCAGCATGCAGGGCGCAACCACCTTCATAAGCTCCCCGCACTCGGTGAAGAGGGTGCGGAGGTTGAACGTCTTGAGGTTCTTGGTGCGCCTTCTGAAGGACATGAGGTCCAGAGCCAGCGGCCCGTCCGTGGTGTCGTTGGGAAGGCGGGATATAAGCGTGCAGCGGATATAGTTGCGGGTCAATGCCGTGAACTCCTCAAGAAGCCTTGAGAAGGTTGCGGCATTCTCGTCCAGCACGTTTGCGGAGAACTGCGAGAGGACGTCGTCCGAGATTATGTTGGCACGGATGAAGTTGCGGTATACGTTCTTGCGGAAGGAGCCTAAGATCTGGTCTCCGGATACGCGGCCGCTCTCCATGGCGTCCGTCATGAAGGTGAGGCCGGAATCGTTCATCTTCTTTGCCGCGCTGCGGTAGCCGCACCATGCGGGAAGCATGTCTATGTTGTCCAGAAGGGACGTGCACTTTCTGGAGTAGTAATCGAAGATGTCCTCATCGAGGGTCTGTCTCTTGTCTGCCTGTATGATGTCCATATAGGCCTCGGCGGACTTTCTGAAGGAAGCTGCGGCGGATATGAAGCCGTCCAGAAGAGGCTTTATGGTGCCGTCTGCGGTCTGTATGCATACGCTGTTGAAGGAGTCTGCGTTGTAGTCCATGAAGACCTGCCCGCAGAGGTCATGGAAGCGGCGCAGGGGGCGCATGAAGTCATTGCGCTTCTTGTCGTTTATGCCGCCCAGAAGGCCTGTAAAGTTGCGGGAGAGAACCGTGTTGGTGAGCATGCGGGTGCGGGCCTTGTCTATCTCGCAGGCATGGCGCAGCCACTCCACCTCGTCCTCTTCCTTGAGGTATGCGCCGGAAAGCTGCTTGGGGATGCGGTCCAGGTTCTTCTTGAGCATCTTTGAGGCCCTGTGGTTTTCTCCCCAGTTGTCTATCTCCTTCTCTATCTCGTCCGGGTCGTTCACAAGCGAAGGCAGGTCCCTGAAGTTCTTGAGCCACTTCTCCGTCTCAATGTCATACTTGAGACTGCCGTTGAAGAACTTGTAGAAGGCCTCTTCATCGCATGTGTAGAAGACGGAAAGGTCCCCGTCACGGAGGGTCCGGGCTATCTCTACTAAGGCGTCCAGCTTCTTGTACGTGAAGGTGTTAATCTTCTGGTTGAATGTCTCAAGGAACAGGCCGGTATAGTTCTTGAGGTGCTTGAGCTCTGCCAAAAGCACTTCGGCGGCGCAGGTGACGGCCATCTTGACGCCGGCGTTGCACTCCGTGATGTTCACGTCCGAGAAGGGTGAGCGGTATATGCCGCCGCACTCCTTTGCGGCCGCCTGGGCATCCATGAGCATGCCTTCATAATCTGCAAGCTTCTTGGCGGTGAGGGAGTCATAGAAGGTGCTCTCTATGTTTACAAGCTCCGGGGCGTTCTTGTTCTCCATGTACAGGATGATGCCCTCATACACGGACACGCCCAGCCCCCTCTTCTTGTGCAGTGCGTCCAAAGGAGCCTTGAGGGAGTCCCTCACACGCACGATCTCTTCGCCCTTGGCGGCAAACTGGTCATCCGCAGGCTGCGCTGTAAGTAGCAGCGTGTTCTCTATATTCTTTACTATCTCGCCCTTGTCTGCGCTCTTGCCGGAATGAAGCTCCAGGCAGAAGTCTCCTATCCCTATGTCCTGCAGACGCTTCTTTACTACCTGCAGGGCGGCCTGCTTTTCCGCAACGAACAGGACACGCTTTCCGTGGGCCAGAGAGTTGGCGATCATGTTGGTTATGGTCTGGCTCTTGCCGGTTCCCGGAGGGCCGTGAAGAACGAACGTGGTGCCCTTGTCCGCCTCCGCAACGGCTGAGAACTGGGTGCTGTCACTGGGCAGGGGCGTGAGCACTTCGCAGGGGTCCGACTCATCCTCCGAGACGGACACCAGCTTGTTGTTCGTAAGATTGTTGGCGTTGGAAATGAGGCTGGAGATGAGCTCATTCTTGCCGAACTCATCCATATTGTACTTCACGTCCGCCCACATGGCGTATCTGGCGAAGGTGAACTGGGCGATATACACGTCCTCATACACCATCCAGCCCTTCATGTCCACGGTCTTGGCCCTGAACACGGCCGCTATCTCTTTGGGAGAGAGGCCCCTGCCTTCCACTCCCCTCACGTCCACGCCGAACTCCTGCTTGAGGAATTCCAGCAGTGTAGTGTTCACTTCGCATCCGGAGCCTGCGATGAGCTGCACGCCCTGCGCCTTGGTGCGTATGAGGCTGGCCTGCGTGAGCGCAAGCGGGGCGTACTTGAACTCCTTGTCCGAGTCATACTTCCACTTTAAAAAGCCGCTTGCTATGTACAGCGTGCTGCACCCTGCCTCTTCCTCCGCCGACTTGTTCTTCCTGATGAGCGACCCCGCCGCCTCCTGTATGTCCGCGGCCGTCTGGAAGGTGCGCATCCTGGAGTCATTCATCTCTATGTCTATGAGCTCCGCAGACTTTTTGAGGCTCTTCCCCGTATCGAAGAAGGTGTCCTGCACGAGTCCGTCCGTAGGCAGAAGCGTAAAGCGGCCCTTTTCATCTATGCGCTTAAAGAAAGAGTCTAAATCTGCGCATCTTACGTGGATGCAGTCCTTTTTGTATCTGAAGTTGAGAAGGTTGTTCTTCTGCGTAAGATCCAGAAGCCTGCGGGCCCAGTTTGTGTCCCTCGTGACCGTCTTGTCATACTCGAACCTTGAGGCGTCTATTATCTCCGCGGGCTTCTCGTCGTATGATGAGTCCGTGTCCTTTAAAAGCTCATACCCTGCGGACGTCTTTATCTTGAGCGGCAGCGGGAAGAAGCCGCCTATGCGGCAGCGTTTCACGTCCAGCAGGAGGTCATATCCCTTTCCTTTAAGCTTGTCTGCGAAGTGGGACTCTGCGAGGTCATACGCCGCCTTCTTGTACTGGAAGACGTCCTCCACGTCGAATATCGCGAGGTTGTTCACGCCCGCTGCGATATACTTCTCCACTATGCTCATGTCATCCTCTGTGGATGATGAGAAGCAGCTTCCGTACAGCCACACGCCCACGGCAACCTTTTCCTTGCCGAACAGTATCACGGGATTGAGCTTTGCCGCCTCCAGGCAGCTTGCAACGAAGATGGCCATCTCCATAGGCGTGGCCTTCTTGGTCTCCATAAGCGTAGCTATCCCGCCTGCCGGGAATGGCGCAGTCATGTCCTGCTGCGGCTGGCGCTCTATGTTCTGCTTGCGCACCGCTGCGAATATGGACGCCATTGCGGAGCGTATGGCCGTCTTGTCATTGCCCGCATATCCGCTGAACTCCTTGGAATAGCCCCATGTGCTTAAGGTCATGCCGGCCTCTGCCAGTATCTTCTGGCAGTCCGCCATCCTGGGCCTCACGAAACAGGAGAGAAGCTCTGCGTTGTCCTCTGCGCCGCCCCAGAAGTCCATAGGAAGAACCTGCACCGTTGCCGTTATGTTGCACACCTCGGCCTTGCCCATTATGACCTGCACGGAGACGTCGCACGCCTCCGGCTCATCCCTGTCCGCAAGGTACTTGGGGTTAAGTATGTTCTGCGGGGCAACCTCCATGGAGCTCTCCGCCGGGATCTCCTCAATGTTAATGTCCCGCGGAATGATGAGCCCCGTTGAACCCGTAATCTTCACCACAAGGTTTGTGGCGGCCTCAGAGGCCCTGTTGAATATCTTGAATGAAGTGAACAGCGGAATCCTGCAGTAGTACACCGCATAGTTCACGAAGTTCAAAAGCTCCCCGTCTATCTCAATAGTCTCTACCGTCTTTGCTTTCTTTGCCTGCTTCGCCATTACAATCGCATCCTCCGGATCCCTGTCATTATACAATATCCCCCCGTCCTTTCGCAAGGGGTCTCCCCTTCATTCTAAACCATTCTGTGCCCGTTTTCCGCCCGCCCCGGCACCTTCCGGGGAGGCGCATCCAGGGGACCAATAAGCCACTGAGGGCTCATATGAGCCGCTTAAAGCGGCCCAGTTACTCCATGTCCGTGTCCTCAGCCGCCTCGTCTGCGGCGTCATCTGCCCCGTCTGAGTCCGTTGAGTCCCCGCCGTTTATTATGGAGAGGAACTCGGCCTCGTCTATGATGCGAAGCCCTAAGGCCTTGGCCTTGGCAAGCTTGGAGCCTGCGGCCTCGCCGGCAATGACCAGTGTTGTCTTGCCGGTTACGGCAGACTGGCACTCGCCGCCCATGGACTCTATCAGCTTCTGCGCCTCGCTTCGCTTGTAGCTTGTGAGCGTCCCCGTGATTACGACATACTGCCCGCTGAACGCCCCTGCGGTTACCTTTACGGTGCGCTTTGGGTCTATGCCTGCGGCCTTGAGGCGTGCAAGCTCCGCCTTGTTGTCCTCAGAGGCAAACCAGGACACTATCTGTGAGGCCGTGATGTCTCCTATGTTCTCCATGGAGACCAGCTGCTCCGCTGTGGCCTTGGAGAGGGCGTCCATGTCCGCAAAGGCGCGCGAGAGGTCCCTTGCGCCAACCTTTCCTATGCCGCCTATGCCGAGGGCATATATGAAGCGGTCTAATGTGGTGTTCTTGCTGTTTTCTATGGCCGACAGAGTGTTGAATATCTTCTTGTCCTTGAAGCCGTCCACGCAGAGAAGATCCATGGGAGTGTACGTGTAAAGGTCTGAGCACTCCCTGAGGCCTAAGCAGTCATAGAAGCTTGCGGCCGTCATCTCTGAGACGCCGTCTATGTTCATTGCGCCCTTGGAGGCGAAATGAGCCACCTTCTGTATGACTCTGGGGCGGCAGTACTTGTTGGGGCAGAATATGTTGGCTCCGTTCTCGTACACGGGGCTGCCGCAGTACGGGCACTCCGTGGGTTTTTTAACGTCTATGCTCCCTTCCACGTGCTCCGTGGCCCTGAGGATCTCAGGTATGACCTCATTTGAGCGGCGGATGAGAACCTTGCTCCCTACCTTGATGTCCTTCTTCTGCAGGTCTCCGTAGTTGTTGAGCGTGGCACGCTGGACGGTGGCGCCCGCAAGGTCCACAGGGTCTACAATGGCAAGCGGGGTGAGCTTGCCTGTCCTTCCCACCTGCCATATTACGTCCCGGACGGTGGTCTCCACCTCCTCGGCCTCGAACTTGTACGCCACAGCCCACTTTGGAAACTTGTCCGTGTAGCCTATCCGTCCGCGGTACTCTGCGTTGTTGAGCTTCACGACGGCCCCGTCCGTCAAGATGTCTATCTTGCGTCTCTGGACCTCTATCTCTTCAATGGCGCCCTTGACGTCATCCGGCGTCCTGCAGACACGAAGGAACGGGTACACCTTGAAGCCGTTGGCCTTAAGAAAGTCCATCTGCTCCGTCTGGGACATGACCTCGCCTTCGGAGAGATAGTTGATGTTGTAGAAGAGTATCTCAGGATGGCGCTCCGCAGTGACCTTGGGGTCCAGGTTGCGGATAGCGCCGGCCGCTGCGTTGCGGGCGTTCTTCAAAGGCTCCTTCGCAGTCTCGTTGTAGCGTGCAAGGGTGCTTAACGGTATGACCGCCTCGCCCTGCACCTCTATGGTGCCGGGGTAGTCTATGGTGAGCGGGAAGGTCTTTATGGTGAGGCACTGCCTGGTGACGTCCTCTCCCTCCACGCCGTTGCCTCTTGTGGTGGCCCTGACAAAGATGCCGTTCTCGTACGTGAGGCACATGGTGAGGCCGTCGAACTTGTACTCCACGGTATATTCCGGCTCCGGCACAATCTTTCCTATCCTCGTAAAGAAGGCGTCCAGTTCGTCATACGTCACCGCCTTGTCCAGGCTGTACAGGCGGTTTATGTGCTGGTGCTTTACAAAGTTCTTCAAGGGCTCCCCGCCCACGCGCCTCGTGGGGCTGTCCGGCTCCCTGTATCCTGCATCCTGCTCCAGCTGTACAAGCTCATCATAGAGCCTGTCATACTCCCTGTCCTCCACAGAGGGATTGTCCAGCACGTAGTACTCGTACGCCCACCTGTTTAGAGTGTCTATAAGTTCTCTCATTCTGTCCATAAACTCACCTGCCCGCCCTTAAAACTTAGGCGGCCGTATGTCTGTATCTGTATGCAAAAGTCCTGGGTTATGCGCGTTTAAACGCACATAAGGGCCGTTTTACTGCTTGAGGATGGTAAGCGGCGCAAGCTGCGTGGAGAGCTCCTTCACGCCCTGCTGCCCGAAGGCCACGTAGAGCGAGTTGCCCTTCACGGACACAACCGTCCCCACGCCGAACTTGGGATGGGACACCTTCATGCCCGCATAGTATGTCTTGGCCCCTCCGGTGTCTTCAGAGCCTGCTGCGGTCTTGGCCTTGGCCTTGGCCGCGGCATATGTCTTGTCCGAAGGCCCGCTGGACCCGCCCGCATTGGAAAAGCCGCCGTATGTGCTCCCGGAACCGTACTGGCTTCCGGAGCTGTATGAACTGCCGGATCTGGAGCCGCCGTATGAGTCATCCCTGCGGGATGAACCGCCGTATGAGCCCCCGTATGAGCCGCTGTTTGAGCCATATGAGCTGCCGTATGAGCTCCCGCCGTATGAGCTCCCGCCGTAGGAGCCGGAGCCGTATCCGGAGCCGTACTGGCTGCCGTTGTTGAGGCTGTACGGGCCGCCGTACTGGTTGCCGCTGGGGTCGCTGCTGGTGTAGCCGAAGCCGCCCTGCACGTAGCAGCCGTGGCGCATGAAGAGGCCGAGGTCTGTGGCGAGGTCCTTTACGAACGTGGATGCCACGGTCTGCTCCCTGTGGCCATAGATGTATCTGGAGCGGGAGCGGGTGAAATAGAGGTTGTCCTTCGCACGGGTTATGGCCACGTACATGAGTCTGCGCTCCTCCTCTATGTCCCCTTCGCCGTTCATGACTCTGGATGTGGGGAAGATGCCGTCCTCTAGGCCGCAGATGAAGACGGTGCCGAACTCAAGGCCCTTGACGGCATGGATGGTGGCAAGGGTTACGTAATCTGAGTCATCCATCTCGTCCGTGTCCGTGGAGAGGGTCACCTGCGTGAGGTACTCGTCCAGGGTGGCGCCGGGGTTCAAGCGGGAATAGTCATCCACGGAGGCAAGGAATTCGTTGAGGTTGGCAAGCTTTGCCTCACCCTCGTCCGTGTGGTCATCGTATGCCGTCTTGAGGTTCGTGACGGACATTATTTCGCGCGCCAGCGCATTGACAGGCAGCTCAAGCGAGGCTATTACGAAGTTCCTTATCATGGAGGAGAAGTCCTTCAGTTTCTTGCGCGTAGCGGCGGGAAGCTGCAGGCGGTCGCTGTCGGATGCGGCGTCATACATGGAGAGTCCCGTCTCGACGGTGTACTCCCTCATTATCTCAAGGGTCTTGTTCCCTATGCCCCTCCTGGGCACGTTTATGATGCGCTCAAAGGCCTCGTTGTCAAAGGGGTTGGCAATAATCTGGAAGTATGCCAGGATGTCCTTTATCTCGCGCCTTTCAAAGAACTTGAAGCCGCCGAACACCTTGTACGGTATGCCGTACTTGGTGAACTCCTGCTCATATGCGCGCGTCAATGCGTTTATGCGCATGAGGACGGCGCAGTCCGAGTACTTGCCGCCGTTATTCACAATCTTCTGGATCTCGCGGCAGGTGAAGAGGGCTTCGCCCACTTCCTCATCGGCCTCAAAGTAGACCGGCCTGGTGCCGGCCCCGGCCTCCGTCCAGAGCTTCTTGCCGTGGCGGCTGGAGTTGTGCTGTATTATGACGTTGGCAAGGTTCAAGATGTTGCCCGTGGAGCGGTAGTTGCGCTCCAGCATGTATATCTTGGCCTTGGGGAAGTCCTTGTCGAAGGACAGTATGTTCTTTATCTCGGCGCCCCGCCAGCCGTATATGGACTGGTCATCGTCGCCCACTGCGAATATGTTGCCGTGAACGCATGAGAGCATCTTGATGATGTCATACTGCACCGCATTGGTGTCCTGGAACTCGTCCACCATTATGTATTTGAACTTGTCCGAAAGGTACTCCCTCACGTCCGGGCTGGACCTTAGAAGCTTCCTTGTGCGCATGAGAAGGTCATCGAAGTCTAAGGCATTGTTCTCCTCAAGGTGCCTGCAGTACCTCTCATACACGTCCGTTATCTCGTCTATGTTCCTGAGCGCTGCGTACTTCACAGAGTACTGGTCCGGCTCCAGGCCCAGCATCTTGGCGTTGGGGATGTGGAACTTGACATCCTTCAAGAGCCTGTCCTCGTCCCTGCCCCCGTGCTCCTTCACGGACTTCTTTATGACGCTGGCCCTCTCCGTTTCGCTGTATATGGAGAAGTTGCGCTTCACCCCGGCCTCTTCCGCAAAGTCCCTTAAGATCTTCACGCACATGGAGTGTATGGTGCATATCCAGCGCGACTCATTCCAATTGAAATTGCGCCCCAGAAGCTTTTCCAGCCTCTCGCGCATCTCAGCGGCGGCCTTGTTCGTAAAGGTAATGCAAAGGATCTCCGAGAGGTCCGCCTTCCCTTCCCGGAGTATGTATGCGGCCCTGGACGTGAGCACTCTTGTCTTGCCGCTGCCCGCTCCCGCAAGCACCAGCACCGCTCCTTCCGTGTCCATTACCGGCTTTATCTGTTCCTCATTAAGTCTGTCCAACAGCTTGTCCATACGTCTTCCATACGGCCCTTACCGGGCCCTGCACTAATGATTATACCCGCTTTGAAGGCTCTTTAAACACGTCTCACCAAATTTCCCCGGAATTTTCCAAAAGAAATTTCTCCGGCGCATCTTCCCTTCTCTCTTCCGGGCTCCTGCAGCCCACATACCCCTTGACATATGCGCCAAACTTTCCTTCCGGCCGCCTGGAGCGCATACTCTCCCTCATACCATTCCATTATACCAAAGAGGGCAGGAATTGTCATTCCTTTGACCGCCGTATTTGAACCCAATTTGAACTTGATTTGGACCCTGCGGATTAAAATTTTGCACTGCAAAGAAGCCACCCCGCTGCCGGGATGGCTTCCGTTTTACTTCTTGCTATACATCTTTTGGATGGCGTCATCTGGTAAATCCACAATTGGTTTGTCAGTGTGAGATATGATGAATTCATATACATCTTTTCTTAGGGGAAGGACTATAACTTTGTTATTAAAGAATATGATTCTGTTAATATTCTTATTCCCGAAACTAAACTTATTCGAAACAAGAATCAAGGGGAACATTGCTTTATGATATCTTAGTTCTTTTATCTCATCCCACTTAATTTCATACGGAGCTAATATTCCAAGCAAGGTTGCTCTAAGCCCTGCGACATTTAACCTAACAACCATGAGAAGCTTTCTAAACAGCAATATAATCGCAATGAATATTACAACAATTGTTGCTATAAGGGTACTACAGGGTTATCATCTTCAATATATCCCTTTACAAATATATCGCACGATATGATGATGGCAAATATTAGATAGATTAGAAGCACCACTACATATATAATCAGGGACCTTCCATAGGACACAATTCGTAATGCTTCGTTTTTATTATTTTCTTTGTTCATATTGCATTATTCCCATGAATCATCCTTATACAGTTCGCGCTATGCACTCTTTTTCTTAAATGCTTTTAGAATCGTATTAACATCTGATAAGAGATCATAGATTTTTGAAATTAATGTCCCGCAACCTCCAGTACACCTGATATGCACCCATCCAATATACTAAAGGCTAAATCATCGGCATCAAAAGTATTTGTGCTTCCAGATACAAAAAACCGCTCCGGATGTGGAACGGTCTTGGTATCTGTTAGTTGCGGATGCGCTTTCTGGCAGCCTCTGCCTTCTTGCGGCGCTTTACTGCAGGGGACTCGTAGAACTCCTTCTTGCGCATGTCAGCAAGGATTCCGTCACGGGACACCTTTCTCTTGAAGCGGCGGAGTGCGTTCTCTACGGACTCGTTCTCACCCACTTTGATGGATGTCGGCATAATCTGTTCACCTCCCTGCTGTGCCTAAGCTCTTATTTGCTCCTGAAAGCTTTTAAAGTATACCAAACGGCTTTTTTAAAGTCAAACAATTCTTCCCGGGATTTTGAGGCAAAATTTGCCCTCTGAAGTGGAAAGGCAAATTCCAGTCCGGCCGCTTAAAAGCCGGCCCGGGCCGGGTCCGGGGCGTCAGGACTGCTCTTCGGGCACAGGCTCAGTCTCAGGCTCTGTCTCAGTCTCCGTCCCGCTGGTGCCGTCCGGAATGGGGAAATGGTCTGAGTGCTTTCTGGAGAGCGCTTTGGTGACGTATACGACTAGGACGGCGGCTACGATGACGGTGAGGCCGTCTGCTATGGGCATGAAGTAGAAGACTGCGGCAAGGCCAAGGTTCATGGGGAAGGCGAGAAGAAGGACGCCGCCCACGCCAAACAGGATCTCACGCACGAGGGATACGATTGTGGAAAGCCATGAGCGGCCGAGGGCCTGAAGGTATATGATTACGCCCTTGTTGACACATGCGAAGATGGTGAAGGCCATGAACCACTGGATGCAGTGCTTGCCAAAGGACTGGTACTGGGCCTGGTAATCCAGAAGGTCCGTTACGGCCGGGTCCAGAGTGGTTCCGGCGCCGAAGACCGCAAGGAGCTGCGATGGCAACAGTTCGAAGAGAAGCGTGAAGATGGCCCCCACCACCGCCTCTGTGGCTATCATCATGAAGAGGAGCTTCTTGGCCCTGTCCTTGCGCCCGGCGCCTATGTTGTAGCCTACTATGGGTATGCAGCCTGCCGAGATGCCTACGGCGACCGAGATGACTATCTGGAAGTACTTCATCACTATTCCCACGACGGCCTGCGGGATGTCCGTGTAGCCGGCCTGGCCGTACACTTCATCCGCCTGCCCGCAGATGTTGCACACCTGGAGGACAGCCATCATGGAGAAGACAACGGATACCTGCACAAGGAAGCTGGGGATGCCCATGACGAGAGAGTGCCTGATGGTGCGTCCGGCGGGCTTGAAGCTGCTCTTATGGAGCTTTACGGCCCTCATGCGGAAGAGATATATGAGCCCTAAAATGGCTGCTACTATCTGGCCAATGATGGTTGCAAGCGCTGCGCCCATCATGCCCAGCTGGAGGGGATATATGAAGACGTAGTCTAATACGACGTTGATGACGGCGCCTGCCACGAGGGTTATCATGGCGTACCTGGGGCTGCCGTCCGAACGGATTATGGGGTTCATGGCCTGCCCGAACATGTAGAACGGGATGCCTATGGCTATCCAGAACAGGTACTCCTGTGCCAGGGGATATGACTCCGCATCCGGATTTGCGCCGAAGAGGCTCAAAAGGGCGTTGGGTATGAGCAGGTACAGGGCCATGAGGATGACGCCTATGATGACCACAAGGATGACGGAGTTGGCTATGTTTCTGTGGGCGTCCTCAGGCTTGTTGCTCCCTAAGCTTATGCTTACGAAGGTGCAGCAGCCGTCTCCTATCATGGTGGCAATGGCCAGGGCCACTACGGTGAGCGGGAACACAAGCGAGTTGGCTGTGTTTCCGGCCGTGCCGAGATAGTCTGCGTTGCCTATGAAGATCTGGTCTACGATATTGTAAAGGGCGCCTACAAGCAGCGATATGATGCACGGGATGGAGAACTTGACCATAAGCTTGCCAAGCTTCTCCGTGGCCAGAAACCTGTTGGCGTTGCCCTCCGTCACAGGCTCCATTCCTTCTTCCGGCGCCGTCCCGTTCATTTCTTCTTCCATAATACTTGCACCTCTGTATGTCCGTATGTTCCGCGCCCAAGAAAAAAGGGCGCCGTGCAGCACCCCGTCTCGCCAATATAAAAGGGCGCTGCATGTAGTGTATTGTAACCGCAGGCAGTACCCTGTTTGTATCGTACGTATCAAGTTTTAACAGCCCGTATTTTAGCTTTCCGGGCCGAAAAAGTCAAATGAATGACGCCTCCAGCAGGCAAATTTCATCCCCGCCAAACGTTGTCATTCTGCACAAAAACACGCTTACGCATTCCATGTTCTGTACGTCTGGAACCAGTCCGTGTCCTTGAGCTTTGTGTAGCTGTTGGAGCAATAGAGCTTCAGCGTGCCGTTCACCGTATAGAAGATTATGTTGCCGTTCAGAAGCTCATAGCCTTCAAAGGACTTGGAGGCAAACTGGTCCGTCTCCGCATCATACTCCGGAAGGCCTGTGGCAATGGTTGGTATGAAAATGTTGTCCGTATACGGTGCTATGTTGTCCAGCGCAGCCTGTGCGGGGAATGTGTTGAGATTGTTCTTGGTGTACTCCACGGTCCCGCAGCAGCAGTATATGGCTACGTTCTTGGGCTGGACGGCGTCCATAAGCGTTGCGGAGCTTGCGGTATAGCTGCCATGATGGCCTGCCTTGTACAGGTCCACGCCCTGCGGCAGGATGTTGTACGCAGTCTGGTATGCTGCGGGGACGTTCTTGTAATACGATACCATCTCCGCCTCGCCCTCTTTCTCCAGGTCTCCGGTGAACAGGAAGTTCCTGTTGCCGTCTGAGGTCTCCTGTGTGAACAGAGTCACAACAGAGCAGTTGTTCTCGTCTGAAGGCGTGTTGTAATAGTAATAGTTGTACAGGATGTTCATTGAGATGGTCTGGGCGTCATCCAGATAATACTGCCTCTTGGCGCCGTCCGTCTCGTCATAGCATTGCGCCGCAGTGTACACAGCGGTGCCTTCTGCCTCCACGCGCTCCACTCCTGCCATGAAGTTGGTATAGGTGGCGGTTGTCTTGGTAGTCTGCGCAGGGATTATCATGGTGCCGATTTGGAAGGCGTCATCATACAGCAGGCCGTTGTACGTGCTGCCGCTCTTGTTTCCTACGAAGGCCGCTATGTGGTCCTGGTCCCCGTGGGTTGCTATAACGTAATCCAGCACCCCGTCCGTGCAGTACTGGCCTATGTACGCCTCTATTGTGCTTACGCAGCCCGCCATGGAGCCGGCATCTATGAGCACTTCCGTATTGCCGCACTTTACGAGGATGCAGTCTCCGGTATATTTGGAGCCGAGGTCAAAGAAATGGAACGAGATGTCTGCCGTGGAGACTTCATCCGCAGAGCCCTGGTAGAGGTCATGGCCAAGATATGCGGCATTGGGATCATAGCCGCAGATGATGCATACGCCGTCATCTCCGTACACGTGGTCTCCCGTGGCGGGTATCGTTTCAGTCTGTGTGGCGCCGCAAACAGTGCATATGCGGGTCTCGCTGCCGTCCGTGCCGCAGGTGGCCTCTGTGGTTATGGTCCATTCGGACCAGACATGGCTGCCGGTGGCGTTCAGTGTCTGGGTCTCAGACAGTCCGCAGACGGTGCAGGTGCGCGTCTCACTGCCGTCCGTGCCGCATGTGGCAGGCGTTATGTCCCAGTCTGTCCAGGTGTGGCTGCCGGTGGCGGGTATGGTCTCCGTCTCGGTCTGCCCGCAGACGGTGCAGGTGCGCGTCTTGCTGCCTTCCGTGCCGCATGTGGCCTCAATGGTTACCTCCCACTCCGTCCAGGTATGGGCTCCCGTGCCGAAGTACTTATGGGAAAAATCGCCGCCCTCGCAGCCGCTGGCTGCGGCAGCAGTGATTGAGGCCAGCATTATAACAGTTACGGCAAGAAGAACCTTCCTTCCCCTTGCCGCCTTGTTTGTGTTGTTTCTGTTGTTGTTTGCCATATATTCCTGTGCGTAGTATGCGCTGGCTTTGATGTAGGATGGGTTTTGGGGCCGGCATATATGCCGGCATACGGGCCGGCAAAGGGCCTGTGGAGATCAGAGCTTCTCGAGGGAGCGGATCTGGGAGAGGATCTTCTCGCGCATGGCGATGTACTTGTCCAGCTTCTCTCGCTCAGCGTCCACAAGCTTCTTGGGGGCCTTGTTCATGAAGCCCTGGTTGTTAAGCTTCCCGTCCGCACGGGCTATCTCGGCTGTCACCTTGTCCAGTTCGGTGCTGAGGCGCTCCAGCTCCTGCTCCTTGTCAACAAGGTCTCCCATGGGGATGTATACGGTGCCCACGTGCAGCACTTTGGTGACGCAGTTCTCAGGGGCGGCGTCAGCGTTGGGGATGAAGATGAGCTCCTTGGCGCCTGCAAGCTTCAAGATGCTGTCCATGTTGGCTGTTATGAGGCGGCGGCTGTCAGTGACCATGTACATGGAAAC
>JAJPZC010000016.1 GCA_021204585.1 Clostridia bacterium
GCGTCGGCGGAAGAGAGATAGGATACCTCTTCGGACAGTACAAGAGAATCCGTGATGAGCATACAGGAGTCCTTACAGGTCGCGGCCTCTCATACGGCGGATCCCTTGCAAGAACAGAAGCAACAGGCTACGGCCTTGTATACATCACTGAGGAAGCTCTGAAGATGAGGGGAGACTCTTTCCAGGGCAAGACAGTCATCATCTCCGGCTCCGGAAACGTTGCCATCTATGCTTGCCAGAAGGCTCAGAGCCTCGGCGCAAACGTAGTCGCTATGTATGACTCCAACGGCTTCGTATATGATCCCGAAGGCATCAAGCTTGACATCATCCAGGACATCAAGGAAGTCAAGAGGGGCAGGATCAAGGAGTATGCTCAGCGCGTAAAGTCCGCAACATACACAGAAGGCTGCAAGGGCATCTGGAAGATCCCTTGCGACATCGCTCTTCCTTGCGCAACCCAGAACGAGATAGACCTCGACTCCGCTAAGGCTCTCATCGCCAACGGCGTAAAGTACGTCTCCGAGGGCGCAAACATGCCTTCAACCCTTGAGGCAATCGACGCATTCCAGAAGGCCGGCGTCGTATTCATCCCCGCAAAGGCTGCAAACGCCGGCGGCGTTGGCGTCTCCGCACTTGAGATGGCCCAGTCCTCACAGAGGATCTTCTGGACATTTGAGGAAGTTGACGCTAAGCTCAAGAACATAATGGTAAACATTTACCACAACATGGACAACGCAGCCAAGGAGTACGGCTACGAGGGCAACTACGTGATGGGAGCTAACATTGCCGGATTCATGAAGGTTGCAGACGCCATGATGGCTCACGGCATTGTTTAATCGTCAGCGGAAACTGATATAAGAATAAGCGGGACATGAAAGTGCCCCGCTTTTTTCAAGCCTTTTTTCCGCTCACTTTGCGCCATGTTTAGTTTGACTAAACTCAAATAGGCGGTATAATAATAAGGTAATGGAAAGCCGGCCGCAGGGGCGCCTTGTTTTGGATGGGCGCCGGTATGAGATAAGGGCCGGCGAGGGACTTGTAATCATGCGCTTGGTAGTAAAGGTGGGCACGTCCTCGCTCACGCACGGAACCGGGAAGGTCAACATAAAGAGGGTGGAAGAGCTCTGCAAGGTGCTCTCAGACATCAAAAACGCCGGGCACGAACTAATATTCGTGTCTTCCGGCGCCATAGCCATGGGCGTCTCCAAGCTGGGGCTCCCCGGCAGGCCTTCGGATGACACCACCAAGCAGGCTGCGGCAGCGGTAGGACAGGTGGAGCTCATGTACGCCTATGACAGGGCCTTTGCAGAGTACAACCACACCGTAGCGCAGATCCTCATAACCGCAGAGGACATCAAGTTCGAGGCCCGCAGGGCATACTTCACCAACACCATCTCAAAGCTCATAGAGCTGGGCGTCATTCCTGTCATCAACGAGAACGACACCGTCTCCACAAAGGAGCTCACCGTAGGAGACAATGACACCCTTGCAGCCGTTGTGGCCACCAACATTGGAGCAGACCTAGTAATCCTTTTGTCGGACATAGAGGGCATGTACACCGGAGACCCTCACAAGGACCCCAACGCAAAGCTCCTCACAGAGGTTACGGACATCTCCGAGATAGAGCATATGGCAGGCGGCACCGTCACGGCCCTCGGGACCGGCGGCATGGCATCCAAGATTACGGCCGCCAAGATGTGCAACGAGGCCGGGATAGATATGATTATAATGAACGGGGCATACCCGGAGAAGCTGTACGAGGCAGTGGAGGGAAAGCCGGTCGGCACCCGGTTCATAGCCGCAAAGAAGTAAACCGCAATCCATGCGGCACCTGCAGCAGGAGCAAAGGGCGCTTATATACCAAAACGAAGACAGGGGGCATGTCATTATGACCACACAGGAGATACTGGAGAACGCAAAAGCGGCGAAGACTGAAGTCTCGCTCCTTTCCATAGAGCAGCGCAATGCAGCTCTTCTCAACATGGCAGACGCCATAGAGGCCGATACGGATGCC
Source organism: Clostridia bacterium (assembly GCA_021204585.1). Taxonomy (GTDB): domain Bacteria; phylum Bacillota; class Clostridia; order Christensenellales; family Borkfalkiaceae; genus Coproplasma. The sequence continues at coordinate 2,015 of JAJPZC010000016.1, forward strand.
ATCCTTGAAGCCAATGCAGTGGATATGGAGAATGCTAAGGGGAAGCTTTCGGAGGTCATGATGGACCGCCTGGCACTCTCCGCAAGCCGCATACACGGCATAGCGGAAGGCCTCAGAGAGGCGGAGGCTCTGCCGGACCCCGTGGGAGAGGTTCGTGAGGAGTTCACCCGTCCCAACGGCATCCACATTCAGAAAGTCTCCGTGCCCTTAGGGGTCATTGCCATCATATACGAGTCCCGCCCCAACGTAACCGCAGACTCTGCGGCCCTGTGCTTAAAGAGCGGCAACGTATCCGTTCTGCGCACAGGCAAGGAGGCCTGGCGCTCTGCCAACGCCCTCGTTATCGCTATGCGCAAGGGCCTTGAGAAGGTTGGCATTACAAAGAACGCTATCAACCTCATAGAAGACACCACCAGGGCTTCATCCACGGCTCTCATGACGGCCAACGGCTACGTAGACCTTCTCATACCCCGCGGCGGCAAGGGTCTCATAGACGCCTGCCTCAAGGGCGCAACTGTCCCCTGCATCCAGACCGGAACAGGCATCTGCCACGTGTACGTGGACAAGGCTGCCAACCAGGACATGGCACTCACTATAATAGAGAACGCCAAGTGCCAGCGTCCTTCCGTGTGCAACGCCATGGAAGTGTGCCTTGTGGACAAGGCCATAGCCGCTGAGTTCCTGCCCAAGCTCTATGACAAGCTCACCAACCGCTCCAAGCCCGTAACCTTCAAATTAGACGAGGCCGCCTGGGCCATCCTCGGCGCCCGTGACTACACAGTGCAGGCAGGGGAGGGAGACTTTGACACCGAGTTCCTGGATTACAAGATGGCTGTAAAGGTCGTAGACGGAGTCCGCGAGGCCATAGCCCACATATCCCTCCATTCCACATCCCATAGCGACGCGATAGTTACCGACGATCCCGAAGCCGGGAACCTCTTTACCCGCTCTGTGGACAGTGCGGCTGTATACTGGAACGCCTCAACCCGCTTCACGGACGGAGGCGTCTTCGGCCAGGGCTGCGAGATAGGCATCTCCACGCAGAAGCTTCACGCCCGCGGCCCCATGGGCCTTAGAGAGCTCACCTCATACAAGTACGTCATCACGGGCAACGGCCAGATCCGCACCTGATGCCAGCTACAAATCCCAATACACAACCCCAAGGCCTTCCGTTCCGGAGGGCCTTATATTATGCCCTGCAGCTTAGCAAACTGCATATAATGCAACATTCCAGGCATATGTGTTCTTGCTTTTTCCTTCGTTCCTGCTGTATAGTGGTATTGCCAGAGAAGGGCACCGTATGCCTGCGGAAGGACGGCAAATCATGAAAGGGAGAGGCGGCATATGAAAGGCAAAGACCACAGCAAGAGAAATGAGCTCATTGTGCTCATTGCGGCCAATGTCTTGGTGTTCGCCCTGTTCATAGCAGACTGGGGAAGGCACGGATTTGAGAGCAATGCAAACAACTGGCTCCCCAGCACAAACCTCTTCGTGGGCTGGCTCATATTCTTCGTGCCGTCCATAGTCCAGCTCATATGCATCCTGATGAAGTGGCCGGTTGTGACCATTATAGTGTCTGCACTGAAGACTATCTTCTTCTGTCTAGTCTGCGGTGTCATAACCGCCCTGGGCGGCTACAAGTCCAGCATTGAGATAACAGGCCTCAAGACCCTGTTTGAGGCGTACGGGAACATCATAATGCCTGCCATTGCACTGGGAGTGGGTGGACTGTTCTTCATCCTGGACCTTGCGTTCTGCATAGTCTGGATGCGCCGCAACGGCGGCAGAACTAAAGGCGCATACCCCGGAGCGTCGGCCGCACCGTACTCCAAGGCGGAAAAGGCCTGGCTTGGCAGCGGCGTCATAACAGTCATGCTGTGGTTCTTCATTGCGATATCATACTATCTCTCCTCCGGCGGATGGGAGAAGGCCATAGTCCCCGCCATAGTCTACATAGTCTTCGGCATAGCATGGTGGTATGCCAGCAAACGCTCCAGAGCTGGCTCCGTAATCCTTTTCGTTATCCTCACAATCCTTTCCGTATTGTCCCTGGACACCGTATACTGGTTCTACATATACGAAGGCCCCGTGTACGCCTTCCTGCCGGTTCTGGAGATTGCAGGGCTCATAATCTGGTACGTGTACACCTGCATTCTGCTGCGCCGCAGGTGGCGGGAGAGGTAATCCGGGACTCACAAAAGGACCCGCACTATATTTGAAACAGCGCAATTTTGAAGGCCCTGAAGGGCCGTATATAAAGGGGGTGGCGCGGCCTTGCTATTGACGCCTAAG
>JAJPZC010000040.1 GCA_021204585.1 Clostridia bacterium
GTGGTGTTCCCGCCGCTCACTACAGGATACGAGGAAAAGGACGGAAGCATAGGGGAGAAGAGCTTCAACTTCTACAAGCGCATAGCAGAGGGCGGCGCAGGCTATATAATACTTGGAGACGTGGCTCCCATAGCCACAGCATCCCCAACCCCCAAGCTTGCCTCAGACGACCAGATACCCTCATTCAAGGCCCTGGCGGATGCCTGCCACACATACGGCGCCAAGCTTGGCATCCAGCTCTTCCATCCGGAATATGACGCAGCCGGCGTTGGAAAGCTCATAATGAAGTGCCAGGCCCTTCTTGCCCAAGGCAAGAAGGAAGAGGCGGAGGCGGCCACAAACGAGGCCTATGCGAAGCTTCATCATGACATGGAGCACTTCGTGAACGAGGCCACAGAGGCGCAGCTCCAGGAGATCATTGGGATCATGGTTGCCTGCGCAAAGCGTGCCCAGGCTGCAGGCGTGGACATTATCCAGGTGCACGGAGACCGCCTCGTGGGCTCCCTGTGCTCACCCGTCCTCAACAAGCGTACGGATGAATACGGCGGCACCCTTGAGGGGCGTACCCGCTTCGCGGTGCAGCTTGTGCAGGCCATCAGGGAAGCCCTTCCCAACATGCCAATAGACTACAAGCTGCCCATTATAACGCCCGTGGACGGCACCATGCGCGGCCGCGGCGGCCTGCCCCTTGAAGAGGCCATACAGCTAGCACAGTCCCTGCAGGCCGCAGGCGTGAGCATGTTCCATGTAGCCCAGGCAAACCACACCGGCAACATGAATGACACCATACCCGTAATGGGAACCCGCCCGTACGGTTTCACGGTTTACTGTGCGGAAGAGATCCGCAAGGCCGTATACGTCCCCGTATGCACCGTAGGGCGCATAGTGACGGAGGCCAGCGCAGAGGCCATCCTGTCTTCCGGCAAGGCAGACCTCATAGGCCTCGCCCGTGAGCTCATCTGCGACCCTGATTTCCCCAACAAGGCCGCAGCGGGCCTTCCCGTGCGCCACTGCATATGCTGCAACAAGGGCTGCACGGATGCCATTCTGGGGCGCACCATCTGCCAGTGCGTGCTCAACGCCGAGAACGGCGAGGAATACTGCCGCACCATCTCCAAAACCGCAGCACCTAAGAAGGTGGCGGTAGTGGGCGCCGGCATAGCCGGCCTTGAAGCCGCCCGCGTGGCAGCCCTCAAGGGCCATACCGTTACCCTCTACGAGAAGACATACAAGCTGGGCGGGCAGCTTAACCTCGCCTGCATGCCGCCCAGGAAGCATGAAATGCTCCGCTCCATCTGGTTCTACACCGAAGAGCTGCCCCGCCTGGGCGTCTCCGTCCGGATGGGCGAAGAGCCCTCCGACGAAGAGCTTAACACCTACGATGACGTTATAATCTCCACGGGAGCAAAGAACCTCATGCTTGACATCCCCGGCATCCGGGAGCCAAACGTAATCTCCGCATGGGACGTCCTCGCAGGCAGACATGCGCCCTTTGGCAAGGTGGCAGTAATTGGCGGCGGCCTCGTCGGCGCCGAGACGGCCGAATACCTTGCAAACCTCGGCTGTGAGGTGTCTATCATCGAGATGCTGCCTGAGATTGCCAAAGGCGAGAGCTCCACCGTACTGCCCTTCATGATGGAGGACCTCACGTCCCACAACGTGAAGATCTACACCGGCACGACGCTCCAGTGCATCTGCCCCGGCTTCATCTCCTGCTCCGCAGGCGACCACACCCTGCAGCTCCACACCGACTTCGTCGTAATGGCGGTAGGCGCCCGCCGCGCCCCGCGCGGCACCGAAGGCCTCACGGCCAACCTGCACTTCGCCGGCGACTGCGTAAAGGTCTCCGACATCTCATCCGCCGTCCGCTCCGCCTACGACGCCGCAAACTCCATCCGGTGACGCCCCTCCCGGGGCCCAAACCCAAAGACTACAAATTACTCCATCCCATATATCATAATATCTCCAAGATCCGTAGGAAGGATTGAACAGGAAGAACCCGCCCCAATCTGTAATGATGAGGCGGGCTCTTTCTGTTATGTTGTGCTATATTGAACAGATAGAGTGAGGGGTGCTTTGTCAATGAGGAATCTCAATTAATAACAGTGGCCACTAGAAACAAAAACTCTTGTGACATAAAACTAATCATATAAGCCGGTCATTACACTATCCTGGACATTATCCGAGAAGATTGACATTTGGGATATAGGTGGCACACAATATAGATAATCTATCGTTTCAACATTTAAGAATTATACGACAGATCTGTATCTATCGCTAATATAGACTTGACACTATGTTTAGAAAGGTGTATCTTATATAAAAAGATTTATAATAAAAATTTTTATTATAAAAAAATTTATAAAACTATTTTCAGAAGATTCACGCAACACAGTTGGCTGAAATCATCTCTAAGATTGTGTTATCAGACAATATGCAGGGGGGCTTTATGAAGTTTTTAGGAAGAGAGGATGAGTTAAGGACTCTTGAGTATGAGTACTCAAGAGATAATGGATTTGTTGTAGTATATGGGAGAAGACGTGTAGGCAAGACAAGATTAATTAAGGAGTTTTTAAAAGGCAAGTTGAGTTTTTATCTGTTGCCTTCTGTGGAGTATGAGTCACTCTCATTATCACGTTTTGCTGAGGTTATAGCAAGGGAAGTTGGCCCGCATGTAGTGAACCATGTTCAGTACGAAAGTTGGGAGCCGCTTTTTAATATAATTGCGAACTATAAGCCCGATCAGAAGAAGGTAATAGTATTGGATGAGTTCCAGTATCTTGTTAAGGCTAACAAGGACTTCCTTAGCTTAATGCAGTATATTTGGGATGAAATTCTGTATGATAAGAACATTATGCTTATTATATGTGGCTCCTACATGAGTATGATGAAGAAGTATGCATTGTCGTCATCTTCACCTTTGTATGGAAGAAGAACTGCTAAGATTTATTTGAAGCCGCTTACTTTTACACAGGTATACGAAGGAGTATGCACTGATTTTTCCTATGCCGCTGAAATGTTTACAATGACTGGGGGGATACCAAAGTATATTGAACTGTTTGACTTTAATATGTCAGTAATAGACAATATAATGCGCCTTATTTCTCCGACTTCCGGCTTTCTTTATGATGAGCCTGATACATTATTTAAGGAGGTAATGTCTTCGCCCGCAGGATACTTCTCTGTGCTTAGAGCTATTGCAGATGGCAATCATAAGCTTGAAAGCATATCTCGTGCCACGAAGAAAGATACAACTTCTTTGCCTCCGTATATAAGTTTTCTTATTGATTTAGGTTATGTAAGAAAGGTTCTTCCCATAACTGAGAAGCCTGAGATTGTAGAAAATCCTGAGTTAACCGAAAACCCGGATGGAACAGAAAACACCAATGATCAACCCAAAAAAGGGCTATATCTAATCACAGATGAGTTTGTCAAATTCTGGTTCAAGTATGTTTCTAGATTTATAGCGGATCTTGAATTAGGCAGTACTCAGATTGTACTTGATGAACTAGAAAAAGACTACGTGTCTGATTGTGTAGCTCATGAGTATGAGAGCATATGTAGGAACATACTAGTAACACTGTGCAACAGAAAAGAAATAGATCTTACTCCGTCGAAGGTTGGCGTATACTGGCTTAATAATAAGAAAACAGATATTGAGATAGATATATGTGCTGTAGACAGAAGGAACAAAAAGTTTTTGTTTGGAGAGTGTAAGTATCATAACAAACCGGTAGATACAAATGTACTTTTCGGCCTTATTAAGAAGGCTGATGCAGCATACGAAATCAAGAAAGTGTTCAATGGATATAAACATGTATACGCTTTATTTTCAAAGAGTGGTTTTACTGATGATCTTGTTGCATTATCAAGAACAAGAGATGATATCGTCCTTGTGAATGAGATGAGCGTTGTTAGGTAAAGATGACTTGCTTTTACGAATATCCAAGCAGCTGTCTTTCCTGTTCTGTATGGGAAACAGCAGCACAGGCAGATTTATAATACTGACCCACGCCTAATGGTGATGGGTCTTTTTTGTTGTTATCTGTTATGAAATCAGTTATTGAAATTTTTATTATAAAAAGATTTATTATAAGAAAAATTATAATAAAAAAATTTATACATATAATATAAATTATGCATAATAAAAGAGCAGCATATATGCTCATTTGCATAAATGCTGCATAATGGCGCGGAAGGGGAGATTCGAACTCCCGCTACGCTCCTCACGTACTACTCCCTTAGCAGGGGAGCCCCTTCAGCCACTTGGGTACTTCCGC
>JAJPZC010000035.1 GCA_021204585.1 Clostridia bacterium
GATTATATATGTTCAAAGGGGCAATTTCAATACGAACTTGCTTTTTTTCGTTCAAATTCCACAAAACTGTCCAGAATGCAAGCAAAACGCCAATATATTGCACCCGCACCGGACAATGGCCGCCGGGGGCTTATCCGGGCCGTCTGATGAATCCGGCACCCTCTTCAGGGCTGCATCTGAGCCGTCTGATGAATCCGGCACCCTCTTCAGGGCTGCTTCTGAGCCGTCTGCTGAATCCGGCATACGCTGCTGGGCCGCTTCTGAGCCGTCTGCTGAATCCGGCACCCTCTCAGGGCCGCTGCAGGGTGTTGAAGCTGCTTTGATTAGTCAGCGAGGCGCCGGCACAGGCCCGTAAAATTTCGTTGGGCAGAGTGCACAAAGATTTACGGCCGGCGGGCAAAAGAAAAGCCGCAGGTGGTTGCGGCCTTCTGTGTTGCCTTGCGGGTTACATTGAGATCATCTGGAGGGTTTCGTAGAGTTCGTAGTTGAACTTCTTCTTCATGGAAACGGCTTCAATGATGTCCATGTCTATTATCTCGTTGCGGTGGATGCCTACGACGCGGTTGCCGATGCCGTCGTTGAGAAGGCGCACGGCCTTGTTGCCGAACTGCGCTGCAAGCATTCTGTCTGCCATGGAAGGAGAACCGCCGCGCTGGATGTGGCCTATGGTCGTTGCACGGACGGAGTATGTGGTTACGGACTGGAGCTGCTTTGCGAACTCGTCTGCGGTGGAGACGCCCTCTGCCACTACTATTATGTTGGAGTGCTTGCCGTTGGCTCTGGAGCGGTTGATGCGCATAACGATGTCATCGAGGTCGAAGACAACCTCGGGCACAACTATAATCTCTGCGCCGGAAGCGATGCCGGCATACAGGGCTATGTCTCCGCACCTGCGGCCCATTACTTCCACTACGGAGATCCTCTCATGAGAGGTCATGGTGTCACGGAGCTTGTTGATGACGTCTATGCAGGTGTTTACGGCCGTGTCGAAGCCCAAAGTGTAGTCGGTGTATTCAAGGTCGTTGTCTATTGTGCCGGGTATGCCTATCGTAGGGATGCCGTAGTCCTCGGAGAGGCACTTTGCGCCTCTGAAGGATCCGTCTCCGCCAATAACCACCAGGCCGTCTATGCCGCGCTGCGTCAATGTCTTCACGCACTTTTCCTGGCCTTCCTTGGTCAGCATCTCAAGGCACCTTGCGGTCCTGAGGATAGTGCCGCCGCGCTGTACGATATCGGACACGGTACGCATCTCCATGCGCACCATCTCGTCCTCTATGAGGCCCTGGTAGCCTCTCTCAATTCCATAGACTTCCATCCCGAAATAGATGGCCGTGCGGACAACCGCACGAATCGCAGCATTCATTCCGGGCGCATCGCCGCCACTAGTAAGTAAGCCTATTCTTTTCATAATCCCTTTCTTCTCCAAGCGGAACACCTTCGCCGGTCACGGCGCCGGAAGGGCGCAATGCCCCACATTCCGCTTATCAATCTAGAGTATAACACTCCGAAATGTAATTTTCAACCAATTTAACAAAAGTTGGATGTACAGCCTTTGCGTGTGCCGTATTCACTCATGCTGACAAATTCTATCAAATTCCGCCCTCAAATAGCCTGTTTTGCCGCAAAATGGACTGTTGAAGGCATGCATGACGCCCCCCTGGCCCTTCTGCGGGGCCGGAAAACAGGCTCCCGGAGCCCCTGCGGAGCTTATGCGGCGCTTTTGCGGAGCCTAATGCAGGCGCACTGAAAGATGTTAGAATCTAACAAAGCCTCACGGGAAAGTGTGAATTATTTGAGCAGAATGTCCTGCATGGTGATGAAGCCGTTGAGCTCTGCGACGAGGCCGCGGCAGTAGTTCAGGGACTTGGGGTACTTGTACTTCTTGCCGCCGCGGACTATGCGGCAGGGGGTGTCGCCGTCTTCGTAGCTTGCCAGCATGTCCAGCATGTCTTCGAACTGCCCCTCCGTGAGGGCTGAGGCGTTGAGCCAGAGGACTTTCTGGGGCGCCGGTGCGGGCCTGGAGGCCGCAACTTTAAGGTCATTGACGTCTGCAAGCTCATCCACGACGCAGGAGATGCCTTGGCCCTGGCCTGTGGAGTCCATGCTGATGTGCCCGGTGACGCGCACTATGCGGTCATTGAATACGAGGTCGCGGTACTTGTCATATATGGCGGGGAAGCAGACGCACTCCAGGGTGCCGTATACGTCTTCGACGTTGATTATGGCCATGGAAGCGCCCGTGCGGCGGGTGGTTGTGCGGCGGACGGACGTTATGATGCCCGCGAAGGTGACCTTCTGGTCATTCTCCATGGCGTTGTATATCTTGTTGCCTTCGTCGTCTTCGCTGTAGTCGTCCAGGATGGAGCAGTCGAAGTTGCACCCCTCCACCTTGCCCATGTACTTCTCGAAGGGATGTCCGGATACATAGATGCCGGTGACTTCCTTTTCCTTGGCAAGCTTTTCCGTGTGGTCGAACTCGGGTATGTTGGGGTAGTCCACGGTGAGCTTGTCCTCCGTGGCGAAAAGGTCGAAGAAGCTTATCTGCGCAGACTCCTTCTGCTTCTCTATAATCTTGGCACGCGCTATGAGCTGCTCATACACCTGTATGAGCTGGGACCTTTTGACGTTCATGGAGTCAAAGGCTCCGGCATAGATGAGGCCTTCCACGAGGCGGGTGTTGATGTAGTTTATGCAGCGCATTATGAAGTCCGGGAAATCTGCAAAGAGGCCCTTTTCGTTGCGCTCCGCTATGATTGCATCTATGGCTCCCTGGCCGGCGCCTTTTAAGGCGCAGAGGCCGAAGCGGATGCCGGTGGGCACTACGGTGAAGACCGTCAGGGACTTGTTTATGTCCGGCGGGAAGACGTCGTAGCCGGTGTTGCGCAGGTACAGGACGTACTTCGTTATGTCGTCTATCTTGTCCAGGCGGTCATTGAGAAGCGCGCAGATGAATTCCTTGCAGTAGTACTTCTTGAGCCATGCTGTCTGGTATGCCAATGTGGCATACGCCGCTGCATGGGACTTGTTGAATGCGTATGAGGCGAATGCCCTCATGTCGTTGAATATCTTGTTGGCGGTCTCCTCTGGGATGCCGCGCGCTATGCAGCCGTCTATGTGGGAGCCGTTGGTGATTGACGTTCCGCCGAAGATGAACTTCTCCTTCTGCTGCAGAAGGGCCACCTTGTCCTTCTTGCCCATCGCCCTGCGGACTATGTCCGCTTCTCCAAGCGAATAGCCGGCAAGCTCCTGGAATATCTGCATGACCTGCTCCTGGTACACGGGCAGGCCGTACGTCACCTTGAGGATCTTCTCCTCGCGGGGGGTGTCGTACATGATTTCCTCACGGCCGAACTTTCTGTTGCAGAATGAGTCTATGAACTGCATGGGGCCGGGGCGGTACATGGCAACGCCCGCTATAAGGTCCTCCAAGTTGTCCGGATGCAGGGACTTCATGAACCTCTTCATGCCGCCGGCTTCAAGCTGGAAGACGCCGTCCGTGTCGGCATCCGCAATTAACTGGTATGCATTGTGATCCGTATAGCCCAGCCTGTCGAAGTCCACGTCCACGCCGTGCCCTTCTTTTATGTACTGCTTGCACTTATGTATATCGGTCAGCGTTACCAGTGCGAGGAAGTCCATCTTGAGCATGCCTAAGGACTCTATCTCCTTGGCCACGAACTGTGTGGTTATGTCATCCCCGTTCTTTGCCAGCGGCACGTTGTCCGCAATGCGCTTCTGGCATATGACCACGCCCGCAGCATGGACGCCCGTCTGGCGGGGCATGCCCTCAACCTTTATGGCAAGATCTATGACCTCATGCAGCACGGGGTCGTTTTCATAGTAATCTATGAACTCCTGGCTCTTGGCGCTCTTGAGGTCCTGCAGGTCCTTGAAGGCGTCTTCCTTCTTCTCGGCGTCCTGTTCGTTCTTCCACTTTTCCTCTGCCGCCGCAATGCGCCAGCCCAGGTGGTCCTCTATGTCGTTGCGGCCGTCCATGACCTTCGTGAGCTTGTCTATCTCGGAATAGGGCACGCTCATAACGCGGCCTACGTCCTTTATGGAGTTCTTGGCCGCCATGGTGCCGAAGGTTATTATCTGGCAGACGTTCTCGCGCCCGTACTTTTCACGGACGTACTCTATGGTCTCCTCACGCCGCTCCGTGCAGAAATCTATGTCGAAGTCCGGCATCGACACACGGTCCGGGTTCAAAAAGCGCTCAAACAGCAGGTCGTACTTCAGCGGCTCCACGTCCGTAATTCCAATGCAGTATGCCACAATGGATCCGACGCCGGAACCTCTTCCGGGGCCAACCGGAATGCCGTGTTCCTTGGACCAGTTTATGAAGTCCCACACAACGAGGTAATAGTCCGCATACCCCATCTTGCAGATTATGCCCAGCTCATACTCCGCCCTCTCGCACTCCGTCTCGGTGGGGTTCGCATACCTTCTCTCCAGCCCCTCGCGGGTGAGCTTTCTGAGATACTCTTCCGATGTCATCCCGTCCGGCGGGTAGTACTCCGGAATGAGGGACTTGTCCTTTATGGGGTCTCCCTTGGCATTGAGATTGAATACGGGCTCCGTAACCTTGTCCGCAATTACCCTTGTGTTCCGTATGGATTCAGGGTATGCGCTAAAAAGCTGCGCCATCTCGTCCCCGGACTTGAAGTACAGCTCCTCCGAGGAGAACTTTAGCCTTCTGGGGTCATCCAGGGTCTTCTTCATCTGTATGCACATGAGGACGTCCTGGAGCCTCGCATCTTCCTTCTTTAGATAGTGCACGTCATTGGTGGCCACTATCTCGGCGCCTATCTCACGCGCTATCTTGACCAGCAGGGGGAGGTTTTTGACCTCTTCCTCTATGCCGTGGTCCTGTATCTCTATATAGAAGTCCTCTCCGAAGATGCCCTGCAGGTACAGGGCAAGCTCCTTGGCGCCGTCATAATCTCCGGCAGTCAGGCGCCTGGAGATGCCGCCCGCAAAGCATGCGGACAGGCATATGAGACCCTCCGAATGCTCTGCAAGGATCTTGTAGTCAATTTTCGGCTTGTAATAGAAGCCGTCCACGAAAGCTATGGAGTTGAGCTGCACCAGGTTCCTGTACCCTGCCTTGTTCTTGGCAAGCAGGATGAGGTGCTCCGCCGTGGGGTTCTTGACATTTATGTCATCGGTCATGTAGAACTCACAGCCGATTATATACTTTATGCCCGCCTTGGCGCACTTCTCTGCAAAGTGAAGCGTGCCGTACATGTTGCCGTGGTCCGTTATGGCCACGGTGTCTATTCCGTTCTTCTTGCAGTGGTCCACAAGGCTGTCTATCTTGCATGCACCATCCAGCAGCGAATATTCCGTATGTACATGCAGATGCACGAAATCTGTCATTTAGTCACCTGTTCTATCCAAAGCCCGCACATATCCGGCCCAAAAGGCCTCGCTGCAGGCGTGTATTCCCTTTTACGTTTTCATTGCTTGCCGCCTGCCCGACGGCCATATTCTCTCTCTTTTCCCTGTAGCCATCATTTGCGCAGGCTGTCTGCTATGGCCTGGATGCGGTTTAAGCGGTGCATGAGGCAGCTCTTGGTAATGCCAAGGATTTCTGCCAGCTCACTCATTGAGGCGTTGAGGTTCTGCTCTCTCCCTATGGCCACGTCCCGAAGAGCCGGCTCCAAAAATTCCAGACCACGCTCACTCTTTATGAGCTCTATTGCCTGCACCTGCTTTACGGAAGCAGTCACGGTCTTGTCTATGTTTGAGACGGCGCAGTTGGAGGCGCGGTTTGCGTTGTTGCGCTCATCCTTGAATTCTGCTATGCGGTCCAGGCGGTCCAGGCACTTCCTGAGGCCCAAGGTATTGAGAAGGTCCGATATAACCTCTTTGCTCTTGATGTACACAATGCAGGAGCCCTTCCGGGACAGGGTTTTTGCTATGATGTCAAAGTCCATGAGAAGGTCGCATATCTCGTCCGCCAGATCCAGCGTGGGGCAGTTTATCTCGAAGTGGTACCCCGTCCTGGAGTACGTGGACTCATCCGGTATGGTGCAGCTGCCGCCGCCTAAGAAAGCTCCCTTTATGTATGAAAGCTTGTCCGGCCTGCGGGATGCCACTTTGAAGGGGATGTCCAGGCTGGGCTCCCCGTCCTCTATGAGCCCGCACTTTGCCAAAAGGTCCTCAAGGTTGTCCCCTGTATACTCAAAGGCCATCCGGTCTTTGCCCGTTATGGCATCGCTCTTTATCTCAGTGCTTGAGGCAAACACTCCGTTGGAAGACAGTATGGAAGACAGGAACTGCGCCGTGGTGCCGTTCTCCGTTACAACCTTCAAAGAGAACCCTCTCCTGTCTCCCGACACGCCGTCCGTAACCTGCGCAAAGCCGGCAAGGACAGCGTTCGCTGAGGCGTTCTTAGGGAACCTCTTTACTATTTCTTCCTTTATGTCTTCTGAGAAACTGTTCATATATGTTTGCAAACCGAGGACATGCCCCGTGGATGGGGCCTTGTATTAGAGGTTGTGCTTCTTGTATTCCTCGAAGCGGAACTTAGGGCGCCGGCCGTCTATGTTGTCTATGAGGTCAAGTGAGATGCCGGACTCTGCAATGAGCTTTTCCGCTATGGCCGTGTCTCCCACGCGGTCCATGGTGTGTGCGTCCGAGTCTATGACGAAGCGGGCGCCGCAGGCGGCCATTGTGGCTATGTCCTCCGGCTTGAGGTGGGCCACGTGCTCCGGCTTGGTGTTGATCTCAATGTAAGTGCCGTAATCTGCACAGCACTTGGCCACGGTCTCTATGTCACAGCAGCAGCGGAAGTTGATGTGTGTGAGAATGTCTATGGGGTGCTTTTCTATTGCGTTCACGTAGGCCTTTGTGGTGTTGTCTATAACCTTCTGCTTAGGCTTCTTGTCTCTCTGGTACGGCCAGTAATTCTGCCACATGATCCTGTACATGTCCTTCCATGTGGTATACCGGACCAGCTCATGTATGCCGCAGAGATAGATGTCGAAGTACTGCAGGTCATCATCCTTCATGTCCGTGTCGCCCTCTATGGAAATGAGGTTGGCCTCCATTCCCATGAGGACGTTCAAGCCCGTCTTCTCCTTGGCCTCCTCCACGTCCCTTCTAAGGTTCGGAAGCTGCTTGCGCCTTAAGCCGAAGAACGGATGGTTGAACCCGTGGTCCGTTATGGCTATCTCTTTCAAGCCCTTTTCCTTGGCAACCGTTGTGTTCTCCAGCACAGTGTTCTTGCCGTGTGAGTATGGCGTATGCGTATGGTAATCCGCTGTCAGTATCATAACTGTTCTCTCATGCCCCCTCTTCCAATGGGCCTATTATTAATGATATATAAAAGCCGCACAAGGATTGCTGTATGAGGTCAGCCCTTGCAGCCCAGCAGGCTGTCCAGGATGCGCTTTAGGGCATAGCGGCCGTGCTCATAGGTGAGGCCGCCCTGGAAATAGGCTATGTACGGAGGCTTCACGGGGCCGTCTGCAGAGAGCTCTATGGAGGCTCCGGACACGAATGTGCCTGCCGCCATTATGATTTTGTCATCATAGCCGGGCATGTCCCACGGCTCACAGGTAACGTAACTGTCCACGGGAGATGCGTACTGGATCTCGCGGATGAAGGTCACCATGGCCTTCTCGTCGCCGAACTCTATGGCCCTCGTTATGTCATGGGGAGTCACGTTCCAGTCCGGATAACACTTGTAGCCTAAGGTCTGCATCACGTAGCTTATCAGAATGGAAATCTTCAATGCCTGCGCCGTGATATGGGGCGCCATGAAGAGGCCTTCGTAGAAGTTTCTGTACCCGGGCTCAAAGGAGCCCACCTCAAGTCCCACGGACGGAGCCACAAGGCGCTGGCCTATGGCCTCTATGTACCTGGATTTGCCGCAGATGTAGCCGCCCGTCTGAGCTATGCCGCCGCCGGGGTTCTTGATTAAGGACCCTACTATAACGTCCGCTCCTACTTCTGTGGGCTCTGTGGTCTCCACGAACTCTCCGTAGCAGTTGTCTACGAATATGCACCCGGTGAAGCCGGCTGCACGCACCATGGAACAGATCTCGCCGATCTCTTTGCAGGAGAATGCATCCCTCAGCTCATAGCCGCGGGATCTCTGGATGTACACCATCCTGGTGTCCGGGCTTGCTGCAAGGGCAGCCCGGATGGCCTCTGCGTCCATCTTGCCGTCCTGGTTGAGATCTATGATGGTGTTTGTTATGCCGTAATCCTTCAAAGAGCCGTTGCCTTCGCCGAAGACAACCCCGCGGAGGGTGTCATACGGCATGCCGCTGGCAAAGAGGATTCTGTCCCCGGGCCTTAAGATGCCAAAGAGGGCCACGGTGAGTGCATGGGTGCCGGAAAGCATGTGCGGGGAGCATATGCCGGCCTCTGTCCTGAAGACGTCCGCATACACCTGGCCCAGCACGTCCCGGCCTTCATCCCCGTAGCCGTAGCCGGTGGTGCCGCTGAAGTGCCTCGTGGAGACGCGGCTGCGCTGAAAGGCCTCCAGCACCTTTACCTGGTTTGTATACGCTGTCTCGTCTATGGCCCTGTACTGGCTCCGGACGGCCTCTTCTGCAGTTTTGATAAGTTTCAGACTGTTCATATATATCTGCAAACGTGCCTTTTTGGGGCAGTGTGGTTAAACGTTTCCGGATTCGTTGTATATGCGGCAGACGTTCTCTGCGGTGGCCTCTTCGGGCTTGAGCCAGATGAGGCCGGGCATCTTCTTGAAGAAGGTTATCTGGCGCTTGGCGTAGTGCCGGGTGTTGAGCTTCACGATGTCCTTCATCATGGACTCCGAGGAGCCCTTCATGATGCCGGAATAGACTTCCTTGTATCCTATGGCCTGCATGGACTGGCATTCCTCTGTGATGCCGTGCGCCATTAGGTCCTTGACTTCTCCCACAAGGCCTGCGGAGAACATCTGGTCCACCCTGTAATCTATGCGCTTGTAGAGCACATCCCTGGGGTAGTCTATGGCCACGGCCACATACTCGCGAATTGGCTGCAGGCTGTCCGATATGTCGGACATCTTCTTGCCGGAGCATTCGTATATCTCCAGCGCGCGCACAACCCGCTTCACGTCGTTCGGATGAAGCCTTGAGGCCGTCTTGGGGTCCAGGCGCTGCAGTATCTCAAACAGCACCTCTTTGCCGTCCCGGTCTGCTATCCCCTGGTACTTTGCACGCACCTCCGGGTCTGAGCCTACGGAGCCGTAACTGTAATCAAACAGCAGTGAGTTCACATAGAACCCAGTGCCTCCGCATATGACCGGCACCTTGCCGTCCCTCTCTATCCTTTCAAGGATTCCGGTTGCCTTTTCCCTGTAGTCAATGACCGAGAAACTCTCCTGCGCCCCCGCAATGTCTATCATGTGGTGCAGGACGCCCTGCATTTCCTCCTGTGTGGGCTTTGCCGTGCCGATGTTCAGGCCTCTGTAAATGATTTCTGAGTCTGCGGAGATGACCTCCCCGCCAAGCATTTTGGCGCATTCCACGGCAAGAGCAGTCTTGCCCGTCGCAGTTGCGCCGCAGATTACCAACGTCTTCATGCTACAATTCTCCAGCTAAGTAATTCTGCTTTTATCTCGATGCTTTCATTACGGTCCCCAGATGCCACTGAAAGTCAAACGATTCTTTTGAACATTTTCTCTATGTCCGTCCGCGTCAGACGCACACAGATGGGCCTGCCGTGCGGGCATTTCAGGCCCCAGTCTCCGCCAAGCAGCCTGAAGAGCACATTTATCTCGCTGTCCGAGAGGCTCCACCCGCCCTTTATGGCGTGCTTGCAGGCAGTCATGGCTATTCTGTCTTTGAGGAGGTCCGAAAGCTTTATTGCCTTCAGCTCCCCTATGTTTGACAGAATCTCGTCTATGAAGTCCTTTATCTCTATATCCTGCAGATCCACTGGCACTGCATCCACCTTGAACGACGCAGGGCCGAACTCCGAGATCTCAAATCCCAGCTCTGAGATAAGCTCCAGGTTGGATGAAAGGAAGCGTGCTTCCTCCGGGTTGGTGTCAAAGACGTAGCCGAAGAGAAGCGGCTGCGACATTATCTCGCGCTTTGCGAGGCGCTCCATGAGGGCGTTGTATATAAGCCTCTCATGGGCTGCATGCTGGTCTATGAAGTATACGGTGTCCCCGTACTCGAATATGAGGTAGGTGCTGAAGAGGTTCCCCTTGTACTCGAACTCCCTGAAGTCCACGGCCTCCTGTACGGGCTTTTCCTTTCTGGCAGCGGGCTTCTCTGCAGGAGCCGGGGTCTCTGCCCTTGGCATTGTGGACTCCACGGCAGGTGACGCAGGTGCCGCGGGTGAAGCGGGTGCCGTGGGTGCCGCAGGTGCTGCAGACTCTTTGGAAGCAGCAGGCTTAGGCGCGGAAGCGCCTGCCATGACGGGCTCTTTTGCAGGAGCGGGCGGCTTTGGCTTGTAGAGGTCTGCCGTGTCCAGAGGCCTGGATGAAGGCAGGTTGTCTATGCGTATCTGGACGTCCGGAGAGGGCAGATTGGGCTTTTGAGAGGCGTTTTGAGGGTCAGGATTACTATGCAAATCGGGTTTTTTTCCGAAAGTGGACTTGACTTGGCCGACAACTCCTGCTTTTATCTCAAAGTCCGCCGCAGGGGCGGTGCCGTCCAGAACGGCCGAGATGGTCTTGTATACGATGCCGAAGACGGCGTTGGGATTGAGGAAACGCACGTCCTCTTTGCTGGGATGGACGTTGACGTCCACCATGTCCGAAGGGACTTCCAGGTTCAGCACGTAGAACGGGAACTGGCGCTTCATGACGTAAGCAGAGTATGCGTTCGTTACGGCCTGCTGGATTGTCTGGTTGATGATGTATCTTCCGTTGAGGAATACGGACTGGTATGACTTGTTGGGCTTGAAGAAATTCTGGTTGCCTATGTACCCCCAGATGCGCATGTCTCCCCTTGCGGCCTCTATGCTAAAGCACTTGGAAAGGGTCTCGGTGCCGTACACCTGGGATATGGCCTCCTCCAGCCCTCCGCCGTAGGACTGCAGGATGAGCTTGCCGTCTGCGTACAGGCGGAATGAGATTGACGGGTTGCCCAGGATGAAGCGGGTCACGAAGCTGGTTATGTCCGTCTCTTCCTTCTTGTCCGGGCGCATGTACTTGAAACGCGCCGGAGTGTTGTAAAAGAGGTCCCGCACCTGGATGTCGGTGCCGGAGGCAATGGCAGCGGGCTCCGCCTCGGAGAGGTTGCCGCCGTTGCAGCGGATTCTGTATCCGTCCCGGTACCCCTCAGGCCCCAAGGCCGCAGAGGAAAGCTGCGCGTGGGATACGGATGCAATGGAGGCTAAGGCCTCGCCGCGGAAGCCGAGGGTCTCAATGCTGTCCAAATCTTCTGGCCGTGAGATCTTGCTTGTGGCATGGGGCATGAAGGCCTTGGGAAGGTCTTCACGCTCTATGCCGGAGCCGTTGTCCGAGACCTCTATGAGCTGCTTGCCGCCCTGCTCTATTCGGATCTCTATGTCTGTCGCTCCGGCGTCTATGCTGTTTTCCACAAGCTCCTTCACGACGGAATACGGCCTGTCCACTACTTCGCCGGCCGCTATTCTGTTGAAGACACTCTGCGGGAGTACATTGATTCTGCTCATTGCTTTTGCCTTTATATGTGCGCTAAACGCAGCTTTGGGGCCCGCATGGGGCCCTTGGCGCGGTTACTTCTTTGCTTTGTCCACGAGGGATGCAAGCACCTTGTATGCGTCCCGGGGCGAGAGGCTGTCCATGTCCGTATCCTGCAGGATTTCAAGGATCTCGGTCATGTCCGGGGTCATGTCCGTAGTCATGTCCGTAGTCATGTCCGGGGTCATGGCATCGGATTCGCCGGAAGGCGTCCCGTCTTCTTCCGGCTGGGCATAGCCTTCGGCTATCTCTACGTTCTTGACGAACTTTGAGCCCTTCTGCACCACCTTCATTATCTCTTTGGCGCGTGCGGTTATCTTTTCAGGCACGCCGGCGAGGGATGCGACTTCGATGCCGAACGAACGGCTGGCACCGCCGCGCTGGATCTTGCGGAGGAAAACGACGGAGCCGTTTATCTCCTTGACGCTGACCTTGTAGTTCTTGATGCCAGGGATTGTACCCTCCAGGGTGGTGAGCTCATGGTAATGGGTTGCAAAGAGGGTCTTTGCGCCTATCTCACGGGTAATGTTCTCTATTACAGCCCAGGCTATGGAGAGGCCGTCGTATGTGGAGGTGCCTCTGCCCACTTCGTCAAGGATAAGAAGGCTGTTCTTTGTGGCGCTGCGAAGGATTGAGGCCACCTCTATCATCTCAACCATGAAGGTGGACTGGTCTGCCGTCAGGTTGTCGCTGGCCCCCACACGGGTGAAGACCCTGTCTATGACAGGTATCTGGGCGGACTTTGCGGGCACGAAGCAGCCTAAGTGCGCCATTATGCAAATGAGGGCCGTCTGGCGCATGTATGTGCTCTTTCCGGCCATGTTGGGGCCGGTTATGATCATCGTTCTGTTCTCCCCCTCGTCCAGGAGGGTGTCGTTGGGAATGAACTTTTCCTTGGAGATGACCTCCACGACGGGATGGCGCCCGTCCTTTATGATGAGCGGCTCCTCGGAGGGAACCATTGTGGGCTTGGTGTATTTGTTGGCACGGGACAGGTCTGCAAAGGACACAATGACGTCCAGCATGGCTATGGCCTTGGAGAGGGCCTTGAATGAGTCTATGCTGTCCGCGAGAGTGGCCTTGATTTCCTCATACAGCTTTTCCTCAAGCTCCAAAGCCATCTCTTCGGAGCCCACAATCTTTTGTTCCAGCTCCTTGAGCTCCGGCGTGGTGTACCTCTCGCTCCCTACCAGGGTCTGCACGCGGATGTAGCGGTCCGGAACCATGTCCTTGAAGGATTTGGTTACCTCTATGTAGTAGCCGAATATGCGGTTGTATGAAATCTTGAGCTTCGGGATGTTCGTGGTCTCGCGCTCACGGGTCTCCATGTCCAAAAGAAGTCCTGAGGCGTTCTTCTTGGTGTCCCTGTATCCGTCCAGCTCTTCGCTGTATCCGGCGCGGATGTATCCGCCCTTGGACGTTGTGGCCGGGCAGTCCGGGTCTATTGCGGCCTCCAAAAGGGTGCAGATGTCCACCAGGTCCTTTATGTCCGTGTTAAGGTCCTTTAGAATCCGGGCGCCGAAGCCGGACAGGCGAAACTTGAGGCTGGGTACCGTAAGAAGCGAATGCAGAAGGCCAAGGCAGTCCCGGGGCAGAATGTTGCCGTTTGAAATCTTGCCGGATATGCGCTCTATGTCCCCTATCTCACGGAGGAGTTCCTTTATGCCGTTGCAGATGACGGTGCTGTCATAGAGCTCCTGCACGCCGTCCAGGCGGTAGTTTATCTCGTCTATGTTGTTGGAAGGCGCCAGAATGAGGTTGGAAAGGAGCCTTGCGCCCATGGAAGTCTCCGTGCGGTCCAAAAGCCACAGCAAAGACCCCTTCTTCTTGCCGTCTGCAAGCGTCCTCGTAATCTCCAGATTCCGCACGGCGGTGCCGTCCAGCTCCATGTGGGTTGAGACGGAGACAAGCTTTATGTCATCTATGTTGCGGAGGGCATGCATCTGGGTGTCCTTGAGATAGTTCACAAGGGCCCCGGCGGCGCATATGACGCCCTCCCTGCCTGCTATCTGGAAAGATTCCAGGGACTGTGTTCTGAACTGCTCCTTGAGTGTCCGCTCTGCGGCCTGGAGCTTGTATGCGTATTCCGGGTATGATGAAAAGTTCGGAAGGAGGCGCTGGCGTTCCGTGGTGTCCCTAGAGTCCAAGAGCATCTCGTCATTGCAGATGACCTCTTTGACGGACAGTTTCACCATTTCGTCCAGGCACCGATTCATGGCATCCGCTCCCGTGAACTCACAGCCGTACATGTCCCCTGTGGTTATGTCTGCCCAGCAGAGGGCGGATGTCTCGCCCTTCTTAAAGCAGCTGCAGATGTAGTTGTTGGCCTTTTCGTCCAAGGCCGAGTCTGAGGTTAAGGTGCCGGCGGTTACGACACGGATTACGTCCCTGTCCACCATCCCCTTGGCAAAGCGGGGATCCTCCAGCTGCTCACATATGGCGACCTTTTCGCCAGCCAGGACAAGCTTTTCCAGGTATGAGTCCACAGCATGATACGGAACGCCGCACATAGGCGCACGCTCCTCCAGACCGCAGTCCCTGCCGGTCAGAACGAGGTCCAGTATCTTGGATGCCTTTATGGCGTCCTCGAAGAACATCTCATAGAAGTCTCCTAACCGGTAGAAAATAATACAATCCGGGTACCTGCCCTTGACAGAATACCAGTGCTGCATCATGGGTGAAAGGCTCATCTTTTGTTTACTATCTCCCCCTTGAGAGAAATGCCGTTCGCATCCTCTATCTTAACATCCAGAAAATTGCCTATCTCATTCTGGTCTGAGGCAAAGTATGCCATCCTGCCGTATTCATCACGGCCTAAATACATGCCCTTCCTGTCATCATAATCTTCGCACAGAATCTCAACCGTCTTGCCTATGTACGTTGCCGACTTCTCCCTTGTCTGCGAGTTCACCAGATCTATGAGCCGCATAATGCGCTCCTTGGAGACCTCTTCCGGCACCTGGTCCGGCATCCTGTCCGCAACCGTACCCTCACGCCTTGAGTATACAAACGTAAAGGCCGAGTCATATCCCACGGTGCGCACCAGGCGCATTGTGTCTTCAAAGTCCTCATCCGTCTCCCCGGGGAAGCCTACAATGATGTCCGTAGTAATGGCGCAGCTGGGGATGTACTTTTTAAGCATCTCTACTTTCCTAAGATAGTCCCCGGACGTGTACTTGCGGTTCATCTCCTTCAAAATCCGGTCTGAACCGCTCTGGACTGGCAGATGCACGCAGTTGCATATCTTTTCATTGTCTGCAATGGCCCTCACCAGGTCCTCTGAAAAGTCCTTCGGATGTGAAGTCATAAAGCGCAGGCGGAACTTTCCGTCAATGGCTGCGATCCTTCTTAAGAGCTCCGGGAACTTGATGTCATCCGTGCCGTTGTTGTACGAATTGACGTTCTGCCCCAAAAGAGTTATTTCCTTGTACCCTTCTGCCACCATCTCACGGGCCTCATCTATGACGAATGAAGACTGTCTGGACCTCTCACGCCCGCGGACGTACGGCACAATGCAGTAACTGCAGAAGTTGTTGCAGCCGAACGTTATATTGATCCAGGCATTCGGATAGCTTGAGCGGAGCATGGCCTCGTCTTCCTTAACGGAGCCGTCGCACTCCAGAATCTCTATCACGGCCTTCTTCTGGGCAAGCTTCTTTTCTATAAGGCTCTGCAGATTGTCCAGGTTGTGGGTGCCGAAGATTATGTCCACGTAGGGGAACTTCTTGTGCAGGATATCTGCCTTGCCTATCTGCTGCATCATGCAGCCTCCCACACAGATGATAAGATTCCTGTTGGCCTGCTTAAGCTTCTTAAGCATGCCAATGTTCCCGTACGCATGATTCTCTGCATTCTCTCTGATGCAGCAGGTGTTGAACACGGCAATGTCTGCCTGCTCTATGCTGTCACAGGCCTCGTATCCCATGCCGGAAAGAATGCCTGCGATCCTCTCAGAATCATGGACATTCATCTGGCATCCGTATGTTGTAATGAAGTATTTGCCGCTCATATGCACCTGCAATTTTTGTCGTTCGCAAAGCCAAATTTAACTTTACGATTTGTGAACTTGTGTATTTTTGCAATCCGGCCACAGATTTTCAGATTTGGAATTTACGGGCATTATTTTCCGGAATTTTCTCTCAAAATTACTATGCAAACATAGCATTACTATATTTGACGCAGGTATTTCATAGTACCTGCCGCCCCTTTGGCGGGCCCAATTGACCGGGCGGTGTGTATTTTTCCGCACGAACAAATATTTACAATTTTATAGTTTCCAGAGTCTTCATGGCACCCTGGATGAGCTCCTCCACAGGAAGCTTGTCCTCCTCTGCCTTCACGTCTGCGATTGCGGGACGGATGACCGGATGCCTGGGAAGAAAGACTGTGCAGCAGTCCTCGTAGGGCTGGATGGAAATGTCATAAGCGCCTATGGCCTTGGAGCGCTCTATGATCTCGTCCTTGTCAAAACCGCACAGGGGCCTGAGGATCGGAAGCGATGTCTCCAGGGCATCCTGTGAGGATGTCATACCCTCTATTGTCTGGGAGGCAACCTGTCCCAGGGCTTCGCCGGTTATGAGACAGTTGATGCCCTCCCTCTTTGCAATGCGCTCAGCGATGCGCATCATGAAGCGCCTTAAAAGCGTTACCATGTAGTCCGGGCTGCAGTTCTTGTGAATGGCTTCCTGGATGGCCGTGACGGAAACGATATAGAGGTTCATTTTGCCGGTGTAGCCGTTGAGCACGCGGGCAAGTTCTATAACCTTCTCCTTGGCCTGCAGGTTTGTGTACGGATAGCTGTGAAAATGGAGACAGTCCACCGTCATGCCCCTGCGGGCAATCATATGGCCGGCTACGGGGCTGTCTATGCCTCCGGACAGCAGAATAAGGCCTTTCCCGGCCGTTCCGACGGGCATTCCGTCCTGTCCCTTGATGTATTCTCCGAAAATGAGCGAGGTCTTATTCTCTCTGACGTCTATATTGATTGTGAAAGACGGATTCCTGAGGTCTACGGATATGTCCGGGAAGGCCATGCAGAGCCTTCCGCCGATCTCGGCCGCTATCTCCATGGACGTAAGTTCAAAGGACTTGTCCGCCCTGTGGCAGAAAACCTTGAAGGTGCCCGTGGTGTGGCAAATCTCCCTGCAGGCTTCAAAGATGTTGTCCAGGCTGGTGTCCACTTTGGCTGCCACGGAGATTGTATGGATGCCGAAGACTTTCTTGAGGCGCTCCAGAATGTCATCCAAGGCCTCTTCCTTGAATTCATCCACCAGGTATCTGCCCATCTCGCGGTGTATCTCATGCCGGAAGCCTTTAAGGGACTTCTCGATGTTGTTTATGAGCATCTTCTCGAAGTAGCCGCGGTTTGTGCCCTTGAGATATATTTCAGAGTATCTTAAAATGATAACTTTTTTCATAAGGATATATGGAAAACTGCATAAAAATCAGCCTTGCAAACAGGTTT
>JAJPZC010000062.1 GCA_021204585.1 Clostridia bacterium
CTTCAAGCGTATTCTGAATATTCGCAACAATATAATTCTTCCAAGCGGGTTGCATTGCAGCATTCACAAGCAGACTGGAAAGTTCATCCCGGATAAACATATCTACCTGATTCAACGGACAAAACGATTGTGTGACATTTCCAGGTGCATCAGGCGGAATAGGGTAAGTATAAAATCTCACTGGTCCATAGTCAGCCACAAACGTTACCGGAACGTTCGTTACTTCACGTGCCACATGAAAGTAAGCGAGTGGTACTCCCCGTTGCCTCGCATTATCTCGTTGAGTGCTGATACCATCACTATATGCAGAAAAGCGGGGGTCTTTGTACGCTTTTACCTGATGCATTGATAGGCATTGCTGGCGACGAAAAATCGCGAAGTCATCTTGGCTTTCTAACTGCAGTTTCAAATCCCGATTACCGGCATAATCTGACGACATCAGATTCAAACAATGGTACAACGCCAACTTGCCCTGATAGACAAATCCACTCCACGTAGAAATAGCTGTATGCGGTAAAACTTGAGTAGCTACTGCCATGAGATCCCTTATCACCTTCGATTCGCATCAACTGGGTTCTTCTCAATGCGGAGATTCTTCCCATCCAATAGCAATTTTGAAGTGTATAACCTATTGACAGATAAAATGCTCCTATAATTTACGCAGAGATTGATCTGCCCCCTAAATTTACATGTTTGTTGGTTATCAGAGACTTACGCAAAACTTTCACTAACTTCCAGCGCTACCGGCCATCACCCAATTACGTGCCACTGAAGCAGCACATTTGCCTCTTAAGAAGTAAACCTATCAACATGATCAAAGCATGAGCCCTAATCCTTGAAGTAGAGCCGTACAGCGATCATAATGCCCGGTTGCATACTTTTACTTTGTTACTAGGCCAGAGCACATGAAGCAATCAGCTTACAACATCATTCAAGAAAAACGTCTTCAGCCATGGAAGGGAGAAGAAGAAGTCCGGTTTGCCTGGAACAAAGCCTTAGAAGACGCCACAGGTTTACATCTTTTTGCAGAACGTGATCGTAATGATGCTAGTTACAATCACGTCATCATTGAATACAAAGCCCCTGGATACTTTAAAGGTAAGAAAGACAGTCCTGCATTTTTGAATGCCACTAAAGAACGGCTTCTGCCTTATATAGAAAAAAAAGCAGCAGAGACCCAAATTCCTGTGTCAGACTTTATCGGTATTGCGATTGATGGTGAGCATATTTGTTTTGCCCAAGTCATTGATGGTGAGATCAATACCCAACACTTGATGCCATTTTCTCCTGAATCAGTAGAAATGGTAGTTGATGCTCTTAGATCAGATACCCGTAAAGGGCTTACCACTGAAAACTTGCTCGCAGATTTTGGTCATGGTTCCGCTAATGCGCGAGCTTTCATGCAGCAACTCTCCGATGGGCTAGCTCACCAACTTGCTATCAGCGGAAATAACAAAGTAAAAATGCTTTTTGAAGAATGGCGTACTTTGTATGGCCAGGTTGCAGACCTATCCATAGTGCAAGCTGAAGCCATTACAAAAGAACTGAAATTTACCTGGTCGGGATCACCATCAGATTCAATTTCTGCTCGGCTTTTTGTTCTTCATACCTACAACTCGATGCTGATCAAACTGCTGGCAGCTGAGATAATTTCAGCACATGGTCTTACCTCAATAGAACAACCAGCACAAAGTATGGCAGCGTTGAAAAATGACGCTCAGATGCTTGAATTCCTCGGCTCGGCGATAGAACGCTCCACTCTTTTCCAAGAAGCAGGAATAAATGGTTTCGTTGAGGAAGCTATATTCAGTTGGTATCTTGATGTAGCCAACTTGAATACTGTTCCTAAATTGCTTCCAACCCTAAGACGCTTGCTTTCTGTCTTATCACTTTATCGCCTTGACCAGCTATCTCAAACACGCGATGTATTACGTGATTTGTATCAAGGGTTAGTACCGGGAAAATTGCGTCAGAGTTTGGGGGAATTTTATACACCGGACTGGTTAGTTGACTTCACCTTGGATAAAGTCAGCGATCCTAACCTTATGACCAAAAGAGTTCTTGATCCAACTTGTGGATCAGGGGCTTTTTTGCTGGCCGTTATACGCAAGAAGCGTCAATTGGCAAAAGATAAAAATCTCAGCGCCAGGGAAACGTTGAAACTCATCTGTGACACTGTATGGGGTTTTGATCTCAATCCACTTGCCGTACAGACAGCAAGAGTAAACTTTCTAATTGAAGTCGCGGATTTATTATCACAATGCCCAGGCCAAGAACTGGAGGTCCCAGTACTTATGGCCGATGCGATATATTCTCCAGCATCCTCACCCAAAACATCCGATGCCATCATTCAGTATCGTATTGGCAGCCAGTTTGCAAAACTTGATATTCACTTGCCATCTGAGTTGGCACTTGATCGCATCAACCTTGATGTGATGTTTAATCGTATGGGTAAAGATGTCGAGCAGGGACTCGATTTTGATGAGTCCATGGATAAAATTAAGAAGGGGCGTTACTTTTCCGATGATCAGCTCAAAGAATGGGATACTCCCCTGCGTTACACATACGATCAAATACTGAATCTACATCGCCAAAATTGGAACGGTATATGGTTCAGGATTGTTAGAAACTTTTTCTGGTCGGCCACTGCTGGGCAATTCGACTTGGTGATCGGTAATCCACCATGGGTAAGATGGTCGAAACTACCGGATTTATATCGCGAGCGGGTAAAACCGACCTGTGAGCAATACGGGATTTTCTCGAATACCCGAATGCACGGTGGTAATGAACTCGATATTTCCGCCATGATCACCTATACGGTTGCAGACAAATGGCTTAACGCCGGCGGTTGTCTGGCATTTGTCATCACAGGTACGTTGTTTAAAAATCCATCATCAGCAGGTTTCAGAACATTCAAAATAGAACCTTTGTGCGAGGATTCGCTATACATTCAACCGATATCAGTTGATGATATGAAAGGCCTCAAGCCTTTCGAAGATGCCAGCAACCACACTACGATTGCTGTGTTCGAAAAGTCAAAAAATATGCCAGAATATCCCGTCTCATATCGGGTTTGGAGCCCTTGTGTCGGTAAAAAACGGGCTATAAAATCCTCTCAAACCCTAGAAGAGGTCATGAACACTATCCAGTATGAAGAAAAAGAAGCCTTTCCTGTTAATGAACCTGGTTCACCATGGGCGATATTAGCACCAGACCGATTTGAAGCGATAAAATATTTATCTCGCCAATGCTCATGGACCAAAGGTAGGAAAGGAATTACGACCGACCTTAACGGTGTTTTCTTCGTACCTATCCTCAATGTAAATGAAACTCATGTTCAAATTCGAAGTCGGCCAGAGGCTGGTAAAAAAGACATAGGTCCGGTTAAACAGGCTTGGGTAGAGCCTACAGACCTCTACCCCCTCATAAAGGGGGCAGGCGATTTTGAAGAGTGCTATCTCAAAATCAATGCTCCTGATGTTGACAATAAGGACCGTCTTTTCACATTTGTTCCCAATACTGGGATATCCACTGCCGACTATACCGAAGCAGAAGAACGTCTAAATAGACATGAGCTGAGAAAAACTGCAGCTTGGTTCGATTCATATGAACCATTACTACGAGCACGTTCAACATATCGTAGACAAATGAAAGGTGCACCTTTTCATGCTGTTTATAATGTCGGTGAGTACACATTCAAGCCTTGGAAAGTAATCTGGCCCGAAATGTCCTCATCATTCTATGCAGCTGTAGCAGGAAGCGCGGATGTTCCCTTACTAGGTTCTCGTCCCTACATACCTGATCATAAAGTCTATTTTTCAGCTTTCGATGATAAAGAAACAGCTTTCTACTTATGCGGACTTCTAAATTCACAAACTGTTCAGGAGTTGATTGATGCCCATAATGTTTCTATACAGGTTGCTGATGTGTTCAAACACTTAGATCTACCTAAGTTTAATAAAAATGACCACAGTCACATCCATCTGGCTCAAAAGGTAATGTCAGCACATCTGGAACATAATAAAAACACCCGCAAAGCTATTGTGGATGAAATTAAAAAATTAGCTGAGGAGATCCTCACAAGCTGGAGTAAAAATTTCACTTAATATTATATTTTACATAACCTAGATTAAATAACATTGTACTAAACGCTTAATTCAAGCGTTTAGTACATTACTATATATA
>JAJPZC010000135.1 GCA_021204585.1 Clostridia bacterium
TGTGTCATGTAAGGATTATTCCTCTGACATTGAGAATCTGCAGAGCCAGATCACCTCGCTGAGCGGCAACCTGGACTACCTGCAGAGCCTCATCAATCAAGGGAAGGTCGTTACGGACGTCACGACCCTTACCACCGCCCCGGGCGGCATCAGGATCACGTTCAGCGACGGCAATTATTACGACATCTGGAACGGCAATGACGGTGCCGACGGGTACACACCCGAGATCGGAATCAGTTCGTCCACCGGCAACTGGACCATCGACGGTGTCGACACGGGTGTCCACGCCCAGGGTGACGCCGGCGAGAACGGCAGCACCCCGTGGATCGATGGAGACGGCTACTGGCGCATCGGCAACGACTACGTCTACCAGCAGGACGAAAACGGTGACTATGTTCTTGACGACAACGGCAATAAGATCAAGGTGAAGGCCACCGGCGAGGACGGGCAGTCCGTATATATCGACGACGACGGCTACTGGCGCTACAGTGACGGAAGCTATGTGACCGATTCGAAGGACCAGCATGTCAAGGCCTCCGGCGATGACGGCAGCACCCCGTGGGTTGACTCCGACGGCTACTGGCGCATCGGTGACGACTACGTCTATGAGAGGGATGCCAACGGCGACTATGTTCTCGACGACAACGGCGAAAAGATCAAGGTGAAGGCCACCGGCGATAACGGCAAGGACGCCACTTCCTGGACCATCGGCCCGGACGGCTACTGGTATCAGGACAACGTGAAGACCGAATACATCGCAGTTCCGGGGATGTTCCTCTCGGTTGACGAGGACGGCTACTGGCTTTACAACGGCGAAAACTTATTTATTACCGACGAGGACGGCAATCAGACTAAGGTGAAGGCCACAGGCGACAACGGCTCTGACGGCGACACCCCTTATCCGGGCACCGACGGCTACTGGCATTGGAAGAGCGACGGCAGTACTGTAAAAGATTCTGAAGGAAATGATCTCCCGACCACTGCCACGGGCGAAAGCGGCAAATCCTATGTCTGTCTCCCTTGCCCGGACGACGACGGCTGGTTCAATCTCTATAAGGTCACAGAAACTACGGATGAAGAGACGGGCGACGTAACCTATGATTACGGGGATCCGGTAAAGACGCACTTCTTCAAGTTCGCCCCGACCAACGTGCTCACCGCCCTTAAGGACGGCAACTGGCTGTGCATCTACAACTACTACACTTGCACTGAGGACGCTGACGGGAAGAAGACCTATACTCGCAACACTGAGGCGGAAAAGATCTTCCTCGGCCAGGAGCTGACCTCCGTCGCGTTCGTTCCGGAGTGGATCGACTCCGAGACTGGCTATCCGACCACCGCTCCGTCCGGCATCACCAGCACCACCTATAGTGAGGACGACTGCGACGACAACGGCTATTTCACTAAGCTGAGCACGACCATCAGCAGCGGGGACACTGAGCTTACATACCGCATCAACCCGAGCAACGCATATATCGAGGGCGCCGAATACAGCTTCATCTCAAGGACCGTCAGGACCCGCGCGGCCGCTGCCGACGGCGCGGCCCCCTTCACAGTCGTCGAAACCACTAACAACAACGACGGGACCATTACCCTCAACGTGGCCTCCACTGACGTCGATTCCGACAGTGGAATCCTGCTCGCCGCGCTTCAGGTCAAGCCCGGCTCGAATCCGGATGGCTTCATCACATCCGACTACATCCGCGTCAAGGGCGGCAGCGAGGAGGAAATCACTCCTGTCCTTGTGGAGCTTAAGGACGGCAGTCCCATTGCCCTCCTGGCCGATGCAAACGACACTCAGGAGACGGAGACCACAACCCTTATGCCGGGCTTCTATCCCAGGATCAAGGGTATCAACGACAGTCAGACGGAGGACACCAAGTTCATCCTCGACTGCCTCGGGTTAAGTGAAGATAATGGGGGTTATACTTCAGATTCTGATGGTAATGTGACTGATTGTGATCTCACCGGTTTGGAGAACATAAGCTTCGCGTACACAGGAGCCAGCTGGCTCCTTGGTGGGACAGATAATGAAGGGACAGATCATGGTGATCCTCTTTTTGCCCTTTATGCCGAAGTTAACGGCGAGGCAGAGTCGCTCACCGACCTTCTCGGCAGCACGGACGCCGTCAAGTACAAGGTCAGTCTTCCTAGTGACTTCACCATCAACGGCGTCGACCAGAATCAGTATATAAGGGTTGACTACCCTGCGGATGATTCTAAGCTAGCTGAAGGTCAGATCGCCGTTGACGTAATCAACAGCAATCCGCTTGCGTACGACACCTATCCTGTAGTTCGCGTGGACGCATACATTGTCGTTGACGGCAAGGACTATCTCGTCGCCTCCGCCTACATTCTCTTCCACATCACGGAGGGCACTACAGAGCTTACCAAAGAGATCGACCTGAACGAAGTGCTTAACGGTGGCAATCCGTTCTATGTACATTATCGCGGAATCAAGACAGACTACAGCAGCACCGGCGCGAGCGGCCTCGACGAGATCTGCGGCATGACTTTCAGCCAGCTCTACAAGCAACTGGCAGGGGTTAACGAAGATGTTGCCGCCGAGGATCTTCTGGACTACTATATGACGTACTATTACATCTCTGACAATACGGACGAGACCGGCGCCACGGTCAACGCCTACATCTGCGCCAATAACGGCAACGACACCTGGACATACAATCATTACGCATACAGTACGAAGAGTTGGAAGAAAGATACGTACAATGTGACCCCCGCTGATGTATCAGAATTCGTTACTTGGTGGGCAAAGGTAATAAAAGAATATCCTGAACTCCTTTCGTACTATAGTCTGCTGACCAGTGCAGTTTATCAGCAGCACGACGGCTTCATCGTTGAGCTCAACGTAAGGGGGGCATTCGATGACGAGTCGAAAAATGTTGTATCCCTCGGAGTTGATGACTCCATCCATACTCAGCACGAATACCCGAGCTTGCAGAGCGTCCCGTTCCCTGCTGTGACAGATCCTAATGGGAACGAATATGAGGCGGATGAATACGAATCGGTTGCCGAGTACATCTGCCGGTTCACGATCACGTCGAAGAACAACAAAGTTGCCCCTGACATCACTGTCACTGTCAACGTATATGTGGTTGACGACTGCGAGGGCCTGGAGCTCAACGGGCTTTACAAACTGCCTGATCCCGAGAACTACGGTCTTTCTGAAGGCGACGACGCCGTTCTCGTTAAGGGCACGACCGAAAACGGCAAGTTCGAGAACACCACCGACGTCAAGGAGCATTTCGCCGGCACCAGCAACATCTTCGATTACGGCAATGAGGATCAGAACGTCAAGAGCATCGCGTTCAGCTGGGGCGAAGGCGTAACGGGCGTTAAACCTGAGACGATCACCTCTAACGACTCCGCCGTCGGCCTCTCCGAGCCCATTGAAGGCGCTTCCGTATACAAGGAGATGGACTACAACGAGATTCTCGACAACGGCGAGTCCTGTCCGTCAAGCTACTATATCGTGTTCGTCAATCCGTTCAAGAAAGGCGAGGATGACACTGTATATCTTGACGACAGCACCGAGGAAACCACAGCCGACGTCAAAGAGCCTATCACGGTTTATGACCTTTCGGACAACCTGATCCTCTCTTACGGTGAAGTAGAAGATGGTTCCGGTTCTACTTCAACCGGCTGGATTCTCGGCGACGCTGCCGCCACGTACGGCATCACCGACACCGACGATATCACCGTCACCTACGAGCTTGACGAGGATGCGGATGACTGGGCTTACCTGCAGAAGAATCTGAAGAGTAACGACAACGATGATGCCGTTCTCTCATTCGATAAAGATACCGGTATCGTCACCTGGAGCAACGGCGGAACCACGCTTGTATACTCCTACTCGTTCGACGTTAAGGTTACGGTTAATGTCGCGAACATCGCCAAGTTCACCTTCACGACCACCGTCGTGCTGAACCCGAACTCTTCCTACGGCCCTCGTCCCGAAAGTGCAAGTCTTTCCCCCTTCGGAGCCAACGTGGTTCTCTAGCGGATGGCAACTGACTTACAATAGACATTCGCCCGAAGAGGGGCCGGAGCAAGGCCCCTCCGAGGGAAATGAATAGCCAAATTCACTACGAGTGAAATCTAAGCTGAAAGG
>JAJPZC010000171.1 GCA_021204585.1 Clostridia bacterium
GGGCTGCGCCGATGGCTGCTGCGTATGCGAGAGCGATGTCAAGCGTGTTGCCTGTTACATCCTGGTATACGGCGTAGAGTGCGGGAACTCCCTTTCCGTCAAGATACTCGGAGCGAACCGTGTGGCCGGGGCCCTTGGGTGCTACCATGAATACGTTGATGTTGGAAGCGGGAACGATCTGCTGGAAATGAATGTTGAATCCGTGTGCGAATGCAACATAAGCGCCGTCCTTAAGGTTGGGGCCGATGCTTTCCTTGTAAACCTTGGCCTGGACTTCATCGTTGATGAGTATCATAACGATGTCAGCCTTCTTTACTGCCTCGGCTACCTCATACACTTCAAATCCTGCGTCCACTGCCTTTGCCCAGGACTTGCCGCCCTTGCGCAGACCTACTATAACGTCCATTCCGCTGTCGCGAAGGCAGAGAGAATGAGCATGGCCCTGTGAGCCGTAACCGATGACAGCTATCTTCTTGCCCTTAAGGACATTGAGATCGCAATCACTGTCGTAAAACATTTTAAGGTCACTGTAGCCGTTTTTGTTAGTTGCCATAAAATCCTCCAGACAATGTCTTTCTAATCTTTAGTTCTCACTAGATTATAGTGATTCGCCAAATTTATGTCAAGTTATATGCGCCTACTTGCGAAAATCTTTCCGCTGCAATCTCCCCTGCCGCTCTTGTAAATCAGCCGTCAGAGAGCATATATCGTGTCCTGCCGGAAAAAACCTTCCCCTGCGGCTCCCATATAAACAGCCGTCAGAGAGCATATACCGTGTCCTGCCGGAAAAATATTCCCCCGGCCGGGCCTTTAAAATTTGCCAACGGGCCCCGGGTATTGTATAATACAGGCATAAATCACACAGGCGCCGGGAAAGTGGGCTGTGGAAGACAGGGCGCAAAAGAAGGACTTGAATGAATGATTTGAAAAGACTGACCATTTTGAGGGGCATCCTCAAGGACCCGGTGGTCAGGGCAATGGCAGACGCTGAGCCGGATGAAGACGGCAAGGGCCTCAGTGAAAGCGAGGCCGTATTTTTGCATGAGGTGTATTCAAGAGGCATAGAGGACACCATACTGGAGTATGTGTGCCAGGTTCTTTTGGACGATGAGAACGAGTTCGCACGCCAGTGCGCAGCAGGGAAAGTGCCCTCCAGGCGCATGACCGTAGAGTATGCAGACAACATCCACACCGCCGTAGTGGCAACGCTGGACGCAAGCGAGAGATACAGAGTGGACTTGGGCGAGATGCCTCAGATCTTCAAGGGCAACCCCCTGGAGGTTGCGGAGTACATAGCGGACTTCTACAGGGCAAACGGATACGGCAGGTACAGAAAGCACATGGCATTCCGCTATGTGGACGGGGAGCTTGTGCCCGTGGAGAACCCTGTGCGCATACGGCTCAAGGATTTGAAGGACTACGAGTACGAGAAATCGCTCATACTCAACAACATAACGGGTTTTTTGCAGGGCTACCCCTCCCTCAACATGCTCCTGTACGGCTCCAAGGGAACAGGCAAGTCCAGCACTATCCACGCAGTGCTCAACGAGTACTATGACCAGAAGCTTAGGCTTGTGCAGATAGATGACGGCTCTTTGGGCAAGATAAACGAGATACGCGCCCTCGTGGAGACCATCCCCATGAAGTGGATTATTTTCGTGGATGACATATCCATGTCCGGCGATGACCAGCGCATCTCCCAGCTCAAGGCCAGCCTTGAGGGCAACATTGCCGGAGACTTTAGAAACAGCATCATTGTTGCCACCTCCAACAGGCGCCATATAGTCAAGGAGACGTTCTCAGACCGCAACGACGCCGTCCACGGCAGGGACACCATGGAAGAGCAGCTCTCCCTCTCGGACCGCTTCGGCATCTCCATCCTCTTCTCCCTCACGGACAAGAACTCATACCTCTCCATAGTCCGCCAGCTTGCAGCAGACAACAGCATCCGGACTAAAACGGATGAGCTTGATGCCCTGGCAGAAAGGTGGGCCCTTGTCAAGGGCGGCAGAAGCCCCCGGCGCGCCAAGCAGTTCATAGAGTTCCTTTCCTCCTGCGAGGCAAGAAATATCAAGCCTGAGTTCTGAAAAGCTGCGCCTGCTCCCGGCGGGGCCGGCAGAAAGACTCCGAATGGCCGGATGAAGAGAATCCGTCATGAACAGAAGGGCCGGATGCAGAGAATCCGGCAGAAACAGAAAATTTCGCACAAAAGCTCCCGGAGACGTTCCGGGGGCTTTATCTATAGTTTTGCAATGAAATTGCCAAAATTTCACAAACTTTTTATGGAAAATTGAATAAAAATAGGCAGAATCTATTGAAATTTTATATCAACTAATGTAAAATAAAAGCACAATCAAATATTCGGCAGGTGACGATTATGTTAATGAAAGTCTCAGATGTACGAATTCGATTAGTTAACAAGGACAACAATAAACTTAAGGCTGTTGCTTCTATTACAATAGATGATTGCTTCGTAGTTCATGACATTAAGGTTATCGAAGCAGCGGACGGAGTATTTATTGCGATGCCCAGCAGAAAGACCAATGACGGCGAATATAAGGATATTGCCCATCCCCTTGACACCGAGACCCGTGAAATGATAAAGAAAGCTATCCTGTCAGCTTACTATGATGAACTAAACAACTAGTCAGAAAGATTCTGTATGCTATAACCTAACTGGATTTGTCGATGAAAGAGCGCCTGAACGCTCTTTTTTCGTCATATATCGAAACAGCCATTCGGCTGACCCTTCACTGCATCTATGACAGCGCAGCCGCAGCATCATGATGCGGCCATTAAGATACCATCCAGGCGCCCGGAGCATATCCGGACGCCGTTTTGCCGTGCCCGCAAAGCCTGCCAGGAAGGATGTGCATGAGAAGGCCTCCCTCCGCTGTGCCAGAGGCTCCGAAAGCCGCCTGTTGCCATGTGGATATGGTTGAAACAGCATGTTTTATAAGCCCCTAAGAGAGATTACAGCCTCTTTGGGGCTTAATAATTTGAGGCATCAAGACTATAAACGGTGCTTGAATCGGATATATTTCTGTATGGACAGCCGAGATGAAAGGAATGAGAACGCATGGTTATTGCGTGGATGTCAGGGGGGCAAAAAAAATGCCAGGATGGCAAAACCATTCTGACATTCGTTAACTATTTATGCATCAAGAGAATAAATGCGCTAGCCTTCATCCACAATATCCTGCATCTGATACTGTTCTGCGGATCCTGTTACACAAACATTGCCTGCGTGTTGAGGTGGAATATATTCGTAGCTGTGGCTGTACATAAATTCAGGAGAACAATCTATGGAACCATTTGCCCAAGTTATTATTCCATGGCTGATTTTAACATTAGCAAACACCTCTTCATTCTTAAGTGACTCATACACCGGTCCTTCAAGAACAGTTGCGTCAAAAAGACGTATCTCCCCATTGGAAAAGGTTATGATCATAATCATATCTTCCAGTACTTTAACAGAATATACTCTAACACCTAAAGGCTTAGCTCCATATACTATCCCATTTTTGATATGCATATTAACCTCCTGCCTTAATGGCTCAATCCTGCCAAACTCTTCTTTGTTAACAGCCTTACTCCATGCATCATTTAATTCTTGCTCATGAATAAACATCCAGAAACTATAGAATCTGCTGACTTCTGGCATGCTGTCTCAATAGTCTAAACCAGTTTGACTCAATATATCTGAATCTGAACAATCAACATCAAAACAATCCTAACATCAAACTCCACAGCCTTCAATAAAATCTTATAGTAGTAAATATCAAGAAATCCGGCAACAGTACAGGGAAAGAGCGGCTTCATAAAGAGGCCGCCCTTCCCAAGATCTAAACTTTTCGTTGCATGTGATCGGAATGTAAGTTATCGGATCCGTACGTGGATCAGTCGTCGTGCTTGTGTCCCCAATCCCTGATGATCTGTGCAAACTTGGGAACCTTCCTCCCCTCACGCTGGATGGGCTCTTCGGCAGAAGCCGGCTGGGGATACTGCTGGTACTGCGGCTGCTGATACTGCTGCTGGTACTGCTGCTGGGGCTGTGCCTGCGGCTGCTGGTAAACTTGCTGCTGGGACTGTGCCTGCGGCTGCTGCTGGTACTGCTGCTGAGGCTGTGCCTGCGGCTGCTGCTGGTAAACTTGCTGCTGGGACTGTGCCTGCGTCTGCTGATACTGGGTCTGCTGAGGTGCAGCCTGAGACTGTGCCTGCTGGGACTGTGCGTAAGGGTTCTGCACGTAGCCGGCCTGCGGCTGCACAGGCTGGCCGTATACCTGGCCCTGGGGTGCCTGCGGCTGAGCCTGCGGAGCAGGCTGTGCCTGGCGGGCCTGCTGAGGGTAAGGCTGGTTGTAGCCATACTGGGCAGATGCCGGGGAAGGCGCGTATGAGGAACGGACCGGAGTCTGAGGCTGGCGGTAATAGGGCTCCTGGGTGCGCTGGGGCGCGCTCTGCTGCTTGGGTGCCTGGGGTGCTCCGGGCACGATGTTGGCCTGAGGGAAGCCTGTGGCGATGATGGTTATCTCCACTTCGTCATGGGCGTTGGGGTCTATGCGGGCGCCGAAGATGATGTTGGCCGTGGAGTCTACGACGTCTGAGACAAGCTTTGCGGCGTTCGTTACTTCGTCGTATGTGAGGTCATTGCCGCCCACGATGTTGATGATGACGCCCTTTGCGCCTTCTATGGTTGTCTCAAGGAGCGGGCAGTTTACTGCAAGGCGGACGGCTTCAAGGATGCGGTTGTCTCCCTTGGCAACGCCTACGCCCAGGTGGGCTATTCCCTTGTCCTTTAAGATGGCGCGCACGTCTGCGAAGTCGAGGTTTATGAGGGACGGGTTTACTATGAGCTCTGCAAGTCCCTTGATGCCCTGCTTTAAGATGTCATCCGCAACGCGGAGGGCCTCAGCAAACGGTGTATTCTTCTCCACTACCGTCTTTATCTTGTCGTTCGGGATTATAATGAGGGTGTCAACGTACTTCTTGAGGTTGTCAAGGCCCTTTACGGTATTGTCGCGGCGCTTTCTTCCCTCGAAGTCAAACGGCTCAGTGACTACGGCCACGGTGAGGATCTTCATGTCCCTGGCAATCTTTGCAATCACGGGAGCCGCGCCTGTTCCGGTGCCGCCGCCCATGCCGGCCGTAATGAACAGAAGGTCTGTGCCCTTTACGGCTTCCGTAAGGACTTCCTTGCTCTCTTCGGCTGCCGCTCTGCCTGTGTCGGGCTCTGCGCCTGCGCCAAGTCCGTTCGTGAGCTTTGCGCCTATCTGTATTCTGTTTGTGCAGTTGGAGCTTGCAAGTGCCTGGCTGTCCGTGTTAACAACATAAAACTCCGCACTGGTTATGCCTGCGGATATCATGCGGTTAACGGCGTTGCCGCCGGCTCCGCCCACGCCAATCACCTTTATATTGGCCTTGCCGGAAAGATTCTGCACAGGGGGCTCTTCCTGCGGAATGGGTTCCGGATTGTAGCTGTAGTCGTTGAACATAACTGTACCTCCGTATAGTGGAAAAGAATGGAAAGTTTAGATGTTTCGTACATATCCCTGCGGGTACATCCTTGAGGGACAGATTATTCGCTTTCGGGCCGGCCATAAGGGGCCGGATAACGGGCCGCTGGAAGGGCCGGATTGGGATGCGCCGGGAAGAGGCGCTACTTGGTAGCCTTGGCGTCGTCCAGGGCCATGTTCAGAAGCGAGAAGACGGATGAGTACTGCGGCTTGTCGTAGTAGGGAACCTTCGGGGAGACTACCTCTATGCCCTTCTCGAGGCGGGCGGCAAGATGGTCTGCGGCACCGCGGATGGTCTTTACTCCCTCGCCCGTTATGCATATGGGCTTCAGGGAGAGGTTGGCGCCGCGGAAGGAGTCTGCGCACTCGTCTATGGAAGAACAGATAATGTCCAGAGCGTAGCGGACCTTTTCGCAGATGTCGTACGTGGACACCTGGTAGAGCTTGCCGTCGTACAGGCACTCCTCTTCGGAGCCGTAGTTCTCACGTGCGTTGAGGTTGACCGTGGAGATGAAGGATGAGGCAACCTCAAAGGGAATGTCCAGCTCATCGGATACGTAGAAGGCCACGTGGCCGATTCCCAAGGAGAAGGATTCTGTATAGAGAATACCGTTGCCGCAGATTACGCTGTATGAGGATGAGATGTAGCCGAGGTCCACAAGGACGGCGACGTCATCACGCTTCTCAGGCTCTATGAGGTACATTGCCTCTGCATGGACGGAAGGAATAAGGCGGACGTCGGTGAGCTGCGGGAAGGGCTTTATGGCTTCCTGCACGC
Organism: Clostridia bacterium; assembly: GCA_021204585.1. Taxonomy (GTDB): domain Bacteria; phylum Bacillota; class Clostridia; order Christensenellales; family Borkfalkiaceae; genus Coproplasma. The sequence goes on from JAJPZC010000171.1 coordinate 6,292, forward strand.
AGGCAATGAATGCACTGGAGCACATGTAGAAGCAGAAACGGCCCTTGAGGCTGTCGCCTGTGGCGCCAACGGGGTTGATGACCTTGCGCTTGTCGGAAAGCACGTAATAGAGGGCGCCGTGGCGTATCTCCACCCACTTGTCCGTGGACGCAGGGGTTGCCATCTGGCGGAGCTCCTTGAGGTCCTGCGGCGTGATCTTCTTCACGGACTCAAAGCTTAAGATCTCGTCCGTGTTGATAAGCTTTAAGAACTCTCCCGGCACGCCTATGTATATCGCTTTGAGGCCCTTGTTGGATGCAAGCGTTCTGGAGACCACGTTTGAGATGGCACTCTTGAAGCTGTTGAGGTCCAGAAGGTCCCCCTCCGCATATCCGTCATACTTGGCCGTGTATTTGCTCTTTATAATGAAGGTGGAGTTCACTCCCCTGTCTCCTACCACCGCCGTTATGTCGGCGGAGCGGATGTCAAGCACTGCAACGTAACTAGATCTCATAATTTCAAACCAAACAGTATGTATATTTCACCGGGCCTTCCGCCCTGGTCCTGTCATCTAAATAAGGCTCCCGCATGGGGAGAATCATGCCCCGGGATGTATGGCTGCCGCCTGGGGAGAATCATGCCCCGGGATGAAGGGCTGCCGCCGGGGGAGAATCATGCCCCGGGATGCACGGCGGCCGCCGGGGAAAAATCATGCCCAGGGATGCAGGGCGCCCGCCGGGGAGATATGAGCCTTAAGAGTTCTTGGGCTCATACTTTGCGATGAGGATGCCGTCATCGTTGAACATGCAATGAATGTAGCCGGTGAGCTTCTCCTCGGGCCCTAACTCCTTGAATACGTCATATGCTGCGCTCATCTTGGTCTCGAGGTCGGTATCGAAGCTGTTTATCTGCACCTCTATGCCGCTTCTCAAGTGGAAGATGGCCTTGGAGTCGAGGTATGCGGAATGCATGTCCTCTATCTCTATCCACTCTATCGTGGAGCGGATGGGCGCGCCGGTGTCAAATGATGCGCTGAAGTATGTCTGGAACTCCTTGCCAAGGTATGCGGCCGTCTCTACGTAGGTTTCATCCGGGATGTAGAGCATGACGTTCGGGGACGCTTCGCCGCTTGTGGTGTTCATGATGCCGGCTTCAGACTCTGCCACGCGGATAAGGGCTCCGTCTATGTCGTAGACGTTGTATGTGCCGTCTCCGTTGTCAAAGACGTAAGTCTCGCGGCGCTCCAGGAGGGTTATGTTTATGGTGCAGGGCAGCACTTTGGAAAAAGAATCTGCCTCCAGGACGTAGTTGCAGTCATCCCAGCCTGCGAGGTCCGAAACTATGTCCTCTTCGGACACTCTGTTGATGAGCTTGCCCTTGTAGAGATCCATGAACTTTGCCTTGTAGGCGGCAATCTCGTCCTCTGCCTCCGTCTCGGTCTCCGTGTATGTCTCAATGGTTATGTTGATGTTCCGGACAGCAAAAATCGCGCCAAGCCCTATGGCCAGGGCGGCGAGAAATACGAACGCTATTACGACTACTGTTATGGTTCTCAAGTATCTCATACGGCAACGGTTTGTTTGGATCTCTGCATTCTATAATACACTACATATGTGCGGTTTGCAACTATATAAACGAAAATTTATATAAATTTTTGTGACTGGCATGGACTTTGTTTTGGTCTATGCCATTTATCTTTAAAAGAAAGAGGTTAACGTCAACCCCTTCGACATTAACCTCCTGGAAAGCCGCAAATTGCGACTATAATAACTTCAATTTTAGTGTCTCCGGGGCATATCCTTATATCACTTGCTCATTCCCAGATTGGCGGCATACTGATCCATGTTGGTGTTCAGGTCGCTGAGGTAATCCTGGATGGCGCTGTCTGCTTCTACGTACTCGTTGTACGTTGCCTCGTATGCCTGCTCTGCTTCGTTTAAGCCGGAGTTGAGGCCGGAGATTATGGCGGCGTTGACGATGATGAGAACGAAGAGGACTGCCACGATGCCAATTATGGAGAACATGAGGATCTTGTCTCTCTTGGAGAGCATGATGGAAGACTTCTTGGCTGCGCCGATGTTCTCAATCTGGCCTGCCTCCATCTTCTGCTTGGTGCCGTACTGCCTTGTGGTCATTGTGGGAACGAGGTCCTCGTTCTCCTCTTCCTCTATTGCAGGTGCCGCCGGCACGGAAGTAGACTGGCCAACGACTTCAAAGTTTGCAGTGGCGTAATCGAATGTCTCTTCAACTGCAGGTGCTGCCGGAGCAGGTGCTGCCGGAGCGGGGTCTGCATATGTATCCTTTACTCTGAAAAGGTCTGACGTCACCCTTGCGCTCTGTACAAGCTGGGGGCCAGCCTGCATGGTCTGCTGGGGTGCGGAGTATGTCTGTACGGGTGTCTCCTCCTGCACGGGGGCGGGAGCTGTCATGTCGGTTGCATCTGCGCCGTTGAAAAGATCATCCAAGCTTACGTTGGGATCCATGATGTGCTTGAACCTTTCTGAGATATGCGAATCATGATACTGATCACGTTCAGTATCGACATATCTCTTGTCTTCGTCTGTGTCCACGTCAAATCTGAACAATGTAGGGGTTGCGACTGCCATGACTTTCTCCTTTATCGTTTTTGTTTCCTTTCCTTATTATATATAGCGCTTCAGATGCGCTCAGCCACTCTCAGCTTTGCAGAGGAAGCTCTGGGGTTGAGGGCCACCTCCCTGGGGTTCGCTGTTATGGGCTTGTTGTTTACGATCCTGATCTCGCTTCTCTTTCCGCACACGCACACCGGTATGTTCTTGGGGCACACACAGTCTGCTGCGAGATAGTTGTATGCGGTCTTTACTATTCTGTCCTCCAGGCTGTGGAAGGATATTATCACCAGTCTCCCTTCCGGATTGAGCCTTCTTGCCAGCCCTAAGATGCATTCATACAGGCCTTCAAGCTCTTGGTTGACCGCAATCCTCAGCGCCTGGAACACTTTCCTCTGCGGCGGGCCGCTCTGCTGGAACTTGTACGGGATTACGTCCGTGACCACTTTGGTCAAATCCTTTGCGTACCGGAACGGCTGTGCATCCCTTCTCCTTGCCACCTCTGCGGCTATCTGTCCGGCGAACCTTTCTTCGCCGTACTCCCTGAAGATCTGGGTGAGCCTTTGTACAGACTCTGTATTCAGAATATCTGCGGCCGTGAGCTCTTGCTCCCGGTTCATCCTCATGTCCAGGGGCGCATCCCCTGCCATGTACGAGAACCCTCGGCTGTCATTGTCTATCTGGTAACTGGAGATTCCAAGGTCCAGGATTGCTCCGTCCAGCTTCTCCACTCCCGCCTCGTCCAGAACATCTTCAAAGTCCTTGAAGTTGCTGTGGAAGATCCGGAACCTGCCCTCGAACTCGCTTAAGTTCTGCCTTGCGGCCTCTATCGCATCCAGGTCCAGGTCTGTGGCTACAAGTCTTGAACCTTTTGCCCTTTTAAGGATCTCCCTGGAGTGTCCGGCACCGCCCAGGGTGCCATCGAAGTAGATGCCGCTGTCCTTCAGGTTGAGCCCCTGCATGCACTCTTCCAAAAGCACAGGGGTGTGGCTGAACGCTGCCATAGCTTAGATGCCCAGCTTGTTGAATGCTGCGTCGAAGTCGGCGTCCTCTTCTGCGTAGTAAGCATCGAAGACTTCCTTCGCCCATATCTCGACGTGCGTTCCGGCTCCGCAGACCTTTATGTCCTTCTTGAGCTTTGCGAACTCTCTCAAGGGTGCGGGAACAACGAGTCTGCCCTGGTTGTCTACGTCCACAAGGATGGCTGACTTGATGAACATCCTCACGCCCTTCTGGCGGTCCGCATCTCCCATTGCTATCTCATTGAGCTGAGCTATCTTTGCCTCAAACGTCTCCTCCGTGAAGACGAAGATGCAGGAGTTCGTACCCTTGGTGAAATAGAGATGTTCGGCATCTCCCTTCAGGCGAGTCGGAATCCGTATTCGATTTTTATCATCGATGGCGTGGTCATATTCGCCTGTTAAAAGTGCCATAGTATCCCCTCAATCGTGTGTTACGCTATCAATATACTCCCATCAATGACCATTGTCAACCACTCAAATCGAATTTCTTATAATTTTTTTGTTTTTTTTGGGATTTATGACCACCATAGTCCACCGGAGGCCCCCAGACAGGGTAATACGGCCATACTACGGCATGTATACCCGCACCAGGCAGCAGAACGCACAGCCCCCTGTGGACGCAATCCGGGGTCTGATGACCACTTTTGGTCAAGAAGTGGTCATTCCTCCCTGCCTACTGAGAAACAAGGAAAGCAGGGTTAAATAGCCTGCCTCCACGCGGCGGATTAGATCCTGCGAGGGATATAGCGACCCTCCTAAGGCTTAGAAAATTTTCCGTCTAAACGGGTGAACGCTTAAAAATTAGTTTACAATCTCAGATTCATATGGTAAAATGCTTTAAGTTAATGAAGAACAACACATGTAGGAGTTGATATATATGCCCCAGATTAAGAGCGCACGCAAGAGAGTAAAGCAGACTGAGAAGAGAACACTCAGGAACAAGAGCATCAAGAGCGCCGTTAAGACCGAGATTAAGAAAATGATGGCTCTCATTACAGCTGGTGACAAGGCAGCAGCTCAGGCTAGACTTCCTGAGACTGTTTCCGTGATTGACTCAGCTGTCACCAAGGGAGTGCTTAAGAAGAATACTGCGGCTAGAAAGAAGAGCAACATCATGCTCAAGATCAACGCCATGGCTTAATCCAGACAGGAACTCCAGGCGGGTTTAAAAGCCCGCCTTTCTTCTTGCTGTGTGATACGTCTTTTATGACATAAGTTCACATCCGTATTGTAGCCTTTATGCATTTATACGCATGTGCCCGTAGATAAATCGGATATATCGACGGCCTCCTAAGCCGCTGTTTCGGGTTCGAGTCCCGGCGGGCACACCACCCCTAAAACGTGCATATATATCAACAAAAAGGACGGTCAAAAATGTATAGTTTTTGACTGTTTTTTGTTATGCGCGTATACGACATTTATGCATTTAGTATACATTCCACCAAACGCATACTGCATATAAATTAAATGAAAAATGCATTAGGTACACTCCCTTTTCCTACAAAAACCGCCGAACAAGCCGGTTTGCCGCATCATTCCGGATACATCAAAAAGGCCTTGGTGTTATCCAAGGTCTTTCAGGATGTTCTGTTGTGAGGTTAGAAGTTAACGCTCCTTGCAGTGGAACATGACGGCAATGGTTCCGGGGCCGCAGTGTGCGCCGATGACGGGGCCTATGGGCTGGAACTCTACGTCGGTCAGTCCGAACTCTTCGATGAGATCATTCTTGAACTGCTTTGCCAGCTCCTCATTGTTGGCGTGGCAGACCCAGAGCTTGTACTTGTCCAGATCCAGTCCCTTCTCACGGACAATGTCTTCCATCTCTTTGACGGCCTTCTTGAAGGTGCGGGGCTTGTCATATGTAAGCAGCTCTCCTTCGTCGTCTATGTGGATGATGGGCTTGATGCCAAGCATGTTGCCAAACACCTTTGTGACACCGGAGATTCTGCCGCCCCTGTACAGGTACGTGAGGCTGTCCACTACGAAGAAGCAGGCTGCGTGGGGGATGAAGTCATCCAGGAAGGCATCCATCTCGTCCATTGTGGCGCCCTTCTTCCACTCGAGGGCTGCGTAGTATGAAATCATGCCGGAGCCTATTGAGATGGACCTGGAGTCCTTCGTGCGGATCTCGCGTTCCGGATACTTCTCCTTGAGGGTTGCTATGGCTGCGTCCATGGCAGCGAACGTGCCGGAGAGCTTGTGCGAGAATGTTACGTAGTAGATGTCCTTGCCCTGCTGAAGGACGGGCTCAAAGTACTGGATGTAGTCGTACTCGTTGAGAGCCTGGGTCTTGGGAACGACGCCGGACTTCATGGCATCAAAGAAAGCCTTGAAGTCAGTGTTTTCGCCCATGTCGTAGTAGATGAGCTCATCTGAGTCCATAGTGTACGGCATGCGGATGACGCTGAGGCCCAGCTCCTTGACCGTGGTGTGCCAGAGTTCGCAGTTACTGTCTATGAACAGTTCGTACATGATTCACTTTACTCCCATATATCATATTGTATCTTCACATATTATTGACCGCATCCGGGTCTACGAGTGCGATTGTAAATTCCAGTGAGACGGCCATCCTGCCGTTCACTTCGCCCACGACATCCACCTTGTGGATGAATGACATGGCCCTCACGTGGGTGCTTTTGAAGACCACAGTGTCTCCGGGGCGGACAGGTGTCTTGAACTTCACGTGGTCCAGGCCGGTGAACATAGTGATTTTGCCCTGGACCTTGTCTGCCATGAGCATGCATGAGCACTGTGCCGCCATTTCGCAGAGGATTACGCCCGGCACCACAGGGTTGCCGGGGAAGTGTCCCTGCACGAAGAACTCATCCCCGCGGACGGTGTACTTTCCGCCGGCCGTGCCGTCTTCATTCTTCCAGGCCTCGTCCACGAGGAGCATTGGCTCCCTCTGAGGAAGGATCTGCTTCAATTCTTCTCTGTTCATACAAGTATCCTCCGGTTCAGATGACAAGCGAGGCAGCGTTCTTGAGGAGCTCCTCTGCCTGCGCCGTGATTTCTTCTATGATCTCCCGGCAGGTCTGCTCTTTTCTGACCATGCCGGCTATCTCGCCGCAGAGGAATGAGCCGCCCTCTTCATCTCCCTCTTTGACGGCCTTCCTCAAAGCTCCGGTTCCGAACCTGTTGAGCTCTTCCTCCGTAGCCCCTGCGGCTTCCATTCTCGCATACTCCCTTGCAAAGGGCGTCTTGAGGGCCCTCACGGGCTGGCCGAATGTCCTGCCGCTTACCATAGTGCCGGTATCGCTGGCCTTCAATACCTTCTGCTTGTAGTTCTCATGTATGGTGCATTCTTTTGCCACAAGGAACCTGGTGCCTATCTGCACGCCCTCAGCTCCCAGCATGAATGCAGCCGCCATGCCCCTGCCGTCTCCTATGCCGCCGGCAGCGATTACCGGTATGTCCACGGCATCCACAACCTGAGGCACGAGAGGCATTGTGTTGGCGTCTCCTATATGCCCTCCGGACTCACCGCCCTCGGCAACAACCGCCGTTGCGCCGCGCTTTGCAACCATCTGGGCAAAGGCAACGGATGCGACCACGGGGATGACCTTGATGCCTGCTGCAAGCCATGTCTTCATGTACGCCAGCGGGTTCCCTGCGCCCGTGGTTATGACGGGCACCTTTTCCTCTGCAACCACCCTGGCAACCTCTTCCACGAAGGGGCTCATAAGCATGACGTTGACGCCGAAGGGCTTGTCTGTCTTCTCACGGAGCTTTCTTATCTCCGCCCTGAGCTGCTCTCCGTTGCTGTTCATGCCTGCTATTATCCCAAGCCCGCCGGCCTCTGACACCGCAGACGCAAGGGACGCATCTGCCACCCAAGCCATGCCGCCCTGGAAGACGGGATACTTTATGCCAAGGATCTCTGTAATTCTGCTTCTGATCATGATTCTCTCTCTTAAAGCGCCTCTCACAGCACTGTCCAAGGGCTTATATGCGCCCTTATACAGGCCGTCTTGCTGGCCGTGCAGAGCATTCCGGATGCGCTGCATGCAAGCGCACGTGGAGCGCCTGGATACGCTGTATGGCCGTCTGTGATGCGCTTTTTATACTCGTATTATACCTGTTTTGAGGGGAAAGCGTCAAGGAAATGGGGCTCTTACAGTATATACTGCAACATTTTTCATTATTCTGTCTAGTATCTTACACAAACCCTTCACAGCCGGATGAAAGTGCTGCCTGCGTTAACAGGCCTTTTTGAACCCGTCTGGAAGCCCGTCTGTCAGTCTGGATGATGTGTCTGTCTGCCCGTCCGTGGGAAAAAGAAAAACCCGTGGGGCGGGTGCACGAACACATCCATCTCACGGGCAATTGCGTATTCTTAGTTTACATGGAATGCCGGCGTCACCCGGCGTAAACTTACCTTCTTATCAGGTGCCGCATATGTGCGGCTGTCTGGGGCCCGCCTGGCGGGCAGAAACGGCCTTTCGGTTATTTCCTCGCTGCAAGCTCTCCGTCCAGCACCAGAAGGGCATGGGCGTCCTCACCGAGAAGCTCCACTTTCGTAAGGAGATCCGTTGCGCTCTTCTCCTCCTCAAGCTGCTCCTTGACAAACCAGTTGAGGAACTCCATGGTTCTGAAGTCCTTGGCCTCAAGGGCTGCCTCGTCTATTGTGTTGATGAGGGATGATACATACTTCTCATGCTCCAGGCCTGCCTTTACGGGCTGAGCCAGAGCCGTGAATGTCTTGTCCGGCTTGGCGATGGCCTCGAACTTGACGGAAATGCTGTTGTCTATGAGGTACTCACGGATCTTCATTGCGTGGCCTACCTCTTCCTCACACTGCTTCTCATACCAGTGAGCGAATCCCTCGAATCCCTCGTCTTCATAGTAATTGGCGAAGTCCAGATACAGGTATGCGGAATACAGTTCCTTATTTATCTGGTCCATTAAGAGCTCTGTAACTTTTGCGGTCAACATAACACATTTACCTCCGGTTTTGCTTTGTGTAGTCTTGCGGGCCCGCGCATCCAGGCCTTTTATAGCCGTCCGGATCTTCGTCCCTACATAACTTATTATAAACACTTTTCGGCTCTTTTAAACACTTTCCACGAAAAAAGTATGAAAATTTTATGCAGACTTCACAAAACGCCCGGAAAACGGCTCCCCGGACGCTCTGCTTCTGATTTCCTTCCATACAAAGAGGGCCCCTTGCGGGGTCCTGTGTATCTTTCATATGTGCGCCCCTTTTGCGGGGCGGCTGGCTGCAGATGGTGCCTGCCTTAAGCAACCTTCTCTGCAAGAGCGCTGTCTGCAGGGACTGCGGGAGCGGTTTCGAGGTCCTTCTGCAGGGCTCCGATGAGCCTCATGACGTCCGTGACGCCAAGCTCTACGGCGCAGTCTTCTGTCATGTCCCAGGCCTCAAAGCGGAAGCCGAAGGGAACGGCTATCCAGATCTTGCCGCCAAGACAGCGCTCATCCATGAAGCAGTGCCTGTCCAGCTTTAAGATGCAGCTGAAATCGTTCATGCTGTACTTGGACTTCTTGACGCTGCCGGCATCCAGGACGAGGCCAATGCACGCATACCTGCTGTTGCTGCGGAAGACGGCCTTGTACGGCACCTTGATGTACATCCTGGGCTCCGTGCCGTAATCCTTCATGGTGAGGGCTTCCATAAGGTCCTCCATGGAGACCTCGTAAGTTTTGCCTTCATCCTGCAGCTCATACATGCCCGTGCAGAGCATGATGTGCACATAGTCATCCGCAGGATATGCCTTGCGGGTTATGCAGGTTGCCGGAAGAGTGAGCGTGCTGTCCTTGTACGTTACGTGCCACTTCTGCGGCATGCTGAGCACTGCGGCATCCTCTGAAATAGCTTTCACCGCCGTCCTGCTTACGGACACCTCCTTGAGGGCGTCTGAATACAGGTACTTGCCCCTGGCGATGTGGAAAAGAAGAGTTGAGTGCACGCTGAACACCCTGTTGTCCCTAAGCGCACGCACTTCCATGTTGTAATCCAAGGGAACGTCCATGTAGGCCGTGGACTTTAGAGCCCTGTATATGACGGGGTCCTTGTCCACACGCATAACGTATCTTCCCTCTGCGCCCTTTGCCTCCGGAAGAAGGGCCAGCACCTTTCTGCCTGTGTCTATGACGCACTCCCTGGGAATCTCCAGGCGGAAGCGCTTTGTGTCATCTGCATAAGAGCCTAAGAGCATTGCACGGAGCATGACGGCGTTTGCCCTGCTGCGGACGATGCCGCAGGAGTCCGTGATGCAGAACCTGATGCCGTTTGAGGGGGTCCTGAGAACGCAGACCCTGCCTTCTCCGGCACCCGTGATGCTCATATACTGAACGGGGACTGCAACGAACCTGTCCTTCTCCACCATTATGACGGCGGCGATGGCAAGCATTGAGCTGTCTTCCCTGATCTTTGCCTTCTCCTTTGCGCAGAGTCTGTCATATACATCCTCCGGGCTAAAGCAGCGTATCTTCTTCTCCAGCCTGCTCTCCGGAATGCTCTCCGCACCCGTTCCGCAGACGAAATCCGTGTCCCTGAGCACTCTTGAGTACAGGGTCTCATCCCCCGTCCTCATGTTCTCCAGCACACAATAACCGTACTCCACTACGCGGCTCTCCCTGACAGGATACACCAGCGTAATGTCCGCTGAGCTGCACATGCTTTTCATAATTCTTACCTCGCTAACATTCTTACGGAACTTCCCACACCCGCCCAAAAGCCCTGGAGGCTCCGGAAAGCCTGCCTTGCGGCCGGCCGACGGATGAAGCTCCTCGCTCACATTAAAGTGAAGCTCATTGGCATCTCTGCCTTACACCAAGCATTATACTCCCCAATTTGAAGAAGTCAAGCGTTTTACGAAATTTGTCAAAATTAGTCTCAAACTTTTTTTCAAGAATACTTCC
>JAJPZC010000058.1 GCA_021204585.1 Clostridia bacterium
CCGGCGCCCCGCGCGCCCCGGGTCTTGGTGGCGGGGGGCCCGGTCGGGGGGGCCTTCGGGGATGTCCAGGGTGTAGATCTCGTCCACGCCGGGCACGCGGATGCGGCCGCCCATGACGGCTGTCTTGTAGGAGATGGGCACGGTTATGTAAAGGTCGCGGTCCTCACGCTTGAGGAGCTTGTGCGGGAGGATTTTGAAGCGGATGTAGAGGTCGCCGTTCTGGCCGCCGTTCCCGGGGCAGTTGCCGAAGCCGCGCTTTATGAGCTTGGAGTCTGAATCCACGCCCGCAGGGATGTTTATGGAGAACTTGGTCTCCTTTCTAAGGAAGCCGCGCCCCTTGCAGTCCGGGCACTTTTCCTTTATCTTCTTGCCGGTGCCGCCGCAGTCCGGGCATGCGGATACCTGGATGGTGGCGCCGAAGAATGAGTTCACCTGCGAACGCACGCGGCCCGTGCCGCCGCACTTGGAGCAGGTCTCTACGGCCGTGCCGTCTTTTGCGCCGGTGCCCTTGCACGTGGGGCACTGTTCGTTGCGGAAGTAGGAGATGTTCTTGGAGCAGCCCTTTATGGCGTCCATGAAGGAAAGCTCCTGGAGGTACTCCAGGTCCTGTCCCCTGGCAGGGCCGGAGGAGCGTCCGCCCCCGCCGAAGCCTCCGCCAAAAAAGCTGGAGAAGATGTCGCCGAGGTCGGAGAAGTCACCTTCGTAGGCGCCTCCCTGGAATCCCTGGCCTCCCATTCCTCCCATATTGGGATGCTCCAGCTCAAAGTCATACTGCTTCCTCTTCTGCTCATCGGAAAGGACGGAGTTGGCCTCGTTTATCTCCTTGAACTTGTCCGCAGCCTCAGGGTCATTGGGATGGAAGTCCGGATGGTACTGCTTCGCAAGTTTCCTGTACGCAGACTTTATCTCGTCCTGCGTGGCCGTCTTGGACACTCCTAAGATGTCATAATAATTCTTCTTCTCGTCTGCCATAAGTTTCCTTCAGAAGGCTCATATATGCGCCTGTATGGCTCATATGAGGCCCCAGCGTGTCTTCGTGTAATCATGCCGGCCCGGCTCAAAGGGCGGCAGATGCGGCCAGAAGCCGCTGTATGTTGGCCTGCGGGCGCCTCCAGGCGGGCAGGCCGTAATATGCCGTAATGCCACAGGGGTCTGCGGCATCATGTGGCTGGGTTTGTATGCTGTTTTCAGGGTTATCACTGCAGCAGTAACGCCTGCGGGCACCCCGGAAGGTGCCCGGAGGGGTTCTTTTGTTTAGTGCTGCTGGAACTCGGTGCCGTCGTCGTCAGGGCCGTTGGGGTGCTCCTGCTGGTACTGCTGCTGTGCCTGCTGGTACATCTTGGCGATGACGGGCTGGGTCTCGGTCATGAGGGTGTCGTAGGCGGCCTTGATGCGGTCGTTGTCGTTGGACTCGAGAGCATCCTTGGCCTTGGAGACGGCTGAGTTTATGGTATCTTTGTCGGAGTCGGAGAGCTTGTCGCCGGCATCCTTGACGGTCTTCTCCATGGCGTCTATGGCGCCTTCGAGGTTGTTCTTGTTGTCTACGGCTTCCTTGCGCTTCTTGTCCTCCTCGGCATACTTCTCGGCGTCCTTTACGGCCTTGTCTATGTCCTCTGAGGAGAGGTTGGTGGAAGCGGTAATGGTTATGTTGGAGCTCTTGCCGGTGCCGAGGTCCTTGGCGGTGACGTTCACGATGCCGTTGGCGTCGACGTCGAATGTGACCTCAATCTGAGGCACGCCGCGCGGAGCGGGCGGGATGTCCGTGAGCATGAAGCGGCCGAGGGACTTGTTGTCGCGGGCGAACTTTCTCTCGCCCTGAAGGACGTTGATCTCAACGCCGGGCTGGTTGTCAGCCGCGGTGGAGAATACCTGGCTCTTCTTTACAGGTATCGTGGTGTTGCGCTCAATGAGGGGCGTGGAAACGCCGCCGAGGGTCTCTATGGAGAGAGTCAGAGGCATTACGTCCAGAAGAAGGACGTCCTTGACGTCTCCGGAGAGAACGCCGCCCTGGATGGCTGCGCCGATTGCAACGCACTCATCGGGGTTGATGCCCCTGAAGGGCTCCTTGCCCGTTACGGCCTTGACCTTCTCGTATACCGCAGGCATACGTGTGGAGCCGCCCACGAAGATGACCTTGGAAAGGTCTGAGTAGGAAAGGCCGGCGTCTGACATGGCCTTGCGCATGGGCTCTATGGTCCTTTCGATCAGGTCGGATGTGAGGGACTCGAACTTCTGCTTGGAAAGGTCCACGTCAAGGTGCTGGGGCTGTCCGTCTATGACGGTTATGAACGGCAGGTTGATGTTCGTGGAGCTCATGCCGGAGAGCTCTATCTTTGCCTTCTCTGCTGCGTCTTTAAGGCGCTGCATAGCCTGCTTGTCCTTGGAAAGGTCCACGCCGTTCTCCCTCTTGAAGGTCTCAACGAGGTAGTTCATGATGCGGGCGTCGAAGTCGTCTCCGCCGAGATGCGTGTCGCCGTTGGTGGCCAGCACCTCGAAGACGCCGTCGCCTATCTCAAGGATGGATACGTCGAACGTGCCGCCGCCGAGGTCGTATATCATGACCTTCTGGGTGCCGTCCTGCTTGTCCAAACCGTATGCAAGCGCTGCCGCCGTGGGCTCATTTATAATGCGCAGAACGTTGAGGCCGGCAATCTTTCCAGCGTCCTTTGTGGCCTGGCGCTGTGAGTCGTTGAAGTATGCGGGGCAGGTTATGACTGCATCCGTGACCTTGCCGCCAAGATAGGCCTCTGCATCCGTCTTCAGCTTGGACAGTATCATTGCGGATATCTCCTGAGGAGAGTATCCCTTGTCTATGTTAACCTTGTAATTCTCGCCCATATGGCGCTTGATGGAGCTTACCGTCTTGTCCGGCTGCGCCACTGCAAGCCTCTTGGCGGCCTGGCCTACGATACGGCTTCCGTCTGCCTTGAAGGATACCACAGAGGGTGTTGTTCTGGAGCCTTCGCTGTTGGCTATAACCACAGGCTCTCCGCCTTCCATAACGGCTACGCATGAATTCGTTGTTCCTAAGTCAATTCCTATAACTTTTCCCATAATAACCTCCCTTGTCTGGTTAGAATGTTCTCCTTAGTATTCTTAATCTATAATGCCGCCCCTTATGCCGCCCTTTAAGGCCCTGCCGGGAACGGATCTGTTCCATTGTTACTCTGTAGTCACGGACACCTGGGCGTATCTTATCACCTTGCCCCCGGATCTGTAACCCTTCTTCAGCACAGCCTTCACTGTGTTGGGCGCCTCCCCTTCCTCACAGGGGAAGGAAAGCACCGCTTCCATGTCGCTTTCATCCACAGGATCGCCGGGCTTTATGGGAATCTCCTCGACCCCTAAGGACGCCAGGATGGTGTTGAAGCTCTTTATAACCTTCTCTATCCCCGTCCTCGTCTTGTCATCCTGCGCCGAATCCAGCGCATATCCGAAGTTGTCTGCCACGGGAAGGAGCTTTAAGAGCGTGTCCGCAGCCCCGTCCGCATACGCCTTGGAGACTGCCGTTGAGTTGCGCTTGCGGTAGTTGTCATACTCTGCGGAGACGTTGTACCACTTCCGCTTGTAATCCTCCGCAAGGGCCTGCGCCTTCTCCAAAGGAGTGGGCTCTTTGACCTCTTCGGCCTTCTGCTCTTCCGCAGCGGGTTCCGTCTCCTGGACGGGCTCCTTTGCTGCCTCTTCCTCTGCCGCCTTGGCCTCCGTCTCTTTGGCCTTTTCTGTTGTCTTGCCAGTATCTTTCTTTGCCATAATTGCCTTGCATCCAGGGGCACTGAACACTTAACCCCTTCATAATTATATATAAAGCACTTTCGGCGGTTTTAAACATGATTTAGCAAACTTTTTTATAAAATTCATAAACTTTTCACTTTCACCCCTCCATTCAGGCCTCCCAACACCAGCTGCAAGCCGCCCCGGAGCCGCCTTTCCGTCCAGGGCAAAATGCTCATATATGTTAGCATTTACAGGGACTTCCTACACGTGCGCGCGTATGCGACATATTATTATATGCGCCGGCGAGGCCCAACCAAGGCCTCTTCTGCCTTCATGAAAAGTTTGTGCACTTTGCACAAAGCCCGTATATGGTGCCCGGAAAGCAATTCCAGCCATGTGGGCATCCTTTG
>JAJPZC010000092.1:0-30554 GCA_021204585.1 Clostridia bacterium
CTCGGACATTCCGATGCAGTGCTTGTGGTCGAGGAATCTGTACATTGCCATCCATGCTCTGTTCAACCACTTGCCGGGCACGTACCATCCGAGGTACAGGTTCCAGGAAACGACGTCCGTTATGCGGGCAACCTTGTTGCGCCACATGCACATTGCGAAGCATGCGAGGGTGGTCATTCTGGAGGGGTCAAGCTCATGAACGAGATCGTTCATCTCGTGATGGGTCTTGAGCATGTCCTTGTTGTCCGTCTTCTTCATGGTTATCTCGTTGGAGACGCCCCAGAACATGATGGAAGGATGATTGAACTGCTGATAGATGAGCTCCTTCATCTGGTGCTTGATGTTCTCATCGCCGCCATTCATGTGCTTGGAGATGTAGGGAACTTCTGCCCAGACAACCATGCCGGCCTCATCGCAAAGGTCATAGAAGTAATCGGCATGCTGATAGTGAGCTAAGCGGATGGTGTTGGCTCCGATTTCCTTTATCATGGTCATGTCTTCGTCATGCTCAGCCTTCGTTATGGCATTGCCGCCGTAGAAAGTCTCGCTCTTCGTGCGCGCCATGCCCGGGCGATCCTGATGGCGGGATACGCCGTGAAGGGGATAGGACCTTCCGTTGAGATAGAAGCCGGTGTTGCGGTCTACGCTGAATGACCTGAAGCCGAACCTTGCGGAAACCTCGTCCACGATCTCGCCGTCAACGGTGAGCGTTGCGACTGCCTTGTACATGTAGGGATCCTTTACGCCGTCCCAGCGGTGAACGTTCGCGATGGTTGTCTCTTCGCCGTTTGCAAGGGTGCATACGGTGTTGCCCTCGGCATCGAGGATTGCTATGGACACGTCGCCCTCTCCGGTTACCCACGTGGTGACCTTGAGCTTGCCGTCCTTGTCCTTCTCGCCGATTGTGGGCTCAATCTTTATGGGGTTGCAGCCGAAGTAGTCGAGGTCGAAGTGGCTGGGGCCTACCTGGATGAGGTTGACATCCCTGTAGATGCCGCCATAGAAGGTGAAGTCTGCGAACTGGGGATATACCCTGTCATTGACTGTGTTGTCCACTTCAACGGTGATGATGTTCTCCTTCTGAAGGTAAGGAGTGATGTTTACCCTGAAAGTGGAATATCCGCCGTCATGCTCTCCTGCAAGGCTTGCATTCACGAAAACCTTAGCGGTTGCGTTGACGCCCTTGAACTCAAGGTATACCTGGTCGCCGTCGGCAAGGTCAAGGCCGTCCAGCTGCTTCTCGTAGCTGCAGGCGCCCTTCTCGCAGCGGTAGTACTTGCCGTCGCCGTCCTGGCCGTCATCGTAGTTCCAGGTATGCGGAAGGTTAACGACCTGCTTGGAATCATCCTTGGAATAAGTGAAGATCCAGCTGTCGTTGATATTGCAGATTTTCTTCATATACCATTCCCCTACTTAAAAGAATTCATTGTCCTATATCTTAAAACGGGGATAAAAAATTTTCAATTGCAATACAACTTTCAGACCATTGCAAATACCTTATTTTTATTGCAAAAAGTCCGTTAAATCTTGCCAAAATTACAGTCCCTGGTTGGATAAATTGCAATATCAGAAAATCGGTTTTGCGCAAAACTTTGTGCAGAAAGCACAAACTTTTCACAAAAAAAATGAGCGGATGTTAAATCCGTTCATTGCATTTTCTATAGCGTTTTTCGTATCTTCTGTAAGCTTAGTGCTTGTCTGAAAGAGGCGGGTGGCCGATTATCTTTATGTAGTTCCTATAGAATGTGGAGTACTCCTTGAAGCCGTACTTTTCGGCTATCTCGGCGGTCTTTTCGCACCCTTCCATGATCTCCTTGTGGGCTGCGATTATCTTTTTGTACTTGATGTATGTCATGATGGGCGTCTTCAGTTCCTTGGAGAATTCGCTGGAGATGTAGGACTTGGAATAGTGGAGCTCATGGCATATCTCTTCCAGGGTTATGGTCTTCTGGATGTTGTCGTTTATGTACCCTGTGATCTTGTCTATGAATATGTTCTTGCTGGACAGATGGTCGGATGTCCTTCTGTCGTTGTACTTGTAAATGTCCACAAGGATTTTAAGAAGCAGGCAGTACATCAAAAGGTAGCGCTCCTCGGCGTCCTCATCGCCGGAATCGCTATATATATCGTCAAATTCCTCAAAAACCTTGTAGCTGTTCACGGAGAGCCTGTTCCCGAAGGTGGGGCACTCGTTTAACTTTGCGAGAAGCCAGTCCGGGAGCATGTCCGCGGAGAACTTCAGGACGTAGCGCTCATAAGGCGTGGACAGGTCCACGGCGCCGAAGTGCAGATCCCCCGGCTTCATTATGAGTATCTCACCGTGCTGCAGTCTTCTTGTCTCAGACTCCACGGTGTAATCTATGATCCCGTCCACCAGCATGAGCAGCTCATAATGGTCATGCATATGCTTTTTGAAGTCATCCGCGGGAAGAGCGGAACCGTCAAGCTTGTGGGCGAAATCCATCTGCTTGTAGACAAAATTGAACATACTTACATTATACGCTTCCAACTTTCTGATTGCAATGGATTTCCAAGATTTCAAATTTGAAAAATTTTAACATATTACATTTATTTCACACAATCGCCCCTTTCGCTCCTCTGCACAAAATCACCAATTTTTGCAGGCCACTGTTACTGTTGCAATGCTTTTCCCAGGCCCAACAGGCGCATTGGAGCCCATCAATCCCTGCCTGGACATGGCCTCAGGATGCACCGGAAACAGGCCGGACTGAGCCCTGCGGATGCCGCAGGGAAGACCGCGCAAGGGGCTTCGGAAGGCGGCTTCAATTGAGTAGAGAAATATCATACGGCACAAATTTGCTTTTATCGCTTGCGTAACGGGGCGGGGCGGTATATAATTGTTTGGCAGACAGAAGATAAAAAGCTTTTGCAAGAGCGCCGCTGGCCCGGCCCGCCGCAGGAGACCGGCAGCCAAATTCAATCGGCGTTCGGACGGCATTTTTATGAAACTTACATTCCGTTGGTACGGAGAAAAGGACAGCATCCCCCTGCAGTTCATAAGAGAGATTCCCAATATGAGCGGCGTGGTCACGGCTGTGTATGACGTGCCCGTAGGGGAGAAGTGGAGCCTGGAGTCCGTGCAGCGCCTCAAGGACCTTGCCAATAGCGCAGGCCTTGAGATGGAGGTCATAGAGTCCATACCTGTCCATGAGGATATCAAGATAGGCAGGCCGACGAGGGACCGCTACATAGAGAACTACTGTGAGAACGTGCGCACGGTTGCAAAGTGCGGCGTAAAATGCGTATGCTACAACTTCATGCCCGTCTTCGACTGGCTCCGCACAACAATGCACCATCCCAATCCGGACGGCTCAGACTCACTGGCATATTCTTACGAGGACTTCCTCAAGGTGGATCCCAACAACCTTCACCTTCCCGGCTGGGACGAGAGCTATTCCGCAGACGAGATGCAAAGCCTCCTCGCCACATACAGGAACATCTCCCATGAGCAGCTCTTTGACAACCTGGTATACTTCCTTGAGAGGGTAATACCCGTCTGCGAGGAGGTCGGCGTCAACATGGCCATCCACCCGGATGATCCCCCGTGGGACATCTTCGGCATCCCCAGGATCATCTCCAACGAGGCGGATCTGGACAGGATGTTCGCAGCCGTTCCGTCAACACACAACGGCCTCACCCTCTGCACCGGCTCCTTCGGCGCCGGCAGGGGCAACAACATCGTCCACATGGCAGCAAAGTATGCCGCTCAGGGCAGGATCCATTTCCTTCATATGAGAAACGTGCTCTGGACGGATGACAAGGACAGCTTCTGCGAAGTGGGCCACTGCTCCAAGGACGGATCCCTCAACATGGCCGAGATTTGCAAGGCGCTCATAGACAACGGCTTCAACGGCTACGTCCGCCCGGACCACGGAAGGAACATCTGGAACGAAGGCGGCAAGCCTGGCTACGGCCTCTATGACAGAGCCCTTGGCGCTGCATACATCAACGGACTCTTCGAGGCAACGGAGTTCAGCAAGAAGTGACCTTATGGCGGCGCCTTGCGCATGCGCGCCTTAATTAGAAGGCGGCGGCGGGCGCCAGGCCGCAGGATTATGATACAGACATCTACAGTAATAAGGAGACTGAATTATGAAAAGAGAAGAATTGCCTTTAGGCGTTGATTTGACTGGAAAGGTTGCGGTTGTTACAGGTGCCGGCGGAGTGCTCTGCTCCCGCATGGCTGCAGCCATTGCCGCTTGCGGCGCCAAAGTGGCCCTTTTAGACCTTCACCAGGCAGCAGCCCAGGCTCATGCAGACGAGATAGTTGCAGACGGGTTCATCGCAAAGGGATACCAGGCCAACGTTTTGGATAAGGCCAGCCTTGCAGAATGCCACAAGCAGGTGCTTGCAGACTTCGGTTCCTGCGACATCCTCATCAACGGAGCAGGCGGAAACAACCCCAAGGCGCAGACGGACAAAGAGTACTATGAGCCCGGCGATGAGCTGGATCCCACGACGAAGTCCTTCTTCGAACTCACCGAGGACGGCGTTTCCTTCGTCTTCAACCTCAACTTCCTCGGCACTCTTCTGCCCACACAGGAGTTTGCAACGGACATGATAGGCAAGGAGGGATGCTCCATAGTCAACATCTCCAGCATGAACGCCTTCACGCCCCTCACCAAGATTCCTGCATACTCCGCAGCCAAGGCCGGCGTATCCAACTTCACTCAGTGGCTTGCCGTTCACTTCTCAAAGGTCGGCATCCGTGTGAACGCCATCGCCCCCGGCTTCTTTGCCACCCAGCAGAACAAGGCCCTTCTGTTCAACGCAGACGGCACGCCTTCTGAGCGCTCCGCAAAGATAATCGCAGCCACACCCATGGGCCGCTACGGCGAGACTGATGAGCTCCTCGGCTCACTCCTGTTCCTTCTTTCCGAGAAGGCTGCAAGTTTCATCACCGGCGTGGTAATCCCCATCGACGGCGGCTTCTCCGCATACTCAGGAGTATAACCCGCACGGCTCCCGCCTCCCGGCGGGGCACATTCAGAGCAGCAAATTCACAGTCATGGATAAATCCGGACGGCAGTTTTGAGACAGCCGCCCGGTTTTTCATGCAGGCGGACTGCTGCCTTTTTATATGTGCATACTGCATAAAATTCCACGCCCGGAAACCGGCCCGATTTCTTTGAAATGAGCCTTTTTTGGACCCTCTGCAGGCGGTCTGCAAAGCTGTTTTGGCATAGACCATGACGGCTGGAAATCCGGACTGCACTTTTGGCAAAAAGTGTCGAATATATTCGCAAAACAGGGGGTAGCATAGAACCAGGATGAGGGCCGCATCTGGACCTAATCCTATAAGCTACCTTGCAATGACTAATCCCGTCAATGCAATGTAACGATTTTGGGCCGAATGTTAGAATTATATTATGATACTATACTGCACAGTGGGTACATTGCGCCCTGTAGCCGTGCAGCTAGAGAATATGAAAGAAATGATTTGAGGAAGTGTTCATGGGAAACTACTTCAAGAATTGGGGCAAGACGCGCAGCGTAGCATTTTGGATTTGCTGCGGTGTGGCCGTGCTGTCCATTATCGGAGCTGTTTATTATATTGCAACGATAAACGGACTGATAGGACCCAGCGGCTCTGTAGTTGATATCATACAGTGGTCCGCAGTATGGTGCGTTATAGGCGGTGTGGTCGCCTTTATTGTTCTTTCCCTCTTCAATCTGGCGAATTATGGTGCTGCGGCAATGGGCATTCTTGATCTTATCGCCGTATGCCTCATAGCTTCCCCGTCCGTTGTCTCCTACGTGTCAGGCAATATGATGGGCGGCGAGTATGTCAATAATCCGCTTAAAATTCCCGGACTGATGGACATCATTATAAGTGCTGTAATTCTTGTTGTTGCAGCTGTGCTTGCAAATGTTTTCGCGTGGGTTCATCTCAAGAAGAAAGCCGTCAAGGAAGCAGACGCAAAAGCCGGCGGCAAGAACGGATCCGGCAGCAGCAACGGAAGCGGGAGCAAAGGTGCGCTGCAGCAGGCTCCGACAAACCAGTATGGCGGTCAGTACGGCAATCAGTACGGCGGCACATATGGCGGTTCATACGGCGGGTTCAATCTTCCGCCCTCGAACAGAAGGCAGTGAGGAGGCGGAAACATGGCAAGAAAAGTCATACGAGTCATATCGCTCATTCTGTTCAACATAATGGCCATAGTGTTTGTGCTTTCATGCCTTATCGGCTATCTGATTGATGACGATGAGGTTTCCTCACTGGTGTCCCAGTACGGTGCTGATTTCGGGTTTGACAGCGGATTCTACTATGAGCCCAGCATAAGCATATCCTCAGCAACGTACCCTACATGGTATTCATCCGTTGAGGATGTCCTGGACGGAAACGGAGCTGTCGCAGCCGCAACGGAGGCAGAGGGCGCTGTCCTTTTAAAGAACAGCAACAATGCTTTGCCTTTGAACAAAAACACAGATACCATAAGCTTCTTTGGAGCAACGGCATATTCACCCATGTATTCTCTTGGCGGCGCCGGAGCCATCCAGGTAAACTCCAATGGCGTTTCCGCAGCACTGAGCGGTGTTCATTCAAATTACCGCGGCGCAGGATCCACTTCCAACAGAAGGCAGTACCTGTGGCAGGAGATGAAGAACCTGGGATACACCATAAATGATTCTCTCGTCACCTTCTATAACAACTACATTGAGAGCAACTATAACTCCAGTACATACTACGGAAATGACAACGGCAACAACGTCGCCATCCGAGACAGTGAATACGGCAGCATCTCATCATATACCTCGGGATATAACACATGCATTTATGTGACCGGCAGAATGGGCACTGAGGCGGTTGACCTGCCCCCTTACGGCTCCAGCGGAGGTGCTTCCGGAGATGCCGCATCTGATTATCTCAAGTTCACATCCAATGAGAAGCAGATGCTTTCTACGCTTGGCAATGCAAGGCAGGCTGGCACATACAGCAAGTTTATTGTAGTCTTCAACCAGTCCAGCCCCATGGAGGAAGACCTGGAGAGCATCTTCTCCACATATCATATAGATGCTGCAGTATGGATCGGATATCCCGGAAGTGACGGCCTGGCAGGCGTTGCAAGCCTTCTTAACGGAGACTCTGCGTTCTCTGGCAATCTTTCAGACATGTGGTACACCGGGAGGACTTACAATCCTTCATATGCATACTATTCCAAGAACCAGTCAACAATCCGCGAGGACATGTACATCGGATACAGGTATGCTGAGACCAGATATGAGGACAGCATCCTTGGAACCAGCAATGCAGGCAGCTACCAGTACAGCACATATGTTGACTATCCGTTCGGATACGGATATACATATGCGGACGGGGATGATTACGACAGCGGCTTTGATGTGGAGATTGAGTCGCTGACGGGCAATGATGATCCGGACAAAGATTACTACACGGCCGGATCCAACAAGACTTCACGCGTGAAGTATGACAGCGGCAATGATTCCCCGTATCTAGCACATGATGAAGATTCATTAAGGCCTGAGGATGAACGCCGTGCGAAGGGCGAGGATGCAGAGACTGATCTTGGCGATTATGATGATCTCATTCTCACTGTAAATGTTACTAACAAGAGTCAGGTTGCAGGCAAGAAGGTTGTTCAGGTATATCTCCAGCAGGCATACAACACTTCCAACACCAACGTGCAGAAGACTGCGGTAGAGCTTGTCGGATATGCAAAGACAAGCAAGCTTGAGCCCGAAGAGAGCGAAGAGCTCACCATCAACATTGACGCCAACAAGTATTTCGCATCATACGACAACAGCGTGGACAACGGAGACGGAACGTTCGGACAGTACATCCTTGACCAGGGCGATTATCTGCTCACAGTGGCAAGCAACTCGCACCAGGCCATCAACAACATCCTGAAGTACAAGGTAGCCAATCCCAGCAAGTACACGGTATCCAATTCCGGTTCAATAGACAGCCTGTACGGCACAGCAAGCGCAGACAAGGTTGCTGCCGTAACGGTAAGCGAAGACAGGGCAGCCAGCTATACATACTGGACACAGGGCGGGGCAACACCCACCAACCAGTTTACCGAGAGCGATCCCGATTCTTCCAACACATATACAACAGTAGACGGCGATTCTAACGTCATATCGTCAATAAAGACGAACGGAACCACCGTCCACTACATGACAAGGTCTGACTGGACCACTTACGGAAGCACAGAGTACGACTCTGACTCCACAACACTGAGCGCATCCAGTGCAGGAACAGAGCTGACCAATGATCTTTTCGGGTATGGCACGCAATTGACCGGCGTTGACAGCAGCACGATATCCAGGTATTACGGCAATGACCTGAATGCAGCCGGCGTAACATTCGGCAACGGTTCGTCCTATACAATCATGCTTTCTGAGATGATAGGCATAGAGTATGATGAGCGCCGCGGTGCATCTGAGGAAGATGTCGCCAAGTGGAATACATTCCTTGACCAGCTGACCTGGTCAGATTACAAGGATGTTCTGAAGCAGGGCCGCAGAAGGACAACGAGTGTGTCCAGCATAGGAAAGTATGGCACGAATGATGTCAATGCATCCAACGGCATAAGCTGGAAGTTCGATTTGAGCGACGGCGGAACGTTTGCCGGAATCGGATTTGCAAACAGCTATGACGAAAGCAATGCAACCCAGTATCCTACCGGATATCCCTGCGAAGGCATCATTGCCTCAACGTTCAACATTGAGATAGCATATGCAGTAGGCCAGGCACTCGGTGAAGATGCTCTCTGGGCTGGTGTATCCGGACTGTACGGCTTCGGCCTTGGCCTGCACCGCAACCCTTACCACGGACGTTCCGGCGAGTATTACAGCGAGGATCCTTATCTTACCGGCACAATGGGCGGGTATGAGTCTCTCGGCTGCCAGTCAAAGGGCTGCTATGTATACAACAAGCACTTCGTGCTGAATGACCAGGAGACCAACAGATCATACTACAACACATGGCTCCGTGAGCAGACGATGCGTGAGATTTATCTGCGGCCTTTCGAGATTGCCATTGAAATAGGCGACGGCATGAATGTCATGACCTCGTTCAACAATATCGGCGGCGTATGGTCCGGACAGCATTACGGCCTCATGCACAATGTCCTTCGTGAAGAGTTCGGCATGGCCGGGTTTGCAGTATCCGACTGGGCACAGACCAACAACATGAACCTCACGTGGGGAGTTCTGGCAGGAAATGATCTGCTGGACGGCCCCAACAACGATTACTCATTCGGCGACTATCTCCAGAACGTAGGATATTATACACAGGCAATGAGGGATTCTGTTCAAAGGCTCCTCTATACCGTAGTCAACAGCAACAGGTACAACGGAATGAGCTCAAGTGACTCAAGCGGATTTGCCTCATACACTGTAGCAGCTCAGTGGCCATCGAAAGTCAGTGCCGTGCTCAACATTGTTGACTACGTATTCGCCTTTGCCGCCGTATTCGTTGTCATAACAACGATATGGGTCGCATGCTCCGCTCTGCGCAGCAAGGTAAAGAAGAACCCTGACTACAAGGGCAATGACAAAAAGAAATAACACTTCTCCATATAGGTGATTTCAAAGGCTCCGGTTCATCCGGGGCCTTTAATCTCGCTTATTTTTTATTTTTTGCCCCGCATGCGCTCAAATATGAAGACATTATTCCGTACATGCCGTTATCCAATCATATATTCAAGTTTTTGTCATGGAACGGGTATGTTTGCCCCTGGCCTTGAGAGCTTAATATAATACATATTTTAACATTTCAGCGTCAAGATATTGATTTTTTAAATATTGGGTGTTATACTGTATGCAAGTTTTAAAAGCAGAAGGTTCAGAGCATTATGATAGGACCCATCATAGGGGACATAGCGGGTTCACGCTTTGAGTTCCACAACTACAGGCACAAGGACTTTGTAATATTCTCACCCAAGTGCTTCTTTACGGATGACACAGTCATGACCCTAGCCGTAGCAAAGGCCATACTCTCCTGCAACGGAGACTATACGAACCTTTCCCAGGCGGCAATAGACTGCATGCATGAGGTTGGCCGCAAGTATCCGTTCTGCGGCTTCGGCGGCATGTTCCGCAAATGGATGTTCAGCTCTAATCCGCAGCCGTACAACAGCTTCGGCAACGGTTCTGCCATGAGGGTAAGCCCCTGCGGGTTCTTCGGCCGCACCTTGGATGAGGTCAAGGAGCTTTCATACAAGGTCACGTGCGTCACGCACAACCATCCGGAGGGCATAAAGGGAGCAGAGGCCACGGCCGTGTGCATCTTCCTGGCACGTGAGGGAAAGGACAAGGAGTACATACGGGACTACATCAACGAGAACTATTACAAGCTGGACTTAAAGATAGATGACATACGTCCCACGTACAAATTCAACGAAACCTGCCAGGAAACAGTTCCTCAGGCACTTGAGTGCTTCCTGGAGTCCACGGATTTTGAAGACTGCGTGCGCATATGCATATCTCTCGGCGGGGACTGTGACACCTCAGCGGCCATAGCCTGCGGCATAGCAGAGGCATATTACGGCGTGCCGGATGACATGCGCCGCTCCGCAGAGAAGTACCTTGAGAAGGACGGCGGATATCTTTTAAACATCCTGCGTGAGGCAGAGGCCGCCCTCTGATATACTGAAACTTCCGCACCAAGGCCGTACCGGGCCTCAGGGCCGTCAAGGGCCGCATATCCTGGGGATATGGCCCTTTGTGTGGACTTCATTATACTGTACGCACATCCGTACAGGATGCATAACATATGGCAGTGCCTAAAGCCAAATGACCTAGCGGCAACAGCTATACCCATTGGAGTATGGCAGAAAGAACCGCTTTCGCAATGGGGAAGGAAAAAAGGAACATGAGCAATAAGGAAACAGACAATAGCACAGACAACATGACCAGGCTCACGCCGCTCATGATATACAAGCTTCTGAAAGATGAGTCCTCCAAAGACCATCCGCTCACCACGGGCTATATTCTCTCATACTTGGAAGAGAAGGGGATGAAGATCACGAGGCAGACCATGTACAAGGACATGGAGCTGCTGCAGCAGACGGGGTTTGATGTCGTGTGCGTAAGAAGCAGGTCCAATTTGTACTATCTGGAGCAGACAGATTTCAACGTGGCGGAGCAGAGAATTCTGCTGGACGCCATCCAGGCTGCGCACTTCATAACGGAGAATATGACAAAGACCCTCATGCACAAGGTGGCTGCATTGAACGGAGATGCAGAGGCGCAGGGAATCTTGAGCAGCATACTTCCCACTACGAACGTTAAGTTTGAGGACAAACACGTATACTACTACATAAGCAACATAGCGGAAGCCATCTCCCATGACCGCAAGATCTCGTTCTACTACTTCGACTACAATGAGAAGAGGCAGAAGAAGTACCGCAAGGACAAACAGCTCTACATAGAGAACCCTGTGGGCACCGTATGCTCCGGCAACAACTATTACCTGGTTGTGTACAACGAGAAGCATGACAAGATCATAAACTACCGCATAGACCGCATGGACAGCGTCAATATGTGCAGGGAGATGCGCCATATGCCTCTTAACATAGAGGAGCGCACCAAAGAGTATCTCACCTCGCAGTTCTCCATGTTCGCGGGCAAGGAGGAGAAGGTTTCCATAGAGTCCAGCAGCCAGCACATCAACTCCATCCTGGACATGTTCTCGGATGCCAAATTCATGCCCGCCCCGGAAGGCAAGGTACGCTTCAGCGCCAAGGTGCAGCTGTCCCCGACCTTCTATTCCTGGATAGCCGGTTTCAACGGGGACATGAAGATCCTTTCGCCCTCCACCACAGCCAAAGAGTTCTGTGAGTTCCTCGGGAACAACCTCACGCAGTATCCCGTATATGCAAAGCGCGTAGCCAGCCAGATTGAAAGTTCACCGATATCCGGCCTGGAACCCAACAAAATTGTACTCGAATGCAAGAGATGCAAATCCGCCGTGCCCGGACACCGCGGCCCCGGCAGGCCCCGCAAGAACCCTCTGTCCGCCGACCTCTCTGAGTCCGGCACCGACTTGTCCGCTACTCCAGCACCTGCTGCAGATGCCGTTCCCGCAGCACCCAGAAAGAGAGGCCGCCCGCCGAAGAAGCGCCCCGAACCCGTTTCGGAAGAACCCGCAAGCCCTGCAGACTCTGCTGAGCCCACAGAGGCTTCTGCACCTGTGGAAACATCTGAAGAATAACAATAAGCCCGGCAGATATGCCGGGCTTTATAGCTGCTGCCATGTTTGTGTAGCGTGGCCGTCTCCTGTCTGCATAAGCCATTCCGTACAACTCCAGTTATATGCCTGCCATATGCTGCGTTAAAAGAGTTTGCCATTTGGAGGCTGTTGTGGTACACTTTGCAGTATGAGAATGAGGAAGAAAGGCAACCTGGAGAAACGGCTCAGGGCGTGTGAGGACATCATGAAGCCCGCAGACTTTTCTGTGGCGGACATGAGAGAGGCGGTGCAGGAGAAGGAGTATATGGACTTCACCGCCATCTTTGGCAACTCCAATCCTCTGCACCTGGAGATAGGCTGCGGCAAGGGCGGCTTCGTGTGCGAGATGGCTAAGCTTCATCCGGACATCAACTACATAGCCTGCGAGAAGGTCTCCAACGTCATCATAACGGCCGTGGAGAGGGTTAAGCAAGAGGGGATACCCAACATCTATTTCTTCAACTGCCTTGCTGAGATGCTGGAAAAGTACATACCGGACGGGTCCATATCAAGGCTTTATCTCAACTTCTCAGATCCCCTTCTAAAGCACGGCGGCAAGCGCCAGAGGCTAACAAGCACCCGCTTTTTAGATCTGTACGGAAAGCTTCTTTGCCCCGGCGGGGAGATATGGCAGAAGACAGACAACGAGGTGCTGTACCAGTTTTCCAAAGACAACTACCCGTCCTGCGGGTTTGAGATCGTAAGCTGCAGCGAGGACTGGGACTCCGTGGCAAACGGAGACATAGAGACGGAGTACGAGAGGCACTTCAAGGAGCAGGGCTACAAGATATTCCGCATAGTGGCAAGAAAGATGTAGGGAGCGAGGGATCTCCCCTTTTTTCTGCCCGCAAAAACAGCCCTCATGAGGGTTGCGCAGGCAAAACCTTTGCCAATCTCTTCCAAACTCGTGCATTTTGCCTGCAAAAACACTTTACTTCTTTAGTGCGATAAAGTATAATGACCTCAAGAGGTGTGAGATGACAGAAGATTTCATGCATCATTGCGAAGATGAACTGTACGGCATATTGCTCAAGCTCCAGACCAAGGAAGACTGCAAGGCCCTTTTAGAGGACCTTTGCACGTACAAGGAAGTGGAGAACATGGCCATGAGGGCCCATGCCGCCAAGCTCTGCATGGAAGGCAAGACATATTCGGAGATCACTAAGGAGACAAAGCTTTCCAGCGCCACCATAAGCCGCATAATGCGCTGCGTAACGCACGGCAGCGGCGGGTACCGCGCTTTCATATCCCCGGACACACCGGCGGAGGCAGAGGCCTCTGCAGCCTCAGAGGCTGCAGAAGAGGCCACAGACACAGAAGAGCCTGCGGAAGAGTAACAGCCACGCTCCTTTCCCTTGTGGGGACAGCATGCGTATGCCCGCATGCTTAAGAGACAAGCAGGCAGGAACAACAGAGGAACAGATATGTACATAAAGAACATCAGTATGGCAGACGGGGTCAAGATGCAGATCAAGAGTCTGTACATAGATTACGGGTACGAGGAGTATCACCTGTCCGGCTTCGAGGAGTATTCCTTCTACGCCGAGAACGAGAGCTTCCTGAACTCCAAGGACGTCATAGCCGTCAACGCAGGCGGCAAGCTTCTTGCCATGCGCTCAGACGTCACCCTGTCCATCGCCAAGAGCATAGACCTGCACAAAGATCCCGCCACAGGGAAGCCGCAGACCCGCAAGATATTCTATGATGAAAAGGTCTTCCGCAAGGGCACAGGCGGCGGCATAAATGACATCTCCCAGATTGGCGTGGAGATAATGGGCGTCGTAAACGAAGACGCCACCAAAGAGCTGTGCAGCCTCTTCGGAAAGACTCTCGCCATGGTCTCCAGCGAGTACGCCGTAGACATTTCCCACATGGGCATCATAGTCAAGGCACTCAAGATGCTTTCCTTAGACCGCAACCTGGAGCGCTCCGCACTGGAGTGCCTGAGAGGAAAGAATGAGCATGACTTCCTGCGTCTCATGGAATCCCAGGGATGCAAAAGAGCCCAGTATATGCCCTTCTTAACGCTCATAACCCTGCCCTCCGAAGGCTCCAAGGCCATCTCCCGGCTCCGCTCCATCACCGGCCTGGACATCTCCGCAGAGATATCTGAGATGGAGAGTTTTCTCCGGAGCGCCGAAGGGGAGATGCAGGTGGACTTCTCCATAGTCGGGGACTACAACTACTACAACGGCATAATCTTCAAGGGGTACGTGAACGGCATCCCAAAGGCTGTCCTCTCCGGCGGCCGCTATGACAAGCTTCTGGAAAAGTTCGGCAAGAGCGCCCAGGCCATAGGCTTTGCGCTGTATCTCGGGGAGATTGACTTCAGAAATTACGGCAACATAGACTCCGCAAGCTATTACGGCACGGACAAAGGAGACACCATATGATTAAGTTCGCACTGCCCAAGGGCAGGCTTGGAGACAAGGCATACAACTTCCTGCAGCAGGCAGGCTTCTCCTGTGCGGACTACGTCGCAGACAGCCGCAAGCTGGTCTTCACGGACCCCGTAACCGGCGTGTCCCTCTTCTGGGTAAAGCCCACGGACGTGTCCGTATACGTAGAGGAAGGGGCGGCGGACGTAGGCTTCATAGGCAAGGACATCCTGGACGAGTACCGCCCGGACGTATATGAGCTTTTGGACATGAACATAGGCAAGTGCCGCATGTGCGTTGCCGCAAAGCAGGGCTTCCGGGACGACACCTCCAGGCCTCTAAAAGTGGCCACCAAGTTCCCCAACAGCGCCACCTCATACTTCCAGTCCAAGGGCCGCGAAGTGCAGATAATAAAGCTCAACGGCTCCATAGAGCTTGCTCCCGTCCTGGGCCTTTCCGACGTCATCTTCGATATCGTCGAGACAGGCACAACTCTCAGGGAGAACAACCTGGAGGTCATAGACGAGGCCTTCAAGATAAGCATGCGCCTCATCGCCAACAAGGCCTCATACAAGTTCAAGCGTGAAGACATCCAGCGCCTCACCCAGGAGCTCAAGAAGTACATCCCGCAGTCCTGACTTCCCTTCTGTGGGCAATAATCCGGCCTGTTCAAAAGGTCCTGAATCGGCCCATGCAAGTTCGTTAGAACGCATTTATAACGGTTTAAACGCATATACAGCATCATACGGAGACAGCATTATGAAGAAAATCATATACACCGGACAAAGCGCAGAGGAGCTCTTCGGAGCCCGTGAAGAGATGAGCATGGCGGCAGAGCAGACCGTCCGTGAGATTATACAGAGCGTCCGCGAGAACGGGGACAAGGCCTTAAGGGCGTACGCCGCCAGGTTTGACGGCTACACCGGAGACCTGTACGTAACGGATGCAGAGATACAAGAGGCCATGGCCTCCCTGGAGCCTGCATACATCCGGACTCTGCAGCACAGCATAGACAACATCCGTGAGTTCCACGCAGCACAGAAGCGCACCGGGTTTGAGATAAAGCGCAAGGGAGTAATCCTCGGAGAGCGCATTCTGCCCGTCCGCAGAGCAGGCCTCTATATCCCCGGCGGCACTGCCGCATATCCTTCCACGGTGCTCATGAACGCCATCCCGGCAGTAATTGCCGGCGTTCCGGAGATTATAATGGCCACGCCAGTGAAGGCAGACGGCAAGGTTAAGCCGGAGGTGCTTGCGGCGGCCCATATGTGCGGCGTCTCAAAGATCCTTAAGATTGGCGGCGCGCAGGCCATAGCGGCTCTTGCATACGGCACAGAGTCTGTGCCCCGCGTGGACAAGATAACTGGCCCGGGGAACATCTTCGTAGCCACGGCAAAGAGGCTTGTTGCCTCCGAAGTGTGCGGCATAGACATGGTTGCCGGCCCCAGCGAAATACTCGTAGTGGCAGACTCTTTCGCCAACCCCGTTCACGTAGCCGCAGACCTTCTCTCGCAGGCAGAGCACGACAAGCTTGCCTCAGCCCTTCTTATCTGCACCAGCGAGACCCTCGCAGACGCAGTAGCGGAGCAGATCCAGAGCCAGCTTAAAAAGCTGCCCCGTGAAGAGATAGCAGGGGCTTCCATAGACAACAACTGCAAGATAATCATATGCCCGGACACGGACACGGCCATAGAGGTTGCCAACGAATACGCCCCGGAGCATCTGGAGCTCTGCATCCGGAACGCTAAAGAGAACCTTGCAAAGGTTAAGAACGCAGGCTCCGTCTTCCTTGGATACAATACCCCGGAGGCAGTCGGAGACTACTACGCCGGTGCAAACCACACCCTGCCCACATCCGGCACAGCACGCTTTGCGTCGCCCTTGGGCGTGGATGACTTCGTGAAGACCACGCAGTATATGGAATATACGCAGGAAGCCCTGGAGAGCGCCGCAGACGACATCATCCGCTTTGCTCAATCAGAGGGCCTCACAGCCCACGGAGAGAGCGTTGCCGTGCGCATGAAGAAATAACAGGCACCCCGCAAAAGCGGGCCGTATAACGCAAACACTGCGGCATATGCCGCAATTACATACAAACCATGAGTGAATTTTTGAACAGAAAGCTTTCCTCTCTGGAGCCGTACACTCCCGGTGAGCAGCCCAAGGAGAAGCTTATAAAGCTTAATACCAACGAGAGCCCGTATTACCCCTCACGCTTCGCCGTGGATGCCGTGAAGAGCCAGGAGCTCAAGGACTGCAGGCTGTATTCAGACCCGGAGAGCGGCCTGCTGCGCTCCGCAATAGCAGACTTCTATGCAGAGTACGGCCTCACGAAGGACAACGTCTTAGTCACCAACGGCTCAGACGAGTCCCTGGCCTTTTCTTTCTGCGCTTTCTGCGAAAACGGCGCCGTCTTCCCGGACGTGACGTACGGCTTCTACAAAGTCTTCGCATCCCTCTTCGGCGTGGCATATGAGGAGATCCCCTTGAACCCGGACTATACAATCTCTCCGGAGCCCTATATGGCAGACTCCAGGACTGTCTTCATTGCCAACCCCAATGCGCAGACGGGCATATACATTCCGTTGGAAGAGGTGGAGAGGATAGTTGCAAGCAACCCCAAGCGGGTGGTAGTGGTGGATGAGGCATACGTAGACTTCGGCGGCGAGACTGCCGTGCAGCTAATTCCCAAGTACCCCAACCTTATTGTAATCCAGACATTCTCCAAGTCCCGCTCCCTGGCCGGTGCCCGTGTGGGCTTTGCCATGGCACAGGAGGGGCTTATACAGGACCTCAACAGGGTTAAGTTTTCCTTCAACCCGTACAACGTGAACAGGCTTTCGGAGCGCCTTGCGGCCGCTGCCATTACGGACAGGAATTACTTCAATGAGTGCCGCTCCAAGATAATGGCCACACGCTCAAAACTGGACAAGGCCCTGAAGGAGATGGGTTTTACTGTTCTGCCCTCTAAGTCCAACTTCATTCTTGCAGGCACGCCCAGAATGGGCGGTGCAGAGCTGCAGGCGGCTCTGCGCAAGAGAGGGATCCTCGTGCGCCACTTCGAGGATGAGCGCATACGGGACTATGTACGCATTACCATTGGCAGTGATGCCGAGATACAGACCCTTATACAAAGCATAAAGGAGATTCTATATGAGAAAGGCTGAGATAGAGAGAAACACCAACGAGACAAAGATCCGTCTCATGCTGGACCTGGACGGCGGTGAGAAGTCCGTAGACACAGGCTGCGGCTTCCTGAACCACATGCTGGAGCTCTTTGCAGTGCACTCCGGCTTCGGCTTCACCGTTAAGTGCTGCGGGGATACGGACGTAGACTTCCACCACACGACGGAAGACATAGGAATTGCTCTCGGCAAGGCCTTCAATGCCGCCATTGGCAACAAGGCCGGCATAGCCCGCTATGCGGACATCATCCTGCCCATGGACGAGGCCCTTGTCCTTTGCGCCATAGACATCTCCGGCCGCTCCTACCTAAACTTTGACGTTGAGATCCCCTCTGCCAAGGTCCTGGACGGCGAGGATGAGGAGACCAAAAAGCGCGTAGGGCTTTTTGACACGGAGCTTGTGGAGGAGTTCTTCATGGCCTTCACCCGTGAGGCAGGGGTAACTCTCCACTTCAAGAAGCTGTACGGGAAGAACACGCACCACATCATAGAGGGAGTGTTCAAGTCCTTCGGCCGCACCCTTTCTAAGGCAGTCAAAATCGTAGGCACCGAGGTGCCTTCATCCAAAGGTGTATTATGATAGCCATCGTGGATTACGGCGTAGGCAACCTGTTCTCGCTCAAAAGCTCCCTGCAGTCACTGGACTTAGAGAGCGTTGTCACATCAGACAAGAAGGTGATCCTGTCTGCGGACAGGGTTATCCTTCCCGGTGTGGGAGCCTTCGGAGACGCCGCAGACAAACTCAACTCAACGGGCCTTGCAGACACCGTCCGTGAAGTGGCCGCAAACGGCACGCCGCTCCTCGGCATCTGCCTCGGCATGCAGCTTCTCTTTGAGCGCGGCTACGAATACGGGGAGCACCAGGGCCTCGGCCTTCTTCATGGCGAAGTCCGTCCCCTGGCGGAAGACATAACAGGCCTCAAGATACCCCACATGGGCTGGAACTCTTTGGTCTTCACAAAGCCCAGCCCTTTGTTCAAGTACACCGCTGAGGGAGATTACGTATACTTCGTTCACTCCTTCCAGGCAAAGAAATGTGAAGACTCTCTCCTTGCGTACTGCGAGTACGGCACCACGCCCGTAACCGCCGCCTGCGGCTCTAAGAACGTATACGGCACGCAGTTCCATCCGGAAAAGAGCGGGCCCGTCGGCATGAAGATCCTCCGTGCCTTCGCAGAGCTCTAATACCGCCCTCCAGAGGCTCTGTGCGCTTTATTCTGCTTCCATGCAGAAAGAGATACGCCCAAGAATATAGCCCGTTCACGGCCCTGTACAGGCTCATATGAGCCTTCCAGATATACATACCTAAAACCCACACAGCGAGGACAAGACATGAAAGTATTTCCGGCTATAGACATGATACAAGGTGAGGTTGTCCGTCTCCTCAAAGGGGATTACGGCAAGGTCACGAAATATTCCCTCTCTGTGGAAGATGCAGCCAAGGGCTTCTATGCAGACGGCGCACGCTGTCTGCACGCCGTAGACTTAGACGGCGCCCGCACGGGCAATCCGGACAATGCGGCAAGCGTAGCCAGGATAATCCAGGCGGCACCGCTCTTTGTAGAGATAGGCGGCGGCATCCGTGAAGAGTCCCAGATAGAAAAGTACCTCTCTTCCGGCGCAGGCCGCTGCATCCTTGGCACCGTGGCCGTAACCAACTTCCCCTTCACAGTCCGCATGGCGGAAAAGTACGGGGACAGGATAGTGGTAGGCGTAGACGCAGCAGACGGCAAAGTTGCCATCTCCGGCTGGCGGAACGTCACGGACATAGACTCCGTCTCATTCTGCAAGGACCTCGTAAGAGCTGGCGTTCAGACCGTAATATACACAGACATCTCCAAGGACGGCGCCCTTGCCGGCACCAACCTGGACATCTATAAGCGCCTGAAGGATATAGAGGGCCTCAAGATAACCGCCTCAGGCGGCATAACGTACCTCGAAGAAATAGACGCCCTCAAGGGCATCGGCGTGGATGCCGTAATTCTTGGCAGAGCCCTGTATGAGGGCCGCCTGGACCTCAAGCAGGCCATCTCCGTGGCCGGCCCGCAGGACTAAAGCCACGCAAAACAGGGCACATATATAGTGCCTCAGAGGCTGTACGGCGGCCTTGCAATCCAAGAACAGAAACAGCTCTTTTGGGGCTGCGGGAGACATAAATGTTAGCTAAGCGTATAATACCATGCCTGGACGTGAGGAACGGAAGGGTAGTGAAGGGCACGAACTTTCTGAACGTCAATGACGTGGACGACCCCGTCCATCTTGCAAAGATCTATTCGGACTCCGGGGCGGATGAGCTGGTCTTCTATGACATTACGGCAAGCTTTGAGGGCAGGTCCCTGTTCACGGACATCCTCCGCCGGACTGCTTCGCAGATCTTCATACCGCTCACCGTCGGCGGGGGCATCAACACCGTGGATGACTTCGACCGTGTTCTCAAGTGCGGTGCGGACAAGGTTAGCGTCAACTCAGGCGCAATCCGCAACCCGTCCCTCATACATGAGGCCGCAAAGAAGTACGGAGACCAGTGCGTAGTCCTTTCCATGGACGTGAAGCGTGTGGACGGAAAGTTCAGGGTCTTCTCCAAGGGAGCCCGCGAGGAGACGCCCTTAGAGGCCGTATCATGGGCAAAGTTCGGCGAGGCGAACGGCGCAGGGGAGATAGTGCTCAACTCAATAGACACGGACGGCGTCAAGAAGGGCTTTGACCTCGAGATGCTGGACGCTGTCTGCAACGCAGTGCGCATACCTGTCATCGCCTCCGGCGGAGCCGGATGCGTGCAGGATTTCATAGACCTCTTCAAGTCCGTCAATGCAGACGCAGGCCTCGGCGCCTCCGTCTTCCACTTCGGCGAGATAGCCATCCCGGACCTCAAGCAGGCCTTGCGGGCCGCCGGCATCCCGGTCCGCGTATAGCCTCCGGCAATACATCCCGGACCATTCATTTCCACACAAACACCGCAATATATGCGGCATCCATTGCCGCTTCACATAACAATCTATTGAGAGGAAAAATCATGCTTGACATCAGCGAACTCAAATTTGACGCCCAGGGGCTTATACCTGCAGTAGTCACAGACTTCTACACCAAAGAGGTGCTCACTGTGGCCTATATGAACAAGGAGAGCCTGGAGATTTCCATGAAGGAGGGCCGTACCTGCTTCTGGTCCAGGTCCCGTCAGGAGCTCTGGAGAAAGGGAGAGACATCCGGCAACGTGCAGCACATAGTCTATATAAAGGCAGACTGCGACAGGGACGCTTTAACCGTAGAGGTTGTAAAGGACGGCCCTGCATGCCACCTCGGCACGGAGAGCTGCTTCAATGACTACGTATACTCCTCAGACACCCTTCCGGAGTACACTCTGGATGGCCTCTATGTCCTCCTTGTGGGCAGAAAAGAGCATCCCACAGAGGGCTCATACACCTCATATCTTTTCAACGAGGGCAATGACAAGATATTGAAGAAGGTAGGTGAGGAGAGCACCGAGGTGATAGTAGCCGGCAAGGGCGGTGACAAGGCTGAGGTCATCTTCGAGGTCTCGGACCTCGTGTACCACGTGATGGTGCTTCTCGTCAACATGGGC
Organism: Clostridia bacterium; assembly: GCA_021204585.1. GTDB lineage: Bacteria > Bacillota > Clostridia > Christensenellales > Borkfalkiaceae > Coproplasma. The sequence continues at coordinate 21,364 of JAJPZC010000092.1, forward strand.
ATCTCCCTCAACGACATCCGCGATGAGCTCAAGAAGCGTCACATCGTGGACAAGAAGGTAAAGCAGAAGCACATGCAGTAACGTGCTCTGCAACCAATCCAAGGCAGAAACACCCGGCAGGCAACCCATAGCCCCTCTACGGAAAACCGGCCGGCGTGAAGCAAATACATCTTAGTGCAATTAAAGAGGTGTGACATCATGACTAACAAAAGACTGCTTGCGATGCAGGATCTTTCCTGTGTAGGACAGTGCTCACTCACTGTGGTTCATCCCATCCTTTCTGCGTATGGCATAGAGACATGCATGCTCCCTACGGCCGTTCTGTCGAACCACACTATGTTCTCCAAATGGAGCTACCTGGACCTGACAGATGAGATACAGAACATTTTCGAGGTATGGCGCGGCGAGGGCTTCAAGTTTGACGGATTCCTCCTTGGCTACCTCGGCAAGACTCCCCTCATGGAGACAGCTGAGACCTGCTTCAAGGACTTCTCCTCAGAAGGTGCCATCAAGATTATAGACCCCGTCTTCGCAGACAACGGCAAGATCTACGGCGGCTTTGACATGACATACGTTCAGGCTATGGCAAAGTTCATCTCCAATGCGGATATCATCCTGCCCAACGTAACAGAGGCATGCTTCCTCACTGGCACTCCGTACAGCGAGGTCCACACGAAAGAGTACCTTGAAAACCTCATTCTTGCCCTCGGCAAGCTCACGAAGGCCACGGCCGTCATCACGGGCGTAGAGCTGGACGGAAAGATTGGCGAGATCATCTGCGAGAACGGCAAGATCTCATACGTCCTCGGCGAGAAGCTTCCCGTAAGCCTCCACGGCACGGGCGACATCTTCGCCGCAACCTTCACGGCCGCATATCTCCAGGGCAAGTCCGTTGCCGAGTCCGCAGACTTCGCTTCCGAGTTCGTGCGTGACTGCATCCGCAAGACCCCTGCAGAGCACTTCTACGGCGCCTGCTTCGAACAGGTCCTTGCAAAGAACCTCGGCTGATCCGGCCCAGACAACCGCATATCCAAGCGACAAAGCACGACCCCAATCCGGCCGTGCTTTTCTGCACCCACGAGGGCAAAGGGCCCGCACTATGTTGGCGTGTTTGAAAAACTTTACAAACAAATGTTTGCACTGGGCTCAGACACATCCCATTCCATGTGGAAAATATTTACGTCTTTTATGAATTTGGTATCTGTTTTTGCCGGCTTCCAGATGGTATCATCATGCCGACAAGAAGTAGAGAGGTGACTCGAATGAAACGTCTCAAGTCTTCCCTGCCAGGGTCTGAAAGTTATATAGACACGGTGACCAGCCATTACTATGTGGACAAGACTATGCTCATAAAGGAACTGCTGGATGTGTGTCCGTCTGTTGTACTGTTCAGCCGTCCAAGGAGGTTCGGGAAGTCCCTGACCCTCAGCATGATTCAAACTTTCTTTGAGAAAACAGACAGGGATGCCTCTGTGTATTTCAAGGACAAGAATATCTGGAAGAGCGGTAAGAAGTACACTGAAGAGCAGGGGCGCTACCCCGTCATACGCCTGTCCTTTCACGCTGTGGATGACAACACATGGGAGGACTGTTTGGGCAACATCAGGATCCAGATATCCGAAGAGTTCAAACGGCACTCTGAACTTGCAGAACCCGGCATATTGAGCGGTCTGGATCTGAAGGCATACAATGACATAGCCTCATTTATTGCTGATGCGGATGGCTATGCATCATCCTTGCTGCTGCTGTCCCGCTTGCTTGAACAGTATCACAAAGTGCCTGCGGTCATTCTCATAGACGATTATGACACGCCTCTGCGCACAGGGCATGGCCATGGCTACTACAGCAAAGTGCGGGCATTCATGAATGACTTATGCTCCAGGGGACTCACAGACAACCCGTCTGTCAAGTTCGGAGTGCTAGCAGGCATTCAGACAGCCTCTCAGACGGGTTTGTTCCTGCCAGTTCTGCAGGAAAGCTCTGGAACACCCAACGGCAACGATTACTTTGGCTTTACAAGTGATGAAGTCATTGCGATGCTTGCATACTACGGAGTTCAAGACAAGTACGATGAACTGAGTGAGTGGTATGGAGGCTATATGTTTGGCGGCGCACAAGTCTTCAATCCGTGGTCTGTTCTGTACTACATCTACTACAAGTGCGTGCCGGATACATACTGGGGCGATACAGCTGACGGCAGTGACTTGAGAGCTATATTGATGAGGGCATCAACCGAGGATTTGTGTAACCTGATTCACATGGCGGATGGCGGTACTGTAGAGGCAGCAGCAACAGACGCTCTATATTCAGGTTCGTGTTATCCTGACGGGAACCCATATGAAATTTTGTTGTCCACGGGCTATCTTACGGCAACAAAAGCAAATGCAGACGCAACAGATAACAGATCCTTGCTGAAGATGCCAAACTTGGAAGTAAAAACCATCTTCCATAGAGAAATCCTGCCTGCTGATATATCCGCAGAGTCTTTTGCTGATATGTATAAGGCAGTTGAAAACTATAGGAGAGGCACTTTACCAGTTCCAATTGACATATCAAAGCTGTAGGAGTTTTTGAACCTGCATCGTATACAACGAAAGCACGACCCCAATCCGGCCGTGCTTTTCTGTCGCCTGCAGGCCAAAGGGCCCGCACTATGTTGATTTTGGCGTGTTTTGGAGCCAGTACAAACATTTGTTTATTCGCAGCACAGCCTCGCCGCCAATGTCCATGACAGTGCCTGCCAATGTGACAGTTTATTAAGCTTATGTGAAAATTACAACATAAAGTGACAAATTGTTGGAACTTTGAAGACGTTTGAGTCACTTTCCTTGAATCCTGAATCCAACAAGACTATAATGAGCGCAGATAGAAGATACAGGAGATGAACTATGAGAAGCAAAGGCAAGTTCTTATCATTAGTGCTTGGTTTGCTGCTGGCGCTTGCACTCTGCATGTGCCTTGTTTTCGCAGGATGCTCTTCATCCAAATCTGAAGGCGAGGAAGGGAATGCCTCTTCTGAGGAAGACGGAACACCTTCAGATAAGAACAACACTAATAGCGGGACTACTGGCGGCGAGACCGGCGTGAATGACACTGCAACTGCCATAGAAGGCCTTGTTGCCCCTGTTGGCAATGAGTCCATGACAACCACAACGCTCAAGGCGGATGCCCTGGCAGAGGTAGGGGATGCTGCCTCTGCAGTATATACAACTGCAGACGAAGTTTTGGCGGATGACAGCATTACGGAAGTTACGAACAAGGAAATCTCAGCATCCGGGGCATACTATATAGATGACACCAATGAGGTTTCAGGCAAGAAGATTACGATATCAGCAGATGACGTCACGCTGTATCTGATAAATGCATCCGTGCACAATGACGGCACGGCCATAGAGTCATCCGGACATGACCTTACCATAACTGTTATCGGTGATAACGAGATATACAATTCAACTGACAAGAAGAACTCCATAGACATAGAAGGGACGCTCACCATAAACGGGCCCGGGTCACTTTCCATATCATCGACAAAGAATATCAAGGCCACGTCATTCATTATAGTGGATGCCACGGTTACGCTTTCAGCAAGCAAGGATGCGCTTCATGCTGAGATTCCTGACTATGATGACAATACAGAGGCCCCTGAGTTCAGCTTTGCGGACGGCGGCTTCGTATACACAAAGAATGCATCTGTTACAGTTACAGAGGCAGGGGATGACGGCATACAGGCAGACACCTTCATATACATAGACGAGGACTCCGCATTGGATATTACAGCATCTGGCAAGGGCATCAAGGCAGGCTGCATAGACTGGGGCGATGATGATACAGAGCTTGAGGACGGGGATTACTTCATCTACATCAACGGGGATGTAACAGTAAATTCCACAGATGATGCCATTCACAGCAACAACACCATCATAATAGACGGCGGGTATATAGACATCGCCTCAACAGGGGATGACGCAGTTCATGCGGATGACCTTCTTCAGATATATGACGGCTATATAGAGATCCTAAACTGCTATGAGGGCATTGAGGCAGCCAACATTGAGATTACGGGCGGCCAGATCAACCTCGTGGCTTCAGATGACGGCATCAACGCCGCAGACGGCACAGAAACGCAGGTCGGCACGGCCAACAGCAACTGCAGCCTTCTTATCAACGGCGGCGTCATTTACGTGGACGCAAGCGGGGACGGAGTGGACTCCAACGGCAGCATGACCATCTCTGGCGGAATCCTGTACATCTCAGGCTCTACGAACGGAGCAGACCAGGGGCTGGACGCAGACGGAGACATCGTGATTACAGGCGGCTATGTGTTCGCAACAGGCGCAGACGGCATGGCAACCACTATCTCATCCAAATCCACGCAGAACAGCATAGTGTTCACTAACTCATCTCAGATATCTGCAGGCACTATAGTATATCTCATGGATGCAGACGGAAATGAGCTCCTGTACTACGCTCTTCCGAAAGCGGCTACGGTTATCGTATTCTCCTGCCCTGAGCTCACAACGGGCTCCAAGTACTACATCTACGGCGGAGACACGCAGCTTGCATCTGTACAACTGACTTCCGTATCCACGTCCGCAGGCTCATCCAACAGCGGCAGCATAACCAATCCTGACGGCGGCTCACAGAGCGGCGCAGGCAACGGCAGCTTCGGCGGCTCCGGAATCGGCGGAGGCCAGGGAGGCTCACATGGCGGCATGACTGGCGGCTCCAGCTCCGGCAGACCTTGATACCGCTTACAACTTACCCTTCACATAGATTTCGGCATAGAAGACGGTTTCATTTGAGCCGTCTTTTATCCTGGCCAAAAATGGCCGGCCAGAATGGCCGTCAAGCCGTTATAAGTCGCTTCTAACACATAAGAAAATGCCCTCCGGACACTTCCAGGGGGCCTGTATTTGATGTCTGTGTGAGGCTCATTAAGCCTCTGTCTGGGTGGCGGCCCAGATGATGCCGCCAATGATGAACAGGATGAGCAGTATGAGGATTACGTAGTTGATTATGGTAAGGGGCTTCACGGCCTTGAAGTTGTTCTTTTTCTTCTGTGTGGCGAGGAAGGAGAGGGCAGCGAGGGACATGAGGATGGCCACTATAATGCCGTATATGTTGATCACGGACACCGTAAAGCCCAGCACGGCAAAGACTACGGACACTGCCGTGGAGCCTATGGCCACGTAGAAGTAGGTCTTCTTGGTGTAGGGCACCTCGGGAACCTGTTCCTCTTCAGTTGTCTTGTGCTTCTTACTCATGTTTCAGCTCCGCATGAGGGTCCGGAGAGACCATCATGGACTTGTAATCTGTATATGTAACGAAGCCCGGCGCGGCTCCCTTGGGCTTGCGCACGCTGCGGCGCCTCGTAAAGCATACCTCAACCTTTCCCTTGCCCGTCAGATCGCTGTAAAAGGCGCATATCTGCGCTCCAATGAGGATTACGTCCTCCGGCACGGAGGAGCTCTGCGTGCCGCATATGATGCCCACGTGGCAGCTGTGGCCCTCTTTCGTGTGGAGCCAGATGTCATCCCCGGAGAGGGCATGCAGGAGGGCATCGTTGGACATGTTGTTGCGGCCGGCTAAGATCTCGTAGCCTTGGCATGTGTACATGCGGTACGGCCTTGAGACCGTCTTCTTTTTGCGCTGCTTTGGCGTGGTGTCCTTCAGAAGGCCGCTCTCACGCATCTCGGCGGCAATCTCTGCAAGGTCTTCCGTGTCCTGCGCCCGCCGGATGGCTGTCTGGACGGACAGGAGGTAGTCCTCGCGCGCGAGGGCCTCGCCTAAAAGGCGCTCTGAGACCTCTACGGTCCTTTTCTGCTTGTTGTACCGCTTGTAATACCGCTGTGCGTTCTGCGAGGGGCTCAGCTGCTTGTCCAGAGGGATTCTGCACTGCTCCAAGGAGGGACTGTAATAGTTGTCCGCAATGAGCAGTTCGTCCCCGGGGCGAACCCGGTACATGTTGGCCGTTATAAGCTCCCCGTACAAGCGGTCCTGCTCCATGTTCTCACATGAGAGAATGCGCTGGCGCTCTGTGGCAATCTTCTTTTCTGCCTTCTTGAGTGCGGCCGTGAGGGAGGCATTGTAGCCTGCCTTGCGGCTCTGCAGGGAGGCCTCCTGCGTGGCGGAGTCATAGAACTCGGCCTGTGCGGCCAGGATGGAGTCCCTGGGCACGGCCAGAGGGGATGAGGAGCGGGCACAGAAGTCCGTGACCTTGGAGCCTTCCAGAATCACACAGGGGCGGATGTCATCCGAGTTCAGGTACTCGTAGACCTGCTCTGCGGAAACATCTTCGCCGTACGCGGATATGATGTCCTCTGCCGTTACGTGGGCAATTCCCGTTATGCTCTCATGCAGGGCGTCCGGGCCGGCTTCCGCAAGGGCTCTTCGGATGCCCTCCAGGTCATCCGGGAGGACTTTGTGCTGCGAGAGGGGAAGGGTGTAGTCTGCACCCGTGAGAGTGTTGCGCACGCCCTCGCCTGCGTAGCCCGGCTTCATGCAGCCGAGGATCTTGCCGTTCTCCGTGAGTATTATGTTGGAGCTCTTGCCCATTATCTCGGCATACAGGCGGAAGGTGCGGGTGTCGAACTCCGAGACGGACTCGAAGTCGAAGTACATTATGCGCTCATAGGGCACCTGGCCGCAGGAAAGGATCTTTGCGCCCTGGAGGTGCTTGCGGATGAGCATGAGGAAGGATGAGGGCGTTTCCAGGGACTTTGAATCGCGTTTTGTCAAAGAAATTCTGCGAAATTTTGGAAAAATGCAGATTTCAAGTTTAAAACCGCCAAAAAGTGGGTATATATATAAGTGTAGGGTATCGCGATCGGGCTGCGAAATTTTGGTCACTTTGCCGCCCGGCAGAAGGGCGCCCAAGTCCCTTGCGACATATTTAAGCGTGTAGGCGTCCTGCGGCATACCTTCATCCTCCGGCCCCAAGTATACTCCAAAATTAGGGGAAAGTAAAATGATAATGAAGGGGAAAACGCTTTTCAAAATGAAAGTATTGTGCTATCATACAGTGCAGTATATATAGATTGTATACAGAAGGAGACCATGCGTAATGGAATACACGAAAGAAGCCGGCGAGAAGAGCACGGTTAAGCTTACAATCAGGTTCACGGAAGAAGAATGGCAGGAAGCCATCATGGCGGCGTACAAGAAGGTGCGCGGCAAGTATACGGTGCCCGGATTCAGAAAGGGCAAGGCACCCAAGCCCGTCCTTGAGAACTATTACGGCAAGGGCGTGTTCTTTGAGGACGCCATAGACATACTGTACAGTGAACACTATTATGACATCCTGGAAGCCGAAAGGGACAACTTCCTCGCTATAGATGACCCCCAGCTCTCTTTGGGAGACATGAAGGAAGGTGAAGGCATAGAGCTCATCGCCACAGTGCCCGTCCGCCCCGAGATAGACATGGATGCCTACACCGGCCTCTCCATCCGCAAGTATGACTACAAGGTAACGGACGCAGACATAGCAGGCTCCATAGCCAAGGCCCTTTCATCCCGTGCCGGCAAGGCAGAGGTCACGGACCGCCCCGCAAAGTACGATGACACCGTCAACATAGACTTCAAGGGCTTTGTGGGGCTCTACCAGTTTCCCGGCGGCTCCGCAGAGGGATATGATCTTGTCCTGGGCTCCGGCTCATTCATCCCCGGCTTTGAGGACCAGGTTGTGGGAATGTCCATAGGCGAGACAAAAGACGTCCTCGTGAAGTTCCCGGATGACTACCAGGGCGGCGAGGACCTTGCAGGCAAGGACGCCCGCTTCGAGGTCAAGGTCAACTCAATCACGGAGAAAGTCCTTCCGGACCTTACGGATGACTTCGTAAAGGCCAACCTCGGATGCGACACCGTTGAGGAATACAAGATCCAGCTCCGCACCCGCCTTGAGAAGCAGGCTGAGGAGCAGTCCAAGAACGACACAGAAAACAGCGTCGTAGATGAACTCGTAAAGCACGTCCAGGGAGACATCCCCGACGTCATGGTAGAGCGCGAGATGGATTCCGCCATGCAGCGCTATGACCAGCAGCTCCAGATGTACCAGGGTTTCTCGCTGGATGATTATCTCAAGTACATGAAGCAGGACAAGGCCCAGTTCCGCGAGAACTTCCGCACCAATGCTTTAAACCAGGTGAAGGCATCCCTTGCAATTCAGTACATCATCAAGAAGGAGGACATCAAGGCCACGGACGAGGACCTTGAGGCCGAGATCGCAAAGCGTGCCGCCGAAGTGGACAAGAAGCCCGAGGACATGTCCTACACCGACAAGCAGAAGGATGACATCCGTGACGGCATCGTCATAGACAAGTTCCTCCAGTTCATGATGGACAACAACGACCTCTATACCCTGGACGACTCCGCTCCCGCCGCAGCTCCCGCTGCCGAACCCCCCGCAGAGGAGTAACCCTCTCCCTGCGTGGCCACCCCATACAGATGTCCACGTCCAAAGACACACATGCCTTTCCAGACGCACATAACCGGCCCCTGACGGGCCGTACCCATACCGGCAAAGATGCCGGCAGCACACCGGCAAGATGCCCGGATAACCCGGCTGAAGATGCCCGGATAACCCGGCTGAAGATGCCCGGATAACCCGGCTGAAGATGCCGGCAGACAGAAGTAAGATCAGAATGAGCCTCCCGGCGGGTGTACCATGGAGCCTTCAAGGGGGCTTTGAGATAAGGAGTACTAATGAGCGATATTATCAAGAACTACACAATACCCTACGTCATTGAGCAGAACGCCAGAGGTGAGCGCTCATATGACATCTACAGCCGTCTTTTGGAGGACAGAATCATATTCCTCGGAGACCAGGTGGACAACGGCTCCGCAAACGCCATCGTGGCCCAGATGCTCTTCCTTGAGGCAAAGGACCCCACGAAGGACATCTTCCTGTACATAAACAGCCCCGGAGGGTCTGTTACGGCCGGCCTTGCCATATATGACACCATGAAGTACATACGCTGCGACGTATGCACCATATGCATCGGCATGGCTGCATCCATGGGGGCATTCCTTCTTTCATCCGGAACGAAGGGCAAGCGCTTCGCCCTTCCCAACAGCGAGATAATGATCCACCAGCCCTCCGGCGGCGCAGACGGCAAGGCATCCGACGTCAAGATTGCAGCAGAGCACCTTCTCAAGATCCGTGCAAAGCTCAACAACATCCTCGCAGAGAACAC
>JAJPZC010000092.1:30654-54862 GCA_021204585.1 Clostridia bacterium
CATTGTGCATTCCGCACAAAACCAGCCCATACAGGCTCTCCAAGGAGCCGTACAGGCGTTATACACACAGCGGCAACAGTATCCTGCGCAAGGCGCACTGCTTTGCGCAGGGTATGAACCTCAAGAGACTGCACAGAGGAAACGAAGGGCGCCGGCAGCCTGCGGAAAGAGCCGGATGTATTGCCAGAAAAGACAGATTTATAGGAGCATGTGCGCAAACGGCGCCGGGATATGCTCCGGGAGAAAGCATGAAGACAATGAACACTTGTGCCTTTTGCGGAAAGCCGGAAACACAGGTCAGGAAGCTTATAAAGGGTCTCAACGACGTATGCATCTGCGATGAGTGCGTCGCACTCTGCAGTGAGATGATGAAGGAGATGGAGCCCTCCAAGGCCCAGACCGAGGCTGTCCCTTTGAAGAAGCCGGCGGAGATAAAGGAAGAGCTGGACAAGTACATAATAGGGCAGGATGAGGCGAAGAAGGTCCTGTCCGTTGCAGTGTACAACCATTACAAGAGAATAAACCTGCAGGCTCAGGCAGGCGCTAAGCCTTCGGATGATGACATAGAAGTGGACAAGAGCAACATTCTGCTCTTAGGGCCCACCGGCTGCGGCAAGACGCTCCTTGCAAGGACGCTTGCCAAGATTCTCAACGTGCCCTTTGCCACGGCGGATGCAACGACCCTCACCGAGGCAGGCTACGTGGGCGAGGACGTGGAGAACATCCTCTTGAAGCTCATACAGAACGCGGACTGGGACGTGGAGAAGGCCCAGAAGGGCATAATCTACATAGACGAGATAGACAAGATAGCAAGGAAGGGCGAGAACGTCTCCATAACGAGAGACGTCTCCGGCGAAGGCGTGCAGCAGGCCCTTCTCAAGATCATAGAGAGCACCATAGCAAACGTTCCCCCGCAGGGCGGAAGAAAGCACCCCCAGCAGGAGTACATACGCATAGACACCACCAACATACTCTTCATATGCGGCGGAGCATTCGTAGGGCTGGACAAGATAGTCCAGCAGCGCAAGGACACCTCATCCTTAGGTTTCGGCGGCAACATAAAGCCCTCTGACGAGGACCTCTATGCCATGCTCTCAGACGTGAAGCCCCAGGACCTCACCAAGTTCGGCCTCATACCTGAGTTCGTAGGCAGAATCCCCATCGTGGTAAGCCTGCATCCTCTCAACGAGGACGCTCTCGTGTCCATCCTCACCCAGCCCAAGAACGCCATCATAAAGCAGTACCAGAAGCTTATAGGCATGGACGGCGTCAAGCTCACCGTGGAGGACTCCGCAGTGCGCGAGATAGCAAGCACCGCCATCCGCCTCAAGACGGGCGCAAGAGGCCTGCGCACCATCATAGAGGGATGCATGAACTCAGTCATGTACAAGATCCCCTCAGAAAAGGACGTAGAGGAAGTCATCGTAACCCGTGAGTGCATCACGGACAACGCAGAGCCCACCCTCGTATACAAGAAGTCCGCGTAAGCGCCCCTTGCGGGGGCACCCCCACATGGGGCACATCATTCTGCCCTTGCGTGGGCACAATCCAGGCATATCCCCCGGGGTATGCGCCAAACCAACATACAATCCCGCAGCCAGCTTTTCCTGGCTGCGGAGCAGATACGGAAACGGAGTACATATGGCAAGACAGACAACAGAAACTTTGCCGCTTCTGCCTTTGAGGGGCAGGGTAATGTTCCCGGACACGGCTATGTCCATAGACGTGGGAAGGAGCTCATCGCTTATAGCCGTCAAGGTTGCAGCAGACGCAGACGGGCGGCTCTTTCTGTGCATGCAGAAAGACAGCGGCAAGGAGGACGTACAGGCGGAAGACCTGTACCTTACGGGCACGGTTGTTCATATCAAGCAGATAACAAGGCTCTCCAACGGCTCCCTTCGCTTAGGCGTGGAGGGCATGTACAGGGCGTATGCCAGAGACATAACCCCTGCGGAAGAGAACGGGTACATGTCCGTAGTCATTACGGAGCTCAAGACCGTTCACGGGGATGAGACCCTGGAAGAGGCATACTTCCACACGGCAAAGGACATTCTCAGAGAGATGTCCGGCGGGGATTCAAGGCTCAATCCGGACACCATCTCAAAGCTTTCCGCCGTAACGGACATAGACACCTTTGTGAACAGGACCGCAAATGAGCTCAAGTGCAGCCCGGAGAACAAGCAGGAGATACTGGAGTCCGTGCGCTCTGTGGACAGGCTCCGTCTTCTCGGCACCGCCCTCAACAATGAGCTGGAAATCGGGCGCCTTGAGAAGAAGATCAAGAACTCCGTCCGTCAGAGCATAGACAAGGGTCAGAAGGAGTTCTATCTTCGTGAGCAGCTCCGTGCCATCCACAAGGAGCTTGGGGATGACGAAGAGGAGTATGATGAGCTCCAGAAGAAGATAAAGGAAAAGAACATGGGCCCGGAGGCCGAAGAGAAAGCCTTGAAGGAGCTCTCCCGCATGAACCGCATGCAGACCTCTTCCCCGGATTACAACGTCCTCCGGATGTACATAGACTGGCTCTTAGACCTTCCCTGGAACACGTACACCACGGATACGGAGAACCTTGCGGATGCCATAAAGGTCCTCAATGAAGACCACTACGGCCTGGAGAAGATCAAGGAGCGCATAACGGAGTACCTTGCGGTGCTCAAGCTCACCGGCGGCATGAACGCCCCCATACTGTGCTTCGTAGGCCCTCCGGGAACAGGCAAGACCTCGGTCGCAAGCAGCATTGCCCGCGCCTTAGGGCGCAAGTTCGTGCGCATGAGCCTGGGCGGCGTGGATGATGAGGCCGAGATCCGCGGCCACAGAAAGACGTACATAGGCGCAATGCCGGGACGCATCATAAACGGCATCAAGACGGCCGGCACCTCAAATCCCGTCTTCCTTTTAGACGAGATAGACAAGCTCACAACAAACTCCCGCGGAGACCCCGCATCCGCCCTTCTGGAGGTCCTGGACCCGGCGCAGAACTCCACCTTCCGTGACAGGTACATAGAAGTACCCTATGACCTTTCCAAGGTGCTCTTCATAACCACAGCCAATGACATGAGCACCATCCCCAGGCCACTTCTGGACAGAATGGAAGTTGTAGAGCTCTCCGGCTACACGCAGGAGGAAAAGCGTGAGATAGCAAAGCGGTACCTTGTGGCAAAGAACGCCAAGAAGAACGGCCTTGCAGAGGACACCATCTCCTTCACGGACGCAGCCATAGAGGAAATAGTAAACGGGTACACCCTCGAGGCCGGCGTGCGTTCACTGGAGCGCAACATAGACAGCATCTGCCGCAAGGTGGCCGTAAAGAAGGCCAGCGGCGAAGGGGACACCTTCAGCATAGACAAGGAAGACATAGCCACATACCTCGGAGCCCGCAGGTATGAGCAGGACGAGGCTTTGGAAAAGGACGAGATAGGCGCAGCCACAGGCCTTGCCTGGACAGCCGTAGGCGGCACAACCCTCACCATAGAGGTCTCCGCAATGCACGGCAAGGGGGATATCCTCTTAACCGGCAAGCTTGGAGACGTCATGAAAGAGTCTGCACGCGCTGCTATAAGCTACATCCGCTCCAACTCCGAAACATACGGCATAGCGGATGATGCCTTTGAGACCACGGACATCCATATCCACGTCCCCGAAGGCGCCACTCCCAAGGACGGCCCCTCCGCAGGAATAACCATGGCCACGGCAATCCTCTCTGCCTTCACAAAGAAGCCCGTAAAGCGCTCCGTTGCCATGACGGGTGAGATAACCCTCCGCGGCAAAGTCCTTCCTATAGGCGGCCTCAAGGAAAAGTCACTGGCCGCATACCGCGTAGGCATTACGGACATCATAATCCCCTCAGACAACCAAAAGGATCTTGAGGAGATCCCCGGCGAGGTGCGGGACAAGCTCAACTTCATCCCTGTCTCAGACGTGGACACCGTCTTCCGCAACGCCATCCGCTGGTAATTCAGATGCCGGTCCAAAAACAGGGTTGCATCCATAATATATCTGCACCAATGCCTGCATGAGGCCCTCATATGGCCCCTCCAGGTTCCACCAGAGCGCCTGTGGCGCCATGCAGCAATACCTGAATAAGAATACACGCCGCAAAACAAGACCGCATGGCGGCAAAGGAAGGGGAGTATGCTTAAAATCAATGCGCGCTTTATCTTAAGCGCGGGGACTGAGGCGCAGTTCCAGACCTTTGACAAACCCGTCATAGCAGTCTGCGGCAGGTCCAACGTGGGGAAGTCCAGCTTCCTCAACAAGCTTGCCAACAACGGAAAGCTTGCGAGGACGTCCAAGGACCCGGGCCGCACAAGGCTCATAAACTACTTTGACTTCGGCCCCTTCGTAATGGCGGACCTTCCCGGATACGGGTACGCCAAGGTGTCAAAGCAGGAGTCGGACAGGTGGGCGGCGCTCATGGAGAAGTTCTTCGCCAAGGCGCAGATATCCCATGCGTTCTCTCTCATGGACATACGCCACGAACCCACCGAAGCAGACCTGCAGATGGTCAATTACCTGTACGTTAACAACATTCCCTTCACCATAATAGCCACGAAGGCAGACAAGCTTTCCAAGGATGCTGCAAGGAGGGGAGTGAGGCTTATAGCCCAGACGGTCAAATGCGGCGAGGGCAACATACTTGCGGTCTCATCCCAGACCGGCTCCGGTTTTGACAAGGTCATGGAGCGTCTGGAGCAGATTGTGGCCGTGAGCACAGGAGATACGTTCAATGCTTGAGTTTCTTAGCACGCCGGCAGGAATAGCCGTAATGGTCATCTTCATAGTGATCGTTGTCCTGCTCATAATAGAAGTCAACTACAAATTCTTCATGAAGGTGGCGCTGGACTTCCTCGTAGGGCTGATAGGGACCATTGTCTTCTTCCCCGGCCTCATCGCGTGCGCAGCCATCGCCCGCAAGCGCACCGGCGAGGGCCTTATCTCCAAGCCCTATTTAGGCTACAAGGGCAAGGTTGTGTATCTGCATGAGTTCGCCGGCATGGAGTCCCATATAAAGTACTGCGCCAGGCTTTTCGACCTTCTGTCCGGACGCATCTCCGTTGTGGGCGTGACCCCTATGAACGTAGAAGACGGCGCCTTCATGGACGACGCCCAGCTGGACCGTTTCAACGCCCGCCCCGGCATCTTCTCATGCCTCATAACCTGGGGCTCCGAAGACCTCACGTACGAGGAAATGTTCGCCCTGGACGCAAAGTACGCCACCAAGCGAGAGATGTTCTTTGACCTCTGGATTCTCATCCGCCACGCCGTAGGCTTCTGCCGCGGAGAGCGCGGAGCCACATACCTCGGCGAGACCGTAAACTGTGACTTCACCGCAAAGCTTCTTGAGCGCGGCCAGATACACGAGGCCGACGTGCAGCGCGCGCAAGAGTGCGCCGAAGAGGCCATCGAGAACCGCGAGAAGGAGAAGTCCTTCAGAAAGCAGCGCTCCTCCAGCCTCTACAACAACAATATGGACAATCCCCCGGGCACTCACTGACACTCATGCCCACAGGGGAACACCAAATTATAAGCCAACCCAAGCCCGGACATGCTCCGGGCTTTTCTGCGGCCATTTTTTGACCGGATTTCAAAATTTTGATGCGAAATCGCTTGACAGATAAACATATGTTTGCTATACTATAACTCCATCCGCACGTGCATGAGGTAAACTGTGACAGAGCAGGAAAAGATGCAGTACCGCAATGCTCTTGGAGCATCTGTTGGTGAGGATGCCCGCGTGGCATACAATGCATACGTCAAATATATGAACAAGACTCTGGTGCGGAAGTATCTGCTGGAGCTTAGAGAGCAGAATCCGCAGTTTAAGGACTGTACGGATGATGAGATTCTGGACAAGACAGGCCTTCGCAAGGACGGCATGCCTACGCTTGCAGCTGTTATGTCATTTTCAGACTTCCCGCAGGCTGCATTCCCGCAACTGTGTGTGACGGCTGTTGTCATTCCCGGCTATGAAATGGGGGACACATGGGACGGCTATCGCTTCATGGACAACATGCACATAGACGGAACCATAGCAGATATGGCAGACAGTGCTGTTGCATTTGTGTCAAGGAACATGCGTACCGGGGTGAGGTTTACAGAGGATGCAAAAAGGGTGGATGTGCCGGAATATCCGCGGGAAGCGGTTCACGAGGCTGTTGTCAATGCTTTGCTGCACCGTGACTACAGCTTTTATACGGAGGGATGCCCGTCCGGCTTGAGATGTATAAGGACAGGCTTGAGATATGCAGCCCGGGAGGCCTTTATGGTCCTCATACATTTGCCCAGTATGACCAGGGGCAGCGCTTGCGCAATCCGACGCTTGCAGCTGTCCAGGAGGCAATGCATGTCATGAAGAACAGAGCCTCAGGGTTTCCTTTGATACGGGCAGAGATGCGTAAGGCTGGGCTGCCGGAGCCTGTTTTCAAGGATGAAGGCTGCATGTTTACTGTAATCCTGTACAACTCAACGCACAGGAACGCATGAGAGTGGGCATGGCATGACGGACAGGTGCCTTGCCGTGTGGATATACATAGAACGGCATAGAGACGAGTTATGAATGACTGTCCGGGATACGTTTTATAGGAGGGAGTGAAATGTACAAGGAAGCTGTGATTTTCCACGACGCAGATGACCTGATTGCTCTTACGGGGTTATCCGAAGATGATCTTTGGAACAACGGTTTCAACCTGGATGACTTTGACGGCGGAATAAGGGTCAATGAGGTGCTTGATGACAGCACAATTGAGTGGCTGCTGGAAAATGCAATGGAAGACTACTGCATTGGGTATGCTCTCGTTGAGTACTGCGGCTACTACTATTACATGATCCATCACGCATAGGCCGTTTGGCCTGCTGTGCAAGGAGCGGGCATGCAGAGATGCCTGCTCCTGCATGAGATTTGGATGAACAACGATGCATAAGGACATAGTTATCTTCAACGATGAAGATGACTTTATGGAACTCACAGGGCAGTCTTGGGAGGAGCTTTTTGAAAGAGGGTTCATTATGGATGATATAACCATGGGCTTCCAGATTAAGCTCCCGTTTGACAAGGAAGCCATAGAGGGAGGCCTTGTACGTATTTTAGACAGGGACTACTGGAGCTACCATTATGTCGAGTATGACGGATACGCATACTTCTCCGTGCACCACTGACGGTACTGAGGTGATGACTATGGCAAAAGAAAAGACAATGTTCCCCGCAAAGGAAACAATGACAGTAGAGTTTTTGAGCGGCAGGGCTCCAGGGTACCATCCCAGAATAGTAGACACCGTTGTCGGGTTTTCCAATACGGAAGGCGGAGACCTGTACCTTGGCATAGAGAGGGACGGCACTGTCACGGGTGCAAACGAAGACCAGCTGGATATCAGGCGGCTGTACATTCATATCGCAGAGAACACCTGGCCTCCGGTGCTGGTGAAGACTGAAATCGTAGACGGCACGGCCCCTGTGGTTAAGGTATCCGTGAAGAAGTCCCCCTGCATTATAGCGGTGAGCGACAGCAGGATGCTGCGCCGTCTGCCCTGTGCGGACGGGACATACGGGAACTTCCCCATATTCCCTATGGAGGTTATGGATCAGCTCATCATCCAGACGAAGGCATATGACTGCGTTCATATGTATGACGGTGTGGACATTACTGAGGACGCCGTATACTACGCCATAGTAAAGTTTCTGGCAGGATATGGTGGCTCCATATGCAAAGAGGACTTTGCCAGTGTCATGAAAATAAGCCGTGAGAAGGCGGAGTCAATCCTTGAAGGGATGGCAGACAAGGGCATCATGAAGCCTGTCCGCAATGGTGCCTGGGTGGATTATTTCAGCATGTTTTGAAGGTGTTGTTATGGATAATGAAAAGAACGGGAATAGCACCGGCCAGAAACCTGTTGCTATGAGGAAGCTGACCCCGGAAGAACTCAATGAGGAGCTTAAAAAGGGATTGAAGTCCGTTGATGAAGGAAGGACATATTCGCAGGAAGAGTTTGACGCAATGCTTGCGGAAGACCTTGGCATCTGACAGGCACAAAACAGTGCCGGGTCCGTATTCATTCAAGGCCGGATATTGCCCTTGCATCGGCGTATATGCACAACAGTACAGTGCTAAAACGCTTGATATATCCCTTCGGTTCGTATAATATAGAAGCACAGCCCGGACAGACGAAGCCCGGGCATTATAAGCTAGCAATGCCCCTTTGCGGGGTGCATGTATAGAGAAGCACACAGAAGGCAAAGGGCGGATTGGTGCCCGGATATTATGAGACAAAGGGGGTGAGGGATACGGCATACAGTGAGCTTGTGAAGAACTTCAACAAGATCCGCGAGTACCTGCGGGAGTTCTATGTGTACGGCTTCAAGACACGGACGGAGTACGGGGAGAAAAGCGCCCGTTCGTATGATGATGAGCGCCGCAGGATAGAGAACTGGCTCTCAGGGTATATCCGTGTCTCCCAGACTCCGGAGGGGAAGAACGTCTCCATATGCGTGGATACGAGGGACATAGACCACAACCCGTTCTTTAAGGCACTGAAGACCAAGAGCTTTACGGACGGGGACATTACCATGCACTTCATGATATTCGACCTCCTTTCCACGCCGGGTGTCCAGATGACCCTAAGGGAGCTCATGGACGGCATCTGCAGCCTTGCCAATGAGTGCGGCGGGGATGCCATATATGATGACAGCACCCTCAGAAAGAAGCTCAGGGAGTATGAGGAAGAGGGCATCATAACCGTAACCAAGGTGAAGGGCAAGACCCTGTACTCCAGGTCCCCGGACACAGATCTCTCCGGGGCATATGAGATGCTTGGCTTTGCCAGCGAGACACAGCCCTGCGGGGCACTTGGAAACTTCATGCAGGACAAGCTTCCCGTGGAAGAGAGCGCCTTTGCATACAAGCACAACTCCTTAACAGGGGTTATAGACTCAGACATCGTATGCGGCATATTCCTTGCCATGTCATCCAAGTCCTTTGTGGAGATACAGACCCTCGGAAAGCGTGAGAGGCGCGAGGCGGGCCTTGCCACGGATGAGAAAGTCCACAAGGTGGTGCCTGTAAAGCTCTTTGTAAGCTCACAGGACGGCAAGGAGTCCCTCATAGCATACATCACCTCCAAGGGGACGTACGGCTCATTCCGCATAGACAGAATCAAGGACCTCAAAATTGCAGAGCCCTGCCCGGAGTATGACAAGGTCCGTGAGAGCTTCAAGCCTGTGGAGGCCCATATGTGGGGCACGGTCTGCAGGCCTGCATCATACAAACTGGAGCACGTGGCCTTCACTGTACAGGTTGGCCCTGGAGAAGAGTACATAGTGCGCCGTCTGGAGCGGGAGAAACGCTGCGGCACCGTCTCCTGGCTGGATGACACCCATTATGAATTCTCTGCGGACGTATATGACAGCACGGAGCTCATACCTTGGATACGCACCTTCATATGCCGCATAACCCGTCTGGACTTCTCCAACAGGACCGTGGAGAACGTCTTCAAGAAGGACCTTAAAGAGATGTACAGGCTGTACGGCCTGGAGGAGGGCAAGGCATGATATACAGCGAACTCTTTTCCGCATACTACAACGCCGTGGCCTCCATACTGGAGCATGCCGTGAAGGGAGACCTCACGGATGACCTTATTCTTACCCTCGTGCAGATGAAGGCCTTCCCGGACAGCATTTTAACCATCCCGGACTCCCTCAAGGACGGCACATGGCCGCTTCTGCGCAAGGACAACACAACGTCTTTGGAGCACGTCCCTACCATGCCCCTCACAACCCTGCAGAAGCGCTGGCTTAAAGCGGTTCTTGCAGACCCCAGAGTGCAGCTCTTTGGTGTCCACATAGAGGGCTTGGAGGATGTGGAGCCCCTCTTCACGCAGGAAGACTGGAAGGTATATGACCGCTATCTGGATGGGGACAGCTTCACGGATCCCCGCTACATAAAGATATTCCACACCCTCATGGAGGCCATACATGAGCAGCGGGGCGTGTCCATACAGGCCAGGAACAGGTACGGCGCCCTGAGGCGCTACTCATTCTTCCCCGTATGCCTTGAATACTCTTCCAAGGATGACAAGTTCCGTGTCCTTTCCTCCGGAAGGAAGTCTGAATACAATCTGGGGCGCATAACCTCATGCCGCATGACGGACGAGGTGCGCACCGGGTATTACCACGTAACCCACACAAAGAGCCACGTAACCCTTGAGATACTGGATGAGAGATCCACGCTGGAGAGGGTCATGAACCGCTTCGCGCACTTTGAAAAGCGTGCGGAGGACCTTGGGGACAAGAGGTACAGGCTGGAGATAGAGTACGTCTCCGCGGACGAGACGGAGGTGGTTATAAACATCCTCTCATTCGGCCAGTACGTTAAGGTCCTGGAACCCCTCGAATTCCGGGAGCAGATCATAAAGCGTCTCAAAGACCAGCAAAATTTAAGGCTCAGATGAGAGTTCGCAGCTTTTTTTCCGTGTGCTCACCTCCGGCCCCGTGTACAATGTGGCTGTTCTGAGGGACAGGGATGCCTCTGAATCCATGTACAGGGCACAGCACAGCAGACCCCACATCCCTGATAAAGATGCTGACAGCAACAATACAGCTATAAAGATCATTTAGTGCAGAACGGCATCTTGTACAACCCGCATAGAAAGACACGCACAGCAGACTCGGTGAATAACAGTAGGCACTGGTAATGCTAGCCTTGGCCAAAAGCCTGGGTACTCGCCTCCGGGCGAACCAAACAACGTGTCTTGGAACAGAAGAGCTTCGGTTATCCGGAGCCCTTATTGTTATCCGGCAAATTGCAGAGTTCGCAGCTTTTTTTCCGTGCGTCCGCCCGTGGTATTTCATACAATAAGGGGCTCAGGTGCAAGGGACCCGCGCAGAGAGCCGCTCCGCCACGGGAGTCCGGGCCATTCATGTGGCCGAAAGCGGTCCTAAGTAAAAGATGCCCACAGCAAACTTCAGCCGCCAGAACACATGTGTTCACAAATCTTTATAGGTTCCTGCACGCAGGCTTATAGTGCTCAGTCGTATAGACGCCCACCTCGCAGCGCTGGGGATAGAAAGGGATCTCGGCATCTTGTAGTGGCATAAAGAGCCCCGGCAGCGCAACCGGAGCTCTTTTGCTGCCCAGCCTTAGGCTTTCCAGAAGGAGGAACGGGCAAAAAAGGCAACATTTCTTTTGCATTCGCAGTTTTTTTTCCGTGTGGACTTCAATGCAGGCCTCATATAATGAGAGTGTTCAATGGTAGAGGATGCCTTTGAAACTTAAGGCAGGGCGTATTCTTGTAGTTGCGTCTCACATCCTCGTAAAGATGCGGTCAGCAATCCAGGTTAAAGTCCTGCATTATGCATCTTGTCATACGGCACCGATACTTCACAGATGAGACAGGGGGTATAGCCGAACCCGTACCCTGGATCTTCCTGCGGCAGTCTGGTGCTGATGTGAAAAGCAAGGTGCCAAGGGATTCCAAGGCGCCTTTCCTATATATAGAAGCCCACAGGAAGGAGGCTCATTATGATGAAAGAATTCAAAGCATATATAAACAACGAGAACAGGGAAGGCTTCAGAAAGCTGTTTGCAGACCATGCCGGCGAGAACCTTTCCGTGCAGGATATAGACGCTATAATACTCAGCGAGGCAGCATATGCGTTAGGAGAGCAGGATTCCAGGGCCGGCAAGAAGGTGTTCAACAAGGCTGTTCATGACCAGATCCGTGAGATACTTATGGAAGGCATAAGCGAGGAAGACATATTCCCCTTGCTGATTCTCATGCTGGACGGCAATGATGTGGAGATTTCATTCAAAAACTGGAACGGAGTGAACGGCGAAGTCTTGGTGGGGGCAAGATCCTACAGACCCAAAGCCTGTCCGAAGTCATTCACAGTTCTTGTGCCTGTGTTTGATGATGATGATTACGAAGATGAAGGTGGGGACGGATATGATGAAGTTGGGATCGAATATGCGGATGCAGAAGCCCCGGATGAATCCATTGAAGATATGGAGGCGGCAGCCGGTGAGTACTCGGATGATGAGTATGAAAACGAAGACGATTCAGATGAGTACAAAGACGGCGGCTATGAGGATGATGAGGACGAGGATTACGAGGATGATTCATACATCATCCATGCCCCGGATGACCCTACAGTCATATGGCCGGCAGATGAGAATGAGAAGCGTCCTGTCATAGACGGGGTATGGAAATGCAGGGTCAGAATCAAAGGGATAGACAAGCTTATAGCCTACCTGGACTGGACGGAGTGAGCACGCCGTATCCCGGACAAAACAGGCGGCAGTATGCCGCAGACAAACACATAACAGGAGAATACAGAAATGTTTGAAATAAAAGGCAAATACAACACAGCCGTATGCTTTGCGTCCGTGGTGGAGGAGTCCGCCGTGGCGCAGATCATGAGGATGTGCAATTACCCCTTCACGCAGGGGAGCCGGATACGGATCATGCCGGACGTCCATGCAGGAAAGGGGTGCACCATAGGGACAACCATGACCATAAAGGACAAGGTTGTGCCCAACATAGTTGGTGTGGACATAGGATGCGGCATGTACACAGTGAACCTCGGCAAAGCGGACATAGACTTTGCCAGGGTGGATGAGGCCTGCCACTTCATTCCCAGCGGCAAGAACGTCTGGGAGGGCAGGAAGAAGCATATAGACTTGACACCCCTCAGGTGCTACAGAGAGCTCAAGGACCCCAGAAGGCTTGTGCGCTCCCTCGGGACACTCGGAGGCGGCAACCACTTCATAGAGATAGATGAGAGCCCCGCAGGAGACAAGTTCCTCATTATCCATTCCGGTTCAAGGAACCTCGGGAAGCAGGTGGCAGAGCATTACCAGCGTCTTGCAATAGACCTCAACAAGGGCAAGGATGAGCTCTTCAAGGCAAAGCAGCGCATCATAGACCTGTACAAGTCAGAGGGCCGCAGGAGCGAGATACAGGCAGAGCTCAAGAGAATGGACAAGGAGTGGGCTTCAAAGCACTCTGCAGGGGACACCCCGGAGGACCTCTGCTTCGTATACGGCCAGTACCTTGAAGATTACCTCGCGGACGTGGCCATCTGCCAGCAGTTCGCCCGTGAGTCCAGGGAGCTAATGGCCGAGATCATCTGTGAGATGTGCGGCTTCACCCCCGTGGAGGCCTTCCACACCATACACAATTACATAGACCTGGACGGCATGATACTCCGCAAGGGAGCCATATCCGCACGCAAGGGAGAGAAGGTGCTCATTCCCATCAACATGAGGGACGGCTCCGTCCTTGCCACAGGCCGCGGCAACAAAGAGTGGAACTTTTCCGCCCCGCACGGCGCAGGCCGCATAATGTCCAGGAGCGCTGCCAAGGAGACCCTCTCCTTGGATGAATACAGAAAGAGCATGGAAGGCATATACACCACATCCGTTTCCGGAGACACCATAGACGAGGCCCCCATGGCATACAAGTCCATCCAGGACATCATAGGAGACATAGCAGACTCCGTGGACATCATAGACGTCCTTCACCCCGTCTTCAACTTCAAGGCGGCAGAGTAACCCGCTCTGCGCCTTGAGGCGGCGGCACTTTATGCACAGATGTCCGCACAAATGACCACGCCAAGACAGACCATGCCCCAGGCATCGCCCAGGACAGGCGGAAGCAAAAAAGGCCGCACATACAATCACCCTTGCGGCCGTAAGGAGGAATCATTATGGGAGAAGCAATGCTTAACGCTTTAGCCAATGAAGCAAACATAACCCGTACGGAAAACGGGGCGTATACATACAAATCCACAGGATCTGAGTGCCTGGACTTCTTCGGCACTGTAGGAGCAATCCGCAATGCGCCGGAGGCAGAGAAGATCAGGAGGTTCATCCGTGCCTTCTCAGAAGACAAAGATACGGCCCTCAAGACCATCTTCTTCGCGAGGGATATCCGTGAAGGCCTGGGAGAGAGGGACACCTTCCGTGCAATCATAAGGTACCTGGGCGTAACGGAGCCGGAGATTATGTCTTCCCTCGTTCAGTACATACCGGAATACGGCCGCTATGATGACCTCCTCACACTTTTAGGAACCCCTGTGGAAGATACCGTGGTGGCGTATATAAAGGCCCAGCTTGCAAAGGACCTCAAGGCCCTCTCTGAGGGGGCCGGGGTGTCTCTGCTTGGCAAGTGGCTGCCGTCCGTGAACACCTCTTCATACGTAACCCGTGAGCAGGCAAAGCACCTTGCAACAAAGCTTGGCATGAATCTTGCAGAGTATCGCAAGACCCTCTCCAAGCTCCGTGCCGGTATACAGATCATAGAGAACAACCTCCGTACAAGGAACTATACCTTTGATTATGAAAAGCAGCCCTCACAGGTACTCAAGAAGTACATGAAGGCCTTTAACCGCAATGACTATTCCCGTTACAAGGCATACATAGAGAGCGTGCGCAAAGGGGAAGCCAGGCTCAACGCCTCAACCCTTGCCCCGTACCAGCTTGTAGAGTCCGTGGCAAACCTCCAGGCCGGATCAATAAAGTCCCTCTCTGCAGAGGAGCGGGCGGCCATGGACGCCACATGGAAGTCTCTGCCCGTATACGGCGAAGGCGGCAACGCCCTGGCTGTAGTGGACATGTCCGGCTCTATGTACTGGGGCGGCACCCCCGTGCCCGTCTCCATCTCAATCTCCCTCGGCCTCTACTTTGCGGAGCACAACAAGGGCTACTTCAAGGACCGCATGATCCTCTTTTCCCGCAGCCCGCAGTACATCTACGTAAAGGGCAATGACTTTGCAGACCGTGTGAAGTACGTGATGTCCTTCTGCGAAGTGGCCAACACCGATATCCAGAAGGTCTTCGACCTCATCTTAAACGCCGCCGTGCAGAACCATCTTCCGCAGGAAGAGCTCCCCGAAAGGATCTACGTCATATCGGATATGGAGTTCGACGAGGCCTTCACCGGCGCCTCCGAGACCAACTTCGAGGCCGCCAGAGCCAAGTTCCTTGCGGCCGGATACAACCTTCCTGAGGTCATCTTCTGGAACGTGCAGTCCCGCCACAACCAGCAGCCCGTAAGAAGTAACGAACAGGGCGTAGCCTTGGTCTCCGGATGCTCCCCGGCCATCTTCGACATGGTGGCCTCCGGCAACCTGGACCCCATGAAGGCCATGACGGACATCCTCTTCTCCGAAAGGTATGCACCCATACATGCATAAGGTTTGCCACGGCAAAACACGGGCTATGGCACCCGGGGCGGGCCATGCAGGCTAAAAACACCATCCAGAATGCAGCCGGGCACAAATAAGCCCGGCTGCAACCGCATCAGAAGAGAAACAACCGGGAATAGAGCTTAAAAAACCAGCAAAAGCCTTGAAAAACGATGGGGAAAGTAATAAAATAAGTGTCGGTAAAGTCAAACCAGAAAGAAATATGTTTATCCAAAGGGGTACCCCTTTGGCATGGACTACTGCGTAGTCCATGCATACACTCTTTTAGCTCTCATGTCTGCACATACATGAGCATGATTTTCTCACGTAGCGGTTCCTGATTGAGTGTGGAAATGATATACAGAGTTGCGATAATCGAGGATGAAAAGGAGCCGGCGGAGAACCTCCGCCGGTTTGTGGAGAAGTATGGCACAGAGAAGGGCCATTCTTTCAACATACAGATTTTTGCCAATGGCGTGGATTTCATAACGGACTACACGGCCAACTATGACATTGTGTTCATGGACATAGAGCTTCCCATGATGAACGGCATGGAGTGCGCCAGAAAGCTTAGGGAGCTTGATACGAGTGTGGCTCTGGTGTTCGTAACGAACATGGTGCAGTATTCTGTAAAGGGGTATGAGGTGGACGCTGTCGGCTATATAGTGAAACCTATAGAGTTTTTCTCGTTCAGCCTTCTTATGGACAAGATTATAGACAAGATCAAGCTCACGAACCTGGATTACGTGGTGGTGCGCAACAACGACTCCATGGTGCGCATCATGCTCACGGACCTCATGTACGTGGAGGTCATGGACCACTATCTCATATACCACGTATCCAGCGGGAAGACGTACAAGCAGCTTGGAAAGATAAAGGACACGGAAGAGCAACTTGTGCCGTATGACTTCTTCCGCTGCAACAACTCGTTCCTCGTGAACATGCGCTATGTAACATCCATTGACGGTGCAAACGTTTGTTTAGGGGAGGGGTACCAGCTCCCTGTGAGCAGAAAGCGCAAGAGGGATTTCCTCACGGCCCTCAACACCTATTTCAGAAAGGGAGGCATATGCTAGGCCATGACGTTCTGGGACAGCGTGCTTGAATTCCTGAACGAGGACATCTTCGGCTATTTCCTGCATGCGGCGGAGATAGCTGTCGCCGTGCTTATTTTCGGCGTGGTATTCCCAAAGCGCAAGAAGTTCGTGCTGCGGCTCATACTGACCCTCGTCCTTTTTCTTGCGGCGTCCACAGGACTTGGATATGTGTTCGGATTGTACTTTCCGTACTTCAGATACATCATTGCTTTCCTTCTGTCCCTGGGCATCCTTCCCGTATGCTTCAAGGCCAATTACTGGGACCAGCTGTTCTGCACGGTAACGGCGGTTGTGATACAGAACCTCTCTTATTCTGTAGCCTGCATAGTGGCGGCGGCATGCGGATGGGATCCGGTGGAGATCACTCTCTACTCGGCTCCCGTTGAGATAATATTGTATGTGGCAGTCCACTTCGTGTGCTACTGGTTCTCTCTTGCAAGACTGAAGACGGACAAGGGCGGATTCGGAGTGGAGCGCATATCCGTCATTGTGCTTGCACTCATTCTTGTCCTTGTCGTATACATCCTGCAGTACAACAGGCAGTCCATTGAAGCTGCGAATTACTTTGAGTGGCGTGCCGTATTCATATGCTTTGATCTCATTGTCATCTTCATGTTCTTTTACATGTATGACAAGGGCCAGCTCAAGAAGCAGAATGAGATACTGGACAGCATGCAGCGCAGTGCGGCCACGCAGTACGAGATGGACCGGCGGTCCATAGAGCTCATCAACATCAAATGCCATGACCTCAAGAACCAGATAGAGTCCATACGGAGCCTCGGGGTGGAGGAGAGGGACATAGCCCTCTCAGACGCCGAGAACGCCGTCATGATATACGGCGCCATAGCCAAGACGGGCAACAAGTCCCTGGACGTCCTTCTGTCCAACAAGTATCTCGTATGCGAAAAATCCGGCATACGCCTCACCTATGTAGTGGACGGCCATTCCCTGGACTTCATCAACCCGGTTGACATCTTCTCGCTCTTCGGCAATGCCCTGGACAACGCCATACGTGCAGTGGGGGACATAGAGGACGAACAGAAGCGAGTAATACGCATGGAGTGCCGCCGGCACGGCCAGTTCCTCTTCATCTCATTTGAGAACTACTGCGAGAAAAAGGTCCGCTTCCGGAACGGCTTTCCCGTCACCTCTCAGGAAGACACCAGCGTGCACGGCTACGGCATGCTGAGCATGAAGCGCACTACGGAGACGTACGGCGGCGTCATGAACGTCGAGTTCAAAAACCACATCTTTTCAATCAGCATAACAATCCCCATCCCAGCGGATTTCAAGCCCGCCCCTTTATCCGAAGACCTGCCGGATGAATAAGTTTGCCGGGCGGTCTCATCCAAATCATCACGGATTTTATACAGGCATTCTGTTTTTTATATGGCAGAATGTCTTTTTTATTGCATTGCGTCCTGTATTTTGCCCTCCGGACGGGACGGCAGTTACGCATACAAAGTTGCACTCTGCGAAAATTTACAAAGGAACAGAACTGCCCTTTTAAAATTGAACACGGCCAGCAGGGGGCTGGCCATTGATAAGTAAGGGAGGTTGCTAATGAAACAGAAACTCACAGGCCTGTTCCGCGGACTTACCGTAGTAATGGCGTCAGTTCTGACGCTTTGCGTGGGCATTTCTTTCGGAGCGTTCGCCAACGAGACCGATATCAACGCCAATCTGGGCACCATGTCCAGAAAATTCGTTGTTGAGGATTGGAGTGATGCGAAGTATCCCAGCGATTACGATTCCACCGAAGAGATGATTGAGGCAAAGATCGAGAACATCAAGAACACCATGGCCGAAGGCATCGTTCTGCTCAAGAACCAGGCAGATGCTGACGGCAACACCGTTCTTCCCCTTTCCTCAAGCGTTATGAACAAGGGAATCAACATCTTCGGACGCAACTCCACAGATGCCGTTTACGGCGGCGGCGCCGGCGCAGGCCAGGTGGATGACGCCAACATTGTCGATGTAAAGACAGCCTTTACGGAAGACAATATCAAAATCAACGAGTCATTGTATGACTATTATGCAAAGTCTTCCGCAACAAAGCGCGGCGTACCCAACTTCTTTGTGGGCGGCGATTACGACCTGGGCGAGATTGATCCCCAGAATGACAGCGGGCTGAAGAACATAATTGACACCACTTATTCAAGCTACAGCGACACGGCTATAATCTGGCTGGCCCGTTCCATAGGCGAAGGCCTTGATCCCCCGGCAGGATTCATGGAGCTGCAGCCTGAAGAGAAGAGCCTTATCTCCTACGTTGAAGGGCTTTCCGGCATCAACCACATCATCGTCATTCTCAACGAGGACAACCCAATCGGCGTCGGCTCTCTCGCAAATGATGACAAGATAGACGCCATCCTTCATGTGGGCGGCATGGGAATCAACGGAACAGAGGCTCTTGCAGACATTCTTGCCGGCAAGACAAATCCTTCCGGACACCTCACAGACACCTATGCTGCAAGCTCACTTTCCTCACCGGCAGCCCAGAACATGTATGACCACTCATTCGGCAACTCAAGTGCCGTTGAGCAATATGTCGGCGGCTCCAGCGAGTACGCTACAAACTACATTGCAGAGGAAGAGGGCATCTATGTAGGATACAAGTACTACGAGACCCGTTACGAAGACAGCATCCTGAACAATGAATCTTCCAAGGCCACCACAGCAACGCCCAGCACGTACGAGACTGCAGACGGCTCCTCCACATGGAACTATGACAACGAAGTATGCTATCCGTTCGGCTACGGCCTTTCCTACACAACGTTCAGCGAAGAGCTTGAAAATGTAGAGTTCTCAACAGACGGCACAATCACTGCAACCGTAAAGGTTACCAACACAGGCGAGGTTGCCGGCAAGGATGCCGTTGAGCTTTACGCACAGGCTCCTTACACAACATATGACAAGACATACGGCGTAGAAAAGTCCGCCATCCAGCTCATGGGCTTCACAAAGACCGGAGACATTGAGCCCGGCACAGAAAACGCCGTAGAAGTAACGGTTACCGCTTCCATGGAGTTCCTTGCAAGCTATGACTACACCAAGGCCAAGACGTACATCCTGGATCCCGGCGATTACTACTTCGCAGTCGGCAACGGCGCTCATGAAGCACTCCAGAACGTCATCTCCGTAAAGGATTCCACAAACCACTCTGAGCTTGGGAATTCCGGTATGGTTAAGAAGACCACTCTTGAAGATATTGAAGGAGAGGCATACAGTCTCAACACAGACGGCGTAGATGCCACAACCTGGGCAACATCCACTGAGACAGGCGCCAGCATCACCAATCTCTTCGATGACGCCAATTACAACAACATAGGCCCCGATAATGCCAGCATCACATACGTGACACGTCAGGACTGGAGCACATTCCCCACATCACAGGACGGGCTTACCGCTTCTGAAGCAATGATGAAGCTTCTTTCCGGCCAGGCAAGCATTTCCGGCGTTGACTACTCCAACGGAGATTATGCTGACGTTGAGAAAGGCAGCATAATCACAGATGCAAAGAATGGCGTGACATTTGAAGATGTCTGCGGCGTTACGGACTATGACGATGAAATCTGGGACCAGCTCCTTTCCAACATGAGCTGGAGCGAAATGGCCGCCCTTACACAGGGCAACAGCCTGACCCGTTCCGTATCATCCATTGGTTACGGCGGATCCGTGGACGGCGACGGCCCTGCAGGATTCCAGGCCGGCACATACGATGAAGCGGACAACCCTGAAGGATACAGCGGACTCGGAACAAGAATATTCCAGTCCCAGTGCACACTTGCCTGCACATGGAACCAGGATCTTGCATATGCAGAAGGCCTCTTCTTCGGCGAAGACGGAATTGCCATCGGATATGTATCCGTATGGGCTCCCGGATGCAACATCCACAGAACACCTTACTCCGCACGTAACTTTGAGTACTACTCCGAAGACTCCATGATGTCGTATTACATGGGCTGGAAGGAATGCAGAGGAATGCAGGACAAGGGCGTCATCGCCTGCCCCAAGCACTTCGCATTCAACGACCAGGAAGAGAACCGCTGCTCACTTGTAACACTCATCAATGAGCAGGAAGCACGTGAGATACAGCTCCGCGCATTCCAGGGCGCCTTCACAAAGGGCGGCGCTATGGGAACAATGACATCCTTCACAAGAATAGGATGCACATACGCAGGATGCTCTCATGCCCTCATGACAGACATTCTCAGAGGAGAGTGGGGATTCAAGGGATACACTATAACAGACTATGCGGCATGGGATTTCATGCATGCTGTTGAAACCCTGCAGGCAGGCTCTGACATGTTCGACACAACAATGGACACTTACAGCTCCGTAATCCTTACCGCATGCAAGAAAGGAGACACGACCACACAGGCAGCTCTCCGCGAAGCCAACAAGCGCGTTCTGTATGCATATGCGAACAGCCATGTCCAGGACGGCGTATACGAAAGGGTCTGGCCTTGGTGGGAGTCCGCAATCGTAGCTCTTGACGTTGTTCTCGGCGTCATAACCCTCGGCTGCCTTGCTGCATACGTGTCTCTTTATGTAATCAACTGCAGGAAGGCGCAGAACGCTGCAGCGGCTGAATGACAGGGAGGTGTAGTATGAAGATCAGCGTAAACTTCAACATTAAGAAAAAGAGCGTAGGATTCTACGTATGCATTCTTGCCGTCATATTGGCCCTTGTATGCCTGATATGCTGCTGCATCACCGGAAAGGACAAGGGCGACATCACGGGAGGCATGATTGCATGCCTTGTTCTGGGGCTTGTCTTTGACATCGTGGCTCTCTTCGTTGACTTCCATTCAGTTCCCATCCTTCTCGGTGCAGTGCTTACGGGCGTGGGATTCATCAAGCTCCTCAACGTGCGCCTCAACACCATAGGACTCATCCTGAACGGCGTCATCACTGAAACTATCCCCACAAATCTCATTGTCGGAATCGTGTTCGGCGTCCTCGCCATGGCAGCTTGCTGCGTAGTAGCTTTCATGGGCGTTGACAAGAAGCAGAAGGCCACAGAGGCAACAGCTTAATATCTCAACAGTTTAATATCTCCGTATGGTGTCTGCGCTTAACACACCGTGTTCCCCCCTGCGGACACCATATACCCTAGGATAGGAAGCAGCCAGGTTTTAAACCTGGCTGCTTTATCTTTGAAAGGCATAAAATGGCAAAAGTGTTTCATAGTCTTGAAATTAGGCAGGACAATAGGGTAAAATATACACAGCCTGAAATCACCGGCCCGCAAGGGACAGAACTGAAGTGCTCACGGCGGGGACATGCGCCGGGAAATGAGACGGCAGGGGAGACTGGAAGATGAACATAGCGCTGGTTGAGGATGACATGAACGCCGCAGACCTCTTGTGCGGATACTGCAGACAGTATGAGGCAGAGACGGGCCACGGCTGCGCCATTACACATTTCAAGGACGGGCTTGAGTTTCTGGACAGCTACAAGCCGGTCTTTGACGTCATCTTCATGGACATAGAGATGCCTTACATGAACGGCATGGAAGCTGCGAAGAAGCTCCGCGAGTTTGACACATCCGTTCTGATAGTCTTCATAACCAACCTAAAGCAGTTCGCCCTCAAGGGGTATGAGGTGGAGGCCCTGGACTTTCTTGTGAAGCCCGTGGAGTACAACTCATTCAAGACCATGCTGGGGCGTGTATACAAAAGAACGGGCTCCAAGGGAGCAGAGTATCTCACCGTAACCAATTCCAGGGGCACGTACCGGATACGCATTGCGGACATATATTACCTTGAGTCCGTGAAGCACAATATCGTAATCCACACGGCAGACGGAGAGACGCAATTCTTCGGTGCCCTCTCGGACATGGAGACGAAGCTTCCAAAGGACGGCTTCGCACGCTGCAACAGCTGCTATCTCGTGAACCTTGCGTGGGTGAAGAAGGTGGACTCGCTGGACGTGTACGTGGGGAATGACGTCCTCAAAATGTCCAGGGGGAAGAAAGACGAGTTCACGCTGAAGCTCCTTGAGAGCCTGAACGGCTGAGTACGCATTAAGCATTGGTTCATTTCCCGCCGCCTGTTGCGGCGTGCGGGAACAGGGGGCAGAGGCGAAAGACATGACCAACTCAATATTCTGGCACTTTCTTTATCTGATGGGCATAAATACGCTGGAGACGGCCGGATACTTTCTGCTGTTCGCAGGGACGCTGAAGCGCAGGAGAAGGTTCGGCCTGCGCCTTGCGCTGTATTTTGCATGCATGATTGCCCTATGCTTCGCCGTTTCATACGGGCTGTTCTACTTCTACGTCTACGTCAGGGGCTATGCCATGAGTGACGGAACGACAGCCGGCATTTCCGTCATAATGTACCTTGTCGTCTTCGCTGTGTCCGTGGGCATGATGTTCCTCTGCTTCGATGAAAAGCCGGGCGTGATCCTGTACACGACCGTTGCAGGCAAGTGCGCTGCGACAATAAGCCTGGGGCTGTACAACATTCTTCTGATGATAACAAACGTGCCGTCCATGTATGTAGTAATACTGTACGGTTCGGATGTCTGGTCCTGGCTTTTTTACTTCGTTATCCATATCCTTTGTCTCACAGCAGCATGGTTCGCCTTTGTGCGGAGGATGGCGAGGTACAAGGACAGCATGGACAGGGACCTCAACGGCTACATCCTTGCCGTTTTCATAGCCGTCCTTGCAGTGGAGCTGATGCTTGAAGTGTGCGGGTCATTATACGGGGAAGCGACCGGCACCGGGACCGTCCTCCAGTATGATATGGCCGTCATACGCTATCTGTTCTACGCCGTGACCGTAATCTTCAGCTTTACGATCCTTTTGATAGAGTTTTTTATGTTCAGCTGGGTCAACAAGGTGCAGGAGCGCAACCTTGCCAAGATCCAGTTCGAGAACTACAAGAAGCAGTCCGAGGACACGAAAAAGAGCATAGAGACCATAAACATCAAGTGCCATGACTTGAAGCATCAGATAAGCGGCATGCTCTCCGGTTCCGGCATAGACCCGGGGTACATCAAGGAGCTGCAGGACGCCATCTCCATCTATGACACCAACATAGACACCGGAAACGACGACCTCAACGTCCTTCTAATGCAGAAGTCCGCATACTGCGACATAAACCGCATCACTATGAGCGTCATGATGGACGGCAAGGCCCTCGATTTCATGTCCCTGGGCGATCTGGACTCATTCTTCGGCAACGCCATAGACAACGCCATAGAGTACCTTCTCAAGGTGGACGAGAAGAGCCGCTTCGTGCGCCTCTCATCCATGCAGCGGGACAACCTCCTCACCATACGCATAGAGAACTACTACGAGGGCACGCCCATTGCCTTAGACAAGAGCGGCTTCCCCATAACCTCCAAGCCGGACAAGGAGAACCACGGATTCGGCGTCCGCTCCATAAAGGCCGTGGCGGAAAAGTACGGCGGCGTCCTTTCCTTCAAGACGGAGGACGGTCTCTTCGTAATCTCCGCAGGCTTCTTCAGCCGCTAGCAGGTCTCCGTCTGCACGCACACATTCTGCATGCACGCAACGCACATATTCCGCACGCATGCAGCGCACATATTCCGCACCCGCGGCGGATGCATTGCATCCCGCTTCGGTCATATGCCACCGGATAAAATGCAGCCGGGCACAAAGCCGGGCTGTTTTTCCATGCGGGCGTTCTATGAAGCAGAACTCCACGGCGAAAGCAATGCCCAGGCCCGGCTCCTGCAGGGCCACACCATAACGGCGGCATGTGCGGATTATGCTGCCGGATGTGCAAATTCCGGCGGTAAAATTTGCAGGGGAGCGTTTCCCTGCTGTAATATTGCGGCATGGAAAGGCGGCAGGTCTTTACAGTTACGAAGACTTAAGTCTATTTTACGAAACGCACGTCCCAAGGGCGGCATATTGCATAAAATAAACAGCGGTGGAGTTTGTATTGCAATTCTG
>JAJPZC010000123.1:0-1329 GCA_021204585.1 Clostridia bacterium
CCGTTCTGCACTCCCGTTATGTTCTCGCCGGATGTGTAATTGCAGGCAATTACGCCGCCGCAGTCCGGGTCTCCCTTGAGGGAATGCTGGAACAGCCTGGTGTAGAGGTCTCCCTGTGAAATCTCCACGCCGAAGACGGAGCCTAATTCATGGAAGAGGTTCATCCATGCGTTTATCTCAGAGGAGCAGTTGTTGCAGTGCACCATGGCAACCGGCTTGCCGTCCGGAGTGGTTACTATGTCCAGCTCCGGGTATACAGTCTTAGGGTACTTGTCCATTACAACCATCCCAAAGATGGATGTCCCGGCAGAGACGTTGCCCGTGCCGCTCTGCACGGAGTTGGTGGCAACCATGCCGGTGCCGGCATCTCCCTCCGGCGGGCAGAAGGGTATGCCTGCATGCAAGTCCCCCTCCGGGTCCAGGAGCAGGGCTCCGTCATCTGTGAGATAGCCTGCATTCTGCCCGGCGGGCAGGACGGCCGGGAGGATGTCCTCCAGGTTCCAGGGCATCTCGTTGACCTCTGCTATGCCGTTGAAGATCATGGCCATGGCCCTGTTGTACTGGCCGGTCTTTTCATCTATGGGAAACATGCCGCTTGCTTCGCCAACGCCAACGCAGCGCTGGCCTGTGAGGAGCAGGTGCACGTATCCCGCAAGGGTTGTGAGGTAGTCTATATTGGCCACATGAGGCTCCTTGGAAAGGAGTGCATGATACAGGTGGGCAATGCTCCACCTTGCCGGTATATGGAAAGAGAACAGCTGCGTGAGCTTGTCTGCAGCGTCTTCCGCAAGGTTGTTGCGCCACGTGCGGAAGGGCACCAGAAGGTTCCCTTCTTTGTCCAGGGCTATGTAGCCGTGCATCATGGCGGAGATGCCAATGGCTCCGGTCCCGGTTAGGGTAATGCCGTACCTGGAGAGGACGTCTGCCTTCAGGTCTGCATAGCAGGCCTTGAGGCCGGATATTATGTCCTCCACGCTGTACGTCCAGATGCCGCCAACGAACCGGTTCTCCCAGGTGTATGAGCCGCTGGCCAGCACCTCGCCTGACTTGCCGCAAAGGACTGCCTTTATGCGTGTGGAGCCGAACTCTATGCCAATTGCTGTCTCTTTAAGATTCATATGCAAGAGCCTCTGTGTATCTGTATGTGTATGTGTATATCCCTGCCCGCCGGGCTTATTGCCCGCAGACAGACGTTAATTTTGTCCACGGACAAACAGGCAAATGAGCTGTATCCATCCCTTAGGGGGGCATGCGCATGCTTTGCCCCTGGCGTGCGGGCATGGCATATGCTGCCTCCGGAGGTATTGTACCATATCCTAACCGGATTGC
>JAJPZC010000123.1:1429-2670 GCA_021204585.1 Clostridia bacterium
CCGGCATATGAACCGGAATATGGGCCGGCATATGGGCCGGCATATGAACCGGAATATGGGCCGGCATATGGCCGGCATATGGCCTGCATATGGCCTGTATGAGGGCAGACAGCGTCCGGAATGCTGCGGGGATATAGTATATGAACCTTCATTCCCGGGGAAGAGAATGAAGGTCCTTTGTGATTATATGCCCTTTTGCACAGGTGTGTCTGAAAGGAATGATGTCATGATATGACCCGGGAACGGAAAGGGATCAGCCAACAGAGACTGTGGCGGAGCCGGACTTGTCCCCGCAGGTTGCGGAAACGGATACGGAGCCGGATTCGCCGGCCTTCACTACGCACATGGCCTCGCCGTAATAGGTGTCCGTGGTGTCTGAGAGGTAGCTGCCGGTGTAGACGGGAGCCGCACTGCCGACGGCCAGCAGTTCTCCGCCCTGGACGGAGACCGTTATGTTGCCGCGCTCCAGGGGCTTTACGGTGCCCTGGGAGTCCGTGAAGCGGAGACGGATGAAGCAGAGTTCGCCGGGCTTAACCTGGGTCTTCTCAGGTGCTACGGTAAGCTGGGTGTCGTTGCCGGCGGTTGTGAGGGTGCCTGTGGAGAGCTCCTTGCCGTCCTTGTCAAGAGCAACGGCCTTGATCTCGCCGTCTGCGTACTTGGTCTTGAAGACGTAGCGGCAGTTCTTCTTGAACTTCTTCTCACCGACCTTCTTGCCGTTTATGTAGAGGGCCACACGAGGTGCCCTGGAGTATACCTCCACTTCGGCGGGCTTGCCGGTGAGGCCGTTCCAGGACCAGGAGGGGATGGCGTTGGAGAACTTCCATGCGGAAGGTGAATGCTTGTCCTTGGTGTGGTTTACGGGCACTACGGCGATGTACGGTCCTTCCTCTAATTCAAAGGCAACCTTTGTGTACAGGGCTTCGCCAAGCTCCGTGCCTATAAGGTCCACACGGCCTGCGCCCGCTGTCATCCAGCCGTTGCCGTGAGAGAAGTCCTCTGCATAGTCCCTGTACTCCCATGCGCCTATGCCGTTCTCGCCGAGGTAGTCCATTCCGGACCAGACAAAGTCGCCTATGAGGGCGGGGCGGTCCTTGGCAAGCTCCCAGAACTGGTATGCGTCTGAGCAGAAGGTCTCGGAGCCGAGGATGACCCTTTCGGGGTACTTCTTTACGTCATGCTTGTAGCGCTTAATGCCGTAGTTGTATCCTGCCGCATCCATTGCCGCATAGCAGCCGCGCGTC
>JAJPZC010000123.1:2770-4106 GCA_021204585.1 Clostridia bacterium
TCTTGTCCGAGTACTGGCCCATGCCTATGGATGAAAGGAAGTTGAAGAAGATGTTGACGCCCGTGGTTACGATCCTGTCCGGGTCCAGCTTCTTGCAGACGGCCTTCATTGTCTTGAAGAACTCAATGCCCTTCTCCTGCGCAGTCTCTGCAACCTCGTTTCCGAGGGAGTACATTATGACTGAAGGATGGTTGTAATCCTTGTCTATCATGTCCGTTATGTCCTGCTCATACCAGTCCATGACGTACCTGCCGTAATCATACTTGCACTTGTGGATGTACCACATGTCCACGTACTCATCCATGACCAGCATGCCCAGCTCATCGCAGGCACTAAGGAGTGCCTTGGAGCAAGGGTTATGAGCGGAACGGATGGCGTTGTAGCCGGCCTTTTTAAGGATCTCTATCTTCCTGTATTCTGCGTCCCTGTAGCAGCGGGCGCCCAGGATGCCGTTGTCATGATGTATGCATCCTCCGCGGATGATGACCCTCTGGCCGTTGATGCAGAAGCCTGTGGCGGCGTTGCATGTTGCAAGCCTTATGCCGAACTTGTCTGAGACAACGTCCTCCTCAAACTGAGCCGTGCAGGTATACAGCTCCGGGGTGTCCGGAGTCCAGAGGGCGGCGTTCTCTATCTCAAAGGCAAAGGTGGCTTCGTCTTCGCACTTGCACTCTCCCTCTGCCACAACCTTGCCGGCCTTGGAGATCTTTGCCTTTACCACGCCGGGCTGGTTTATGGCCACGCGCACCTCTACGACCGCAGGGTCTGTCTGGGTGGTGCGGATCTTGAGGCCGTTCATCTTGATGTGGGCCTGCTCCTGCACGTGAAGCCATACGGGCCTGTATATGCCGGCGCCGGAGTACCAGCGGCTGTTGGGCTGGGCCGCATTGCGGGCTATGACGCGGATGGTGTTCTCCCCGTCCCACTTTACGGCGTCTGTTATGTCCACGTAGAAATTGGTGTAGCCGTACGGGCGGAAGGCTGTCTTCTCGCCGTTGAGGAATACCTCGGGCTCCATATATACACCCTCAAACTCAAGGGTCAGAACCTTGCCCTTTAAGGTTTCAGGGAGCGTAAACTTCTTGTCATACTCGTAGTCCCTTCCTACAATCCAGCATCCGTTCACTCCGCAGGCTGCGTCGTCTGAGCGCTCCTCGTCTATCATGGCGTCATGGGGAAGAGTGACCTCCTTCCAGTCCCCTTCGTCCAGGTGCGCATATCTCCAACCCTTGTTAAAGCTGTATGTCTTCATTTCCCCCTCCGGTACCATATAGTGAATGGCAGAATTGCAATACAAACTCCACCGCTGTTTATTTTATGCAATATGCCGCCCTTG
>JAJPZC010000109.1 GCA_021204585.1 Clostridia bacterium
GGTGTAGTTCTTGCCCCCTATGGACTCGGACTCTTTCTGGGCCGTTATGATGAGCTGCCCGTCCTGCACGGAGGCATTGGACTTCTGGTAGTACTGAAGCTCACTGTTGCCCCAGCTGGAAGGGCCTGTGCTGGAGCCGTATGTGTCTTGGGTGCCAGTCTGGAAGCTCCAGTTGTCCATGTTGACGCTGTCTCCGTCAAATTCATCGCTCCACATCGTGTAGCCGTACTTCTCACCGCTGGTGTTCTCTATTACGGTTACGTTGAAGCAAGTGTTCTCGTTGCTGTAGAAGGCGAATATCTGGGTTGCGCCAAGCGATACGCCTATGACTACGCCATCATCTGTGACTTCGGCTATTGTCTCGTCAACGGACATCCACTCGATGTCTTCTGACGTATCCACGGAAAGCTGCTTGCCTGCGCCTAACTCCACCTCCACATCCACGTCATCGAACGTGGGGTCAACAGGATCTGTTCTGACGGCGGAGCTTTCGCAGCCGGCCATTAGGAAGAATGCCAGGGCGAAGACGGAAGATAAAAGGATGAGGGCGGTTGTCTTTATGCATGTCTTCATTTCTTGAACCTCCGTTTCCACATGGGCTTGCCGGTTTCAGGGTCCTTGACAAAGAAACCGCATATGATGTCTACGATAAGGGCTGCCATGGCCACAGCGAAGACTACAGTGAAGACTGTCTGAAGGGTATCAACGACCCCGATCCACCAGGGTGTTATGACTATTACTTTGGTGTTGGATGAGAATCCGTTCATGGCGCTGCTGTGCACTACGGTGTAGAGGATATGGTGGGCGGACTCTTTCATCATGGATGCAAGGTCACCGTAGTCATCAAGGGTGATGCTGTCGAAGAGGTCGCTGTAAGTGCCGTCCGGAAGGTCGCTGCCTGCAAGGATGGCCTTGAGGAAGTTGCCGTCCACGTCACGGAGATAGTCCGAGACGGCTATGCCCGTCATGCCGAACTCGTCTCTCAACACTGTCTGCACGAAGCCCTGCTGGCCGCTCCACTCGAGTCCTAAGGCGGGCTCTGCCGTCATGACGGAGGAAGCTCCGCCTTCTTCTATAGCTATCTGGAAAGGCTTTAAGTAGAGCTCACGCACCGTCTGCTCCGTGAACCATACATAGCCGCCTATGCGGTATGTCTCCTGGTCGTTGCAGACGCAGTGCTTGAGGTAGCAGTACATGCCCTTTGACGCTGCGCCCTTGACTATCTCGGCCGCTATCTGTCCCGTGAGCTCTGAGTCTTCGGAGTAGTACTCGAAGTTGCGTCCGCCGTAAGGGGACCTGTGGATGTTGATGCCCATTCCGTACAGGCCAGATATGCCGCTCCAGAGGCCGTCCTCGCCCCACTGCTCCCCGTACTGCTCCATGAGCTCTTTGTTGAACGTGGATGCGCAGACGCCATTGCAGGGATAGAAGCACAGGAGCTCATTCTTGTCCGGGTCGTCCGTGGACATTGCAAGCCCGCGGTTTATGGACGAGTTGTTGTTGTACCTTGTGACAAGTCCTACGGAGCCGTTGAAGTCTATGGTCTCAGGCTTTGCGATGGACTCTATGGCCGCCGTGAGCCTGTAGCCGTCGGAAAGAAGCCCCTTGACTTCGTCCCATGTAAGCTGCGAGAGGAGCACGTCCCATGTGGAGTTGTCATACTCGATGGGCACGTCGTTGGATACGTCATCATCCTCGTCATCGTAGGACCTGAGGTCTATGAGCACGAGGGGCGTGTCCGTTGAGACGCCGAAATCGGGCACTTCGCCGTAGTCGGGGTCGGGGTCGGACATGGCCTCCTTCCTTATCTGGTACATCTCGTCAGTGACGGTCACCTTGACCTGGTTGTTGAGGCAGTTGCCGCTGGCGTCAAAGCCAAGCTTTACGGTGCCTTCCCAGTCGGAGCGGGTTATGTATGAGAATCCGGACGTGGCGCCTTCGTAGTCAAGGATGTTGGTGGACTTGCCGTCGGTGAAGTACTTCTCAAACTGGTTCTCAATCTTGACGGCGTAATCAGCAAGGCCCGCCTCTTCGGCCTTGTAGGATACAGAGTATGTGGATGCATCGAAGGAGCTTATGTACTCGTAGTCCACAAGATCGCTGTTCCCAAGGCCCGTTATACCGTTTGCCACGGGGTCATGCACCGTGGACTCTGCGGCGCTCTTGTAATCTATGATGTTGTTTATCGCATCATGGGCGTCTGTGGCTGCTGTGAAGTAATAGTCGCCGTCCTCTAAGATGTATGTGCCATAGCCGTAGGTGTCATATGAGGTGAGCTCACTCTCGTTTACTGTCATGTGGAGGGTCTGGCTCTCGCCTGGTTCCAGGATGTCTGTCTTGTCAAAGGCGACAAGCTCCACTGAGGCCTTCTCTATCTCGTAATACTCGTCGTAGTCCGTATAGGGCTTCTGGAGGTATATCTGCACCACTTCCTTTCCTGCAAAGTCCCCTGTGTTCTTAACCGTGACGGAGATGTCGAATGTGTTGTCCTCGTAGAGGCTGGTGCGCTGGTTGAGGGAGACGATGAGGTCGCTGTACTCAAACGTCGTGTATGAGAGGCCGTATCCGAAGGGGTATGAGACGTTCTCGTAGTAATCGAAGGAGCCGGTGTTGTCCCTGCCGAAGATGTAGTCCTCGTAGCGGGTCTCGGTGTACCTGTAGCCCACGTAGATGCCTTCTGCGTATACCGTGCTCCTGGAGTTGGCCTGCATGTTGGCCTTCATGGCGGCATCTGAGCTGTTGACCTTCTCCTGGTCCAGCCAGGTGGTTGAGACGGACTCCGTCCATTCGCCTGTGTTGTACTGGTCTATGGCAAAGTTGGCTGCCACGGGGTTGAGGTAATGGTACTTCCAGAAGGTGTCTGAGAGCCTGCCGGAGGGATTGGCCTTGCCGCACATGATGTTTGCCACTCCCTCTGAGCCTGTATCGCCCAGGGTGCCGCACCAGAGCATTGCGTCTATGCCGTACGCCTCATCGTCTATGAAGTCGCACTGCACGGGGTTGGCTGTGTTCATGAGCACTATGATGCTCTTTAATGTGCCATCATCCTTCATGGCCTTGAGGCCTTCAAGGACGCTTATCTCGTTGGGGGACAGGGCAAGGTAGTTGCCGTTGGTGACGTCGTTTGTAAGGCTTGAGGATATCTTGCTCTTTATCATGTCATCGGCATAATAGGAGCCCATGTCGTTGCCTTCGCCGGACCTTCTGGAAAGAACGAATATGGCGGCGTCATCATAGCCTGCGTTCTTGGCGCTTGCAGGAATGCTGGACCAGGGGGCATCGCTTATGGAGAACACGGCTCCCCAGGCTCCGCTCTTGCGCCTTGCATATGTGCCCTGCTCATAGAAATCCCACAGGACGGGATTGACTGCTATGTCCATGTCCTCAACCTCCTCAAAGGCCGTCTTGAGATCCACGGACTCGAATTCATCATTGGAAAGGATGTTTGAGGAGCCGGATGAACCGGTTCCGGTTATTATGGGGTCCACGGATGATGCGCTGTACAGGCTTATGCTTGCACCCTGCTTCAAAGGCAGCGCATTGTTCTCGTTCTTCAGAAGGACGGCGCCCTCTTCCATGGTCTCGCGGATCATCTCCTTGCTGGCCTCTTTGGCCTCCGCAACGCTGTCATATGATGACTTGTAATACTGCGTGTCGGCGTTCTCGTCATCATCCCCCTGCTCAATTCTTGTGGTCTCGATATTGAGGGCGCGGTTCACGGCGGCCTCGTTTTCCTTCATGAGGGCCCCGCCGACAGTGATTACGCCGAACAGGACTGTGGCGATGACGGCTATGATCTTTATGATAAGCTCAGCAACTTTGTACTTCTTCATTGCCGCCACCCCCCCTTACTTTCCGGCCGCAGAGCCGGCCTTGGCTTTGGCTGCTTTGGACTTCTTTTCAGTGCCCATGAAGACAGCCACTATGCTGAGCACCATTACAACGACTATGCCTAAGACAACGAACAAGTATGACCTGTTCATGCCCAGGATGGCCTCTATGGAGACCCCGCCGAAGAAATTGGATGAAAGGTACAGATATGATGTGTTTACGAACTGGCAGAGTCCATACAC
>JAJPZC010000029.1 GCA_021204585.1 Clostridia bacterium
CCATATGATAAGTTATAAGTGAGAAGATTATAACATTATAATGTTACTGATGTCAATGTAAAACTCTCATTTTAATGTCATTATTTTAATTAAAAAATAACATTGCAATGTCAATCATCAATGCAGCTCATGACTTTACAATGTCACCAAGTTCAATTATGCCGTCAAATTCCGCTACACTGTCTGCTGCACATAGAACGTCCTGCAGTCCTCCACACGCACGCATCCCAGGACGCCGAAGATGTACGTCCCCAGGTCCAGGTGTATCTTGCAGTAATCTGTAATGTGCGGGCTGCCCGCAAGCTCCTTGTATCTGGGATAGAACAGTATCCTGTCCTCTTCCGTAAGATACCGCACCGGCGTGTGTCCGTACATGACGCATTTGCTGCCACGGGGTATGACGGACGGGTCCTTGAGGTTGCGGTCATTGACAAGCCAGTCCTCAGACACCGTCTTAGGGTCTACAAGCTTTCCATTGACCACGGGGATGCCTGCGTGCACTCCTGTCCATTGAGGCTCCTCTACGAAAAACTCCAGCTTCCCCAGACGGTCTATGGTCTCCCAGTCCAGAAGGGCTCCGTCCTGGAACCAGCCCTGCAGCCTGGAAAGGACTATGTCCTTGTCCTCCGTCTGCTTCATGAGGGTATTGCAGTACT
Organism: Clostridia bacterium; assembly: GCA_021204585.1. Lineage (GTDB taxonomy): Bacteria > Bacillota > Clostridia > Christensenellales > Borkfalkiaceae > Coproplasma. The sequence continues at coordinate 657 of JAJPZC010000029.1, forward strand.
TCAGAAAGTCATACTCATGGTTGCCCATTATCATGGTGACATTGGGCATGGAAAAGACAAGCTGCAGAAGCTTAACGCTGTCCGGGCCCTTGTCCACGACGTCTCCCATTATGTACATCCTGTCCTGGTCCGAAAAGCGGATCTTGTCCAGAAGCCTCATGAAGAGATCATAGTATCCATGTATGTCTGAAGTGCAGTATGTCATGCTTACATTGTACCAAAAGCCCGGAGGCTGATACAGATGAAAAAAGCCGGAGTGCATTGCTTTTAAAGCACTTCAGCTTTTATATGCATTCTAATTGTATTGCACCCTTACACACAGGAGCGGACAATATTGCTATTTGTTCTTTTTACGGAGAAACTCTTCATACTGAGCCTTGGTCATGGTGCTGGACTTGGTGCTTCCGTCTGCCCCTACATCTATTAATGTAGAGTATCCGCACTTAGGGCACACTACCTGCATTCCCTTGGCTGCGCCGGTAATAATCGCCAGCACTTCTCCGCAGTTGGGGCAGATAACCTTGCGGGTATTGGGGTCATCATCATGGCTGTCCGCCCATTCATGGACCAGCTCCTCCGGGACATTGTAACCTTGTATCTCTTCTGTCTTCTTCTTGCTCATTTCCATATCCTCCCGTATTCAAGATTGCCTTCCCCCAGGGAACAGCTGCATTATAATACAGCTGTCCCGGGAAAAGCAAGCGGGGAAAGTTAAGTGCATCTAACATCCCGCCACAAGCTATTAAGTTGTCTCAGACTCCTCCACAGAGCCTGCTTTTGGCCTTCCAAGGCACCCGCAGGAGCTTATTTTTGCGTCTGCCATGCTGCTGCCGGCCATTATGCCGTCCCTGCATCTCTTGTTTTGCGCACATAAAGCGGGTGCCTCCGGCCTGGAATCCACCTCCTTCAGCGTTAATTAGCTTGAAAATTAAAAATGGTATTTATTTCATAATGGCGCAGGGCCATTAGGGTAATTGGATCTTATGCGGCGCAGGGGTAGCTTTGCACCTTTTTATGTTGCCAGAGAGGCTATGCCGTATGCGAGATACGGTGCGGCAACGATGATAACCGCTATGATAACGAGGCCAAGGATGTAGTTCACAAGCATCCTGCGGGCCTTGTCCTTGTCCTCCGCCCTGCGGGCACGGATGTACATGATGCCCATTACCACAGACCAAACGCCTGCCACTGCTAAAAGTATCCACCACATGAACTTGCTGTATTTGCTGAAGAGCTCATTCACATAATCCGCCACATACTCCGTCTGGTTGCCGAGGTCCTCCGTGTACTCATCCCCGCAGTCTTCGCAGATGTACGTGCGCATGGTGTCTCCGTCCTCTGTGTACTGCGTGAGAATCACGTAGTTGTGGCCGGTGGCGGGGATAGTCATGTAGAGGTCATAGCCGCAGACGGTGCATCTGTAATACCTCTCGCCATCCTCGCAGCACGTGGGGCTTGAGACAACGGTTATCTCGTACGTATGGTCCGTAGGGTATCCGACTTCCTCCACATAAGTGTCTCCGCATATGGAGCATGTGTACGTGTACAGGCCTGCCATCGTGCATGTGGGAGCCGTGTACGTACAGACATAATCATGATCCGTCTCAGGGGTGTAATCCGTGGTATAGGAGTCATGGCAAACAATGCATTCGTACAGGCAGTACCCTTCCGCATCGCATGTGGGCTCTATGGTTGTCTTGGTGTAGTAGTGGCCTGTCGCAGGAGTGTAGTTGTCTGTGTAGGAGCTGCCGCAGTCTGTGCAGGTGTACGTCATATAGCCCTGCTCCGTGCAGGTGGGCATCGTGTAAGAGGCTCTGTAATCATGCTTAGTTGTGGCCACGAAGTCTGCCTTGTACGTGTCTCCGCAGTGGGTGCAGCAGTACAGGGTGTAGCCCTCTTCGGCGCAGGTGGCAGCCACTGTTTCCGCCGCCATGTAGTAATGGTCTATGGTGCAGCTGTACTCCAGGGTGTCTCCGTACTTGGACGTGAGGATGATTTCGTGGTCTCCCTCGTCCGTGATCCAGGTGCCCTTCTCGTACGGCTCTCCGTCCATAGTCGCCGACCAGTTGCTGTTGTTCCAATAGAAGTACTGTGAGTTGTCTGAGTCATTTGTGACGAAAAAACCCTCAATATCGGCCGTATTCAACGTGACATAGTACTTTGCGGAAGTGTTTCCTGCCGCATCCACGGCGTAAAAACCGTATTCTCCGTCCCCGTTCGTGTACGGAATGGTTACCGTTCCTCCTTCCGCCGCATACCACTGTCCGGTGTCCGTTTTGCACCAGTACAGGGTCAGTGAGCCGCCGGCATCAGTGGCCGTTACGGAGAATGATCCGTCCGTTACGTCATTGAAGTCCGCTCCCTTCGCGGTAAGCTTCGGCGCCGTGGCGTCCATGCAGACGTAATAATAATCCGACGAGTTGCCCGCATTGTCCTTCGCGCATAACATATATAAGCCCTCTCCGTCTGAAGCGAGAGTGAAGGATCTTGTGTTGATTGTAGACCACACAAACACGGACTGGCCCGGTCCCTGATACCCCAGCTGGTATACTCCGGAAACGCCATCCGTTGCGGAGACTGTAAAGTCTCCCGTTACGTATGTGGGATTGTTCTCGTCCTGGCTGATGCCGTTTATGACGGGAGCCGTTGTGTCCACGGTGAATGTAAAAGTTGTGACAACGTCGCCTGAGTAACTCTCATACGTCCCTCCCAGCGAAGTCTGTGAGTACTGGTATTCGTTCTTTGTGAAAGAAAGCGTATACGTTCCGTCCGTGAGGCCGTTGAATGAGTATATTACGGACGTGTCCTCAGAGGTGGAACCCTCCATCACGTTGTTGAAGGACAGGCTCACGGGTCCGGACAGGGAAAAGTCGAATATCCTGCCGTACACAATGGATGTTGCGTACTGCGTCACCTTGCGCCCCTTGGGAATTACAATCTCAAAAGTCGTAGGCGCAAAATTGAATATGACGCCGTCCTCCACGATGTCCGTGCCTGAAGAGCTTGTTGCCTGGTCTCCGTACAGATATGCTGCATAATATCCGGTCTCGTTAACCGTTATGGTCATGGGCAGGTCCAGGTCCAGCTGGTGCCTGTACGTTGCATCATATGAAATGGTGTCTGCGGAAGCCGATATGCCGTACGCTTCCAGAGCGGCTCCTATGGCCGCGCATAGGATGCATATGAACGCTATGACGGCCAGCGTTATGATTGCCGCAAGCTTTCTCCTGAAGACCTTGAACGCCGTATGCTGCTTCTCCCTGGCAGTTTCCGCCCACTGCCTGTACTCCTCCGACTCCTCCGGCGTAAGAGGCCTTATGACCACGCCCTTGTATACGTGTGCAAGCTCCTCCTCCACGCTCTCCGGCACTATCTGTTCCTGCTGAGCTCCGAAGTCCTGTATCTGCACCGGCGCAAGGTCCGGTGCCTGCTCCTCTCCGGGAGCCTGTTCCTCTGCAGACAGCTGTTCTACAGCAGGCACCTGTTCCTCTGCAGACATCTGCATGTCTGCGATGTCATGCATGGTGACAGGAAACGGCCCTGCGGGCAGTGTTTCCGCCTCTGAAGCGGGGGTGTCATATATTTCTGCCCCTGCGGCAGGGGTATTATATAGATTGGTTATATTGGCATTGGATGTAATGTCTAAGCCTGAGCCCTTCTCAAGGAGAGACAGGTCCAGGGGAGCGGGCTTTGCATCCGCGGGATATGCGGATGCGCTGCCTGTTGTTGTGTTGGTGATGTAACTGATGTTAATTTCCCTCCTTTGAATTTTGTGTATTTGCGGACGTGTCCGCAGGTGTGTCTTTGGTGAAGAGGTCTGAAACGAACCTGTCTGCCTCCACCTTGAGGCTTTCACGGAGCTCCGTGGAGCCTATGAAGAATGCGTTGCCCGTTGCGGCCGCCGTGATGCGGCGCTGCTCTTCCGTGTTGAAGCTCTCCCCTGCGCCGAAAAGTTCCGTGAGGTCCTTCATGTCCGGAGCCGAGAGCTTGAAGATGAACATGTACTGGGAGTTCTTTATTATGGCCGTTGTCTTGGTGCGAAGCGCTTCGCTTGCGTTCCAGTCTGCTATGTTCTGCGTGGCCGGGATAAAGGAGCCGTTGTACTTTCTTATGCGTTTGCACATGGAATAGAAGAAGTCCAGGGCGATGGGATATTTGGGGTCTATGAAGAGGTGCGCCTCGTCCACGATTATCATGGTGCGGACGCTCTCTCCCCTGCGGCCTGCCTCGCGCGCGTTTATTATCTGCTGCTCCACATAGCGGAACACGAGAAGCATCTGGGCGTTGGCCACCACGTTGTTCTTGTTGGCGAACAGGGACTGGAAGTTGAACACGGACATGTCAGTGCCGGATGCCATTGTGCTGGGGCCGTTCCAGATGTCCGAGTATCTTCCGGACACGAACTTTTCCAGGTACAGGGAAGCCGTGCGGAGCTCTTTTAGCGTTATCTCGTCCGCAGTATCCTTGCGGCGGGCCTCAAGGGCGTCCAGAAGGTCTGCAAACGTGGGAAAGTCCTCCGGAGCAAGGTCTTCGCAGTCTGTTTCGCGGGTTATGCCCCTGAGGGCGTATGCGTCTATGACAAGGCTGTTTATGAGCTCTATGACGTCCGAGTGGGCGCCCTCCAGGACTATCCTGAAGAAGCCTTCCAGGGTCTTTAAATGAGTGTTGAAGGTAATCTCGGGGCCGGCCGGAGAGCCGTCCTCTGAGAGTATTGAGTATATGTGGAAGGGATTTATGCGCCCCTCCGTGGCGTTGCCGACGTCTATTACGGAGCCGCCAAGGTTGTGCGCGAGAGTTGTGTACTCATTCTCCGGGTCCAGTACAATGATGCGGACGCCGTCCGACCACTCATTTGCGATGAGGGTCTTCATGAAGTACGACTTTCCTGAACCGGACTTGCCTATTATCATGGCGTTTGAGTTCTGGTACAGGGAGCCTCTCTTCCATATGTCCAGGATGAAAGGCGCGCCGCTTCTGGTCCTTCCAAGCATTACGCCGCCTTCATCCGTAACGGATGTCCTTGTGAAGGGGAACACCGCGGCCGCCGTCTGGCTGTCCAGGCCGCGCTCATAGCGGGTTATGGAGCTTAAGGGCGAGGGGCAGGTGCTCCTGTACCCTTCCGTCTGGCAGCCGTACAGCATTGCGGGGCGGAAGTCCCTGCGGGACAGCTCCTTCTTCATGTTCTTCTTGAAGTCCGGCTGCCTGCCGTAGTTGTATGCGGTAATTGTTACTGAGACGTCCATAAGGGTCTCGTTGTACTTTTGCAGTGAGTCCAGAAGGGCCATCATGGTCTCCCTGTGAGTCTCTGCGGATGTGGCCTCGCTGGCCTTGTATGACGTCATGCGCTTTGCTTCCATGTCCGAGATGCACTTGTCTATGCGCTTTATGGCCTTGGACCTGTCCACGGGCTTGAAGTGCATTACCACCTTTGTGCCGGGGATGTGAAAGAGGCTGCTGCCCCATGCGTTGTTAACCCTCAAGGGGTAATCTGCAACGGAGAGGCACACGCCCTCCAGGCCGTCCTGTGAAAACGAAGAGCCTGTGAAGGACACCTCCTTCGGCTGCGTCCATAAAGCAAGCTTGTCCTGCCTGATTTCCGCCACCTCGCGCTCCAGCATTCCCGCCCTTGTGCCCGTGGCGTACTTGAGGAATACCGCCGTATCCTGCGCGAACATTATCTCCGCCTGCAGGCCGGCCTTTCTTATCTCTTCCGCCATACTGTTTGCCGTGCTGTCCAGATCCTGCTCATTGCGCCCGTATACCACAAGGGTGAAGCTGGAAAGATACTGCCTGCGCACGTTGTTTATGCTGTCCAGCCTGTCTATCCTTCCGGAGAGAATCTTAGCGCGGACTTCCGGGAGGTCCGGGGCGTTCAGCTCTGCAAAGAGCTTCTTGGAGAAGCGGTCCAGGTTGGCAGGGCGCTCCGTCTTGACAAGCTCACAGCACTGGGTAAGATCCAGCATCTTGAGGGCTCTTGCGAAGCAGTCTATGTCCATGTTCTGCCTGTAATCCTCCTCTATGCCGAAGTTCTTCTGGCCTATCCGTATTGCCCTTCCGTACCAGCCGCCCGTGTACTCCACGCAGCCGTCTGCACGGATGTCCTTCAGGGCCGTGAGGCTTTCCACGCTCTCCTTGTACAACGCTCCCCTCACATACTTCTTCTTTGAAGCAAGGAAGCGCACGTTGTCTAAAAGGATCGTGTACATGATGCCGTCCTGGGTTGGCATCAAAAGGCCAACGGTAATGAGGGCGAATATAACCGCCCATACGTATGCGGAGCAGGTCATGCAGATGAATATGATGGCAAAAAGTATTAGGGCCACAATGATGTCCGGCATGCTGTAGCACTTCCAGACGGTGTTCTTGACCTTTGTCTGCTTTGGAATAAGTCTTTTCATGCGTCTCCGCCTCCCGTATCTCCTCCGCCGGAGTCTCCTCCGGAGCCTCCCTCTGAGCCTCCTGCATCCGCATCTCCTCCGGAGCCGCCTTCATATGAGCCGCCCGCATCTCCTTCGGAGCCGCCTGAGCCGCTGCCTGTGGCTGTGCCGCCGGATGAGCTGCCGGAGCCGCCGCTTCCGCCTCCGCTTGTGCCGGAGCCGGTGCCGCCGCTGTCTTCCACGTCATTGCCTGGATAGAAGAAGTCATTGAAGGGCTCCCCTTCGCTTGAGCCGGTTGTGTAATTTGTTGAGTCTGAAGAGTCCCTGTATGCCCCGTCATCTCCGCCGGAGCCGTCATTGCCTGCGTACATGTGCCTCATGTCTGAGTCTATGTACTTGAATGCCGCCATGCCGGCGCCCGTTGTGGCAAGGGCCGCTGCCGTGCCGAACTGCACCGTCCTGTGCCAGATGCTGTGTACCACATGGCCGTCATCCCCGCCGTCTCCTGAGGAGAATATGCGCACGAACAGCTTCTGCCCCTCCGGTATTATGCTTGCGCCGCCGATAATGAGCACAAGCAGGAAGACGGCGTTTGCGAACGAACCCGCATTGGGCACCGTGAGGCTTGTGTATATTGGCAGCAGGAGCGAGAAAATGTTCACGGACAGGATGCAGCCGAAGGCAAGAATGATCTTGCTGATGAACTCATTGGTCCAGTGCTTGAACCTTGCGCCGTTGTCCAGGGGCAGCGTGCTCATGGCAACCGGCATGCAGAAGAAGGTGTACACTATCTCAAAGAGCCTGCGGGCCATTGAGACGAGGGCCTTTAAAAGCTGCCAGCAAAGCATGGCGGAGGCAACCAGCGAGGGAAGGTAATAGAACGACGTGGGGTCTATCATGCCGTTTCCCTCCCAGCCCGTGGGAATGAACCACAGCACCGTGTTGTAATCCCCCAAAAGGTCCGAAACGGACGTTGAGTACAGGTTGAAGTCCTTTATTGTGAAGCCGTTCTGCCACTTGCCCGCGCAGGCGTTGAAGATGACCGTGGAAAGGCTCATGTCCGTGTTGAGCCTGAAGGTGTCCGAAAGGAGCTTTAAAAGCTGGTTTGCGATCAATATCCCCAGGATCACCACAAGCAGCATGGCTATTGTTCCGAGTATGGACAGGAAGAACCTGCCTACGATGGCGCTCAAGCTCCTGTCCGAAGTTATCATGTTCTTTATAATGGCGGCAATCGTGAATATGCACGCCAGTCCGACGCCTATTATTACGATGCACCAGAAGACCGATGTTATTGTCGAGTTGGTGAGGGTGCTTTCAATAATGTTCACGTCCTCGCCCGCATACACCACGTCGTCTATGCCGCATATGGCGTTGAACAGGCTCATGATGCCGTCTATGAGCTGCAGCATCCAGAGAAAGACCTGGACCACCAGCTCTTCAAGCCAGATTATCATATGCTACCTCCCCGCCCCCGGACAGGCGCTGCATGCCGGCAGCGGCTGCGCTGCAGGACAGGCCTGTCCTTCATGGGACGCAGAATGAGCGTCCCGGGGCCTTAAGGCCGGGGTCTTACCCCACCCATGCAGAGAGGCCCTGGATGAGAAGCGGGGCGCCCATGGCCACCACGAAGATGATTACGATGCCTATGATGAGGTTCTTGATCATGTCCCTCGCATTTATCTTCTCTTCGTTGCGGTGCGCTATGGCGATCCTTATGCCGATGTACGCTCCCCATACGACCACCACGGCCGCGAGGGCTATGACTATGTACACCCAGAAGCTGTCTATAAGGGACTGGAGCTTGGCCACGATTGAGGCAAGGCTTGAGTCCAGGGTGCTGTCTTCAAGCAGATTCAGTATCGTATTCAATTATTTCTCCCCCTTGTCCGTGTTTTCCGTATTGTCCGTATCGTCCGCGGCGTCCTCCTCAGAGTCTCCGCCCTTCTCTGCCTCTGCGGCCTTCTTTGCCTTGCGGGACTTCATGACCTTGAGTATTACGAATGCGAGAAGGGCAATTATAATGATGGCAATTATGATGCAAGCCACCGCCTTGCCGCTGCCGCTCTTTGTCCCGGTCTCCGCATCCGTGTCCGTGCCGTCTCCCGCTGTGCCGTCTGTGCCGCTGCCGTCCGTGCCGCTGCCGTCTCCCGCTGTACCGGTGCCGTCCGTGCCTGTGCCGGAATTTGAGGAGCCGCCGTTTGTGCCTGTGCCTGTGTCCCCGCTTGTTGTGGAGCCGGACATGCCGGTGCCAGTTGAGGCACCTTCCGTGTCTCCTATGATGAAGTCATAGAGGGCTGTATCACCGTCTTCGGAGAGGACAGTTATCTCTGTGCCGGAGGCAAGGCCGGAGTAATTGAGAGCCCCGTACTTGTCTGCGGACAGGTTGAGCATCGTGCCGTCTGCGAAGGTGGCGCGGACCGTAAGCTCCGAGGCGAGGCTTTCGCCGCAGCTGGAGCATACGGCCGTGATGTAGAGGATGCAGGCCTCGTCATCGTTCTGGATGAAGATGCTGAGGTTGTGTATCTCCTCCGTGGAGGAAACGGGGTTGAGTACGGTCTTCGTGGACTCCGTGGGCGTTGCCGTCTGCACGTTGCCGTCTATCAGAAGGTCATTGGACTCCTCCGTGGACATTGTTATGGGGAATATGCCCACAAGGACACTCTCTTCTCCGGATATGTCATATACCCGCACCGTGTACGTGTCTCCCGGCAGGGCCGCATAGGACATGGAACCGTCCGTGAAGTATCTGGTGTACACCGTGCCGGATGTTCCGGTGAAGGACACCATGAGGCTGTCCGTGGCGTCATCCCCGCAGCCCGTGCACGTGTAGGATGCAGAGATGGTTTTGGAAGAGCGGGAAGCAGTGGTTACCAGGCTGTATATATGGCCCTTAGGGTTTGTGTAATCCGTGACATAGCTGTCTCCGCATACGGAGCAGGTGTACGTTGTATAGCCGCCTTCCAGGCACCCGGGGGCGGTTATGACGCCCTCATACGTGTGGCCCGTGGCGGGCGCCACCTCCTCCGTGGACAGAATCTCGCCGCAGACGGAGCATATTGTCTTCATGCATGCCGCCTCCTCGCAGGTGGCGGGAACGTAGTATGTCTTCTCCGTGTGGCCCGCAGGGGCGGCGTTTATTATCTCGTATGCATAGCCGCAGTCTTCATCCGTGCACCAGAAGGAGATATAGCCATACTCCGTGCAGGTGGGCTCCACTATCTCGTACTCCATATTGTGCACGTAGCCGTCCTCGCCGGAGTCGCAGAAGTCTGAGAGCATGACGTCCCCGCAGGTGGAGCATCTGTATATCGTGTACCCCACGGCTTCCTCCGTTGCGGGTATTACCTCCTGCACCTCGTATGTGTGCCCCAGAGGGGAAACGTAATCCGTTACGTATGAAATGCCGCAGCGGCTGCATTCGTTCTTTGTGTAGCCGTATGAGGTGCATGTGGCCTCCTTTACGGTAATGGTGTAATCATGGTCCAGGGGCGCAATCTCGTCTGCGAGGTACGTGTCTCCGCATACTGTGCAGGTATATGTGGTGTATCCGCCCTCAAGGCAGGTGGCCTCCGTGACAGTGGCGGCATAGTCATGGCCGAGAGCGTCCTCATAGGTGTCCTTGTATGACTCCCCGCAGGTGAGGCAGGTGTGAAGCGTGTAGCCGCGCTCCGTGCATGTGGGCGTGTATACGGTATCCGTGTAATAATGGCCAAGGGCGTCCGTCACGTTGTCCGTGTAGGTGCTGTTGCAGTACATGCATGTATGGATCGTGTAGCCGTTGGACGTGCATGTGGCCGGAATGTCACAGGACACATAGCTGTGGCCCGTTGCGTCCGTGTAATTGTCCTGGTACGTGTCCCCGCAGAGGGTGCAGGTGTGCTCCGTATAGCCCTGCGTGGTGCACGTGGGAGCCACCGTGGTGTCTTCATAGACGTGGTCGCAGAGCGCCTCGTCCGCGCTGGCGTAGAGCACGCCGGAGTCTGCGGCAGTGCCTGCATGGGACAGGTACATGTATCCCGCCACGGCAAGGGCCGCTATGGCCGCAAACACGAGGGCGAGAATAAGCGTTGTCTTGATCTTAATATTCATTCATATCCTCCCTAAATTATTGTTGGTTAGTCTGTTTCCGGATCATAGTCCGGGTCATACAGGTCATCGCATCCGTCTTCATACGAATCATCTGCATCTTCATCCGGATCCAAATCCGGATCTGTATCCGGGTCTGCATCCTGATTTGTGCCCGGGTCTGCGTCTGCATCCCCGTCAGGGGCTGCATCCTCTTCAGAGTATGCATCCGGGCATATCTCCCGCTCACGGCGGGCCTTGTCCTGGACCTCGCGCATTGCGGGCAGAAGCTCCTGCGTAATCTTGCGGAAGGCTGCAGTAATTGCTGAGAGAGCCTTGGGCTCCTTGCTGTAGTCTGCCATGAGAACGGAAAGATAGCGGTCTATGTAGTTGATGTCTATCTTGTCCAGCGTGGCGGCGTCCTGGTTCTTGAGGAAGGGCTTTATGTCCCCGCAGGTGAGCTCCACCTCGCGCTTCAAGCTGTACCACCGGGCATCCAGGTCCTCCAGGGAGGCCTCTGCCTCCATTGCCTCCCGCTCCATCTCCTCTATGCGGTCCATGGCCTCATCGCACATGGCGGAGGGCATCATGCCGCATATGTCATACAGGTAATCATCCTTGTTGAAGTCTTTTGTCATTTCTGTCTCCTTGCACTCCCCTTCTGGGAAGTATTCTGATTTGAGATCGAATGAGGGCGTGAACACAGTCTTGAGGGGCTCAAAGCCTCTTACGGACACTATGGCGTCCCCCTTCTTCTCGCCGTTTATGCGCTCCAGCATTCCGGGGGTTATGAGGGGCCGGGTGGAAGCGGATGCGCTTGAGGATGACACGCTCTCCGCATTCGTGCTTATTGAAAGGGAGCGTATCTTTTTCTGCCCGCAGAGCTCCGAGAACTCGCGGCGCGTGGGCTCATCGTCTGAGCCTATGAATATCTTGATGTTGCAGTTGCTCTTTATGACCTCCGCCGTCTCGCGCCCGTACCTGGACGTGAGCTGCGAGAAGGACTGCAGAACGAACAGGAAGCGTATTCCGCGGGAGCGGGCCACGGTCACCATCTGGTCTGCCGACGGGAACCTGGGCAGGTTGCCGAACTCATCCAGGATGAAGTACATATGGCGCTTTAAGGCGGCCTCCCTGGTGCACCCGTGAATGGCGTTGAGATTTGCCTTCTCCACAAGCTCCTTGTATATCTGCGTTATGAAGAGCGTTACGAAGCCGTGGCGCGTCGCCCTCTCGTCCGGGACTATCATGAACACGGCCGTGGGCTTTTCGTCTATGCTGACTATGTCTATCTCGTTCTCTATGGTGAGCGACAGGATGCCGTCATCCGAGAGCTGCTGCATGTAGTGGTTCACCTCGGAGAGATAGCACGCAAGCGTGCGGTCCGTGGTCAGAAGCACTGTGTTGACAAGCCCTTTCACCTTGGAATAGGTGTCTCTGCCCTCCAGAAGGTACTCTTTCAGCGTGTCCGGCTCCTGGCAGCAGTACTCGGTTATGTTGTGGTACAAGTTGAACAGCACCATCTGCTTTTCCGTGATCTTGCCGGAGATGCAGTCCTCGCACATGGCCATGAGGAAGCCGAATATTAGGTTCCTGGCGCCCTCCTCCCACGAAGGCTGGTCCTTGTTCTTCACGGGGCACAGCGTGTAAATGAGGTCCTGCGCGTTCTCATATATCTCATCCATGAGCTGCTGCTTGCGAAGGCGCGCGTCCTTGAACGTCATGAAGGTCTCGCCTGCGGCGCAGTACTTTCCGTTCTCATACTGCAGGTTGTTCTCCAGGTCCCGTATCATGCGTATCCTGCGGACAAGCACGTTCATCGGATTCCAGCGTGCGCTGGAGTACGGCTTTCTAAGGTCCAAGGCCAGCACCTTGTACCCGCGCTTTTTCAGGGACAGCGCATGCTGCGCATACAGCTCCCCCTTGGGGTCTGAAACAAGCATGGAAGGCTTGCTCTTTGCCATGGAAAGGATGGCTATGTTCTGGTGCACGAACCCTGTGGTCTTGCCGGAGCCCGTTGTGCCTACGATAAGCGCATGCAGCTGCGTGGACTCCGTAACCTCCACCTCCCTGCCCTTCCTCTCTGCGCCTATCACTATCCCGTCTTTTTGAAGCCCCGCATCCTTCAGCTGAAAGACGCGGAACTCCGGGATGTGCCTCAAGCGCTTCGGCGTGAGCCATGAGGTGTTCTCCAGGTCGTTGGCCGCGAAGGCTATGCCCCCTGCGTCCGTCTTGTGCAGGAACAGGATGGCAATGACTATGCCGCCGTCTATGACCCCTTCGGAAAGCCAGAAGTAGCCGTTGCGGAAGACCGCCCCCGCTCCGTCCGCACCCGTTATGAGGTACAGGAAGAAGATGAGCAGGTCTGCCATTACGAAGACCGCAGCCCAGAAGACTATGATCCCCTTGCCTTTGTTGTTCTCTGAATTCTCTTTTTTCATATTCCTCCTAAGTTTTTATTCGCCCGGCGCTCCGCTGCATGCCTTTATGCCCACAAGGAAAGCCGCATTCCGCTGCAACCTGCAAGACTTTGTACAGGCCTTATGACGGGCCCAGCACAGTTCTTATGACGGGCACTGTACAGGCCTTAGGCCGGCCTCTGCCGGCTTTTGTGCAGGCCCCATGTTATGTCTTGGACAGGCGCTGCCGGCTCCCGTACGGCCCCGTACGGCCTCATTCCGGTGCCCTGGAACGGGTCCCTTTGTGCCCCTCCCGGAGGTGTGGCAGTGCCCTCCGGGCGGCAGTAAGACGGAAGTTTTTCCGGGGCTGGATATGAACATTCGTTCATACTAGTTCTTCTTTTGTGCACTTTGCACAAAGATTTGGGTTGAGAATGAACATTTGTTCTGCATTTTCACCAAAAATGAGAACGCACCGGGAAATCCGGGGCCGTGGGCCGGGTTTTGGATCCCATGGCTTAGTGGCCGGGTTTCCTTGCGCTGCAGGCGCCTCAAGCAGGCGTATGCGGCGTACAGCGGGCGTTGCGCGTGCGTGTGTGTATTGTGTTGTTGTGCAGGCTGTATGCCTGTGATGCCGTACAGGCGGTTTGCCTGTGTATCGTTGTGCAGGCCTGTGTATGCCCGGGCCGGGGTGCAGGCGGTTAGCCTGTGTGCATCGGTGTGCAGGCAGGTGTATGCCCGGGCCGGGTGCAGGGGTCAGCCTGCCTTGTCCTCGCCGGGAAGGTACATGCTTTCTGCGGGGCTGCGGGCCATGGAGGACTGCACTCCCTCTTTGCACAGGTTCTTCATGTCCTTGACGGCCTTCCTTGCCATGTCCGTGTAGTATGATTCCGGAAGATTGCTGTCATACATGGCGGAGGACTTCACTATGCGTATGAGCTGCTCTTCGTCATGAGAGAAGACGGCGAGGCGGGAAAAGAGGGTTGCGCGGCTCTTGTCCATGTTCCGCATGAGGTCCCTGCCGTTGTACAGGGCCAGGAAGCGTTCTCCGGAGCGGGTGTGGGCGGCGCATTCAAAGACGTGGATGTCCGACATGGATGTGAGCGGGTCTACGGCCTTCAAGGCATGTCTCTTGTCTGAGACAACCTGGGAAGGGGGAATGTAGCGGCCCTTGCTGCCGGTCCTGGTGGTGTCTACAAAGACCTCCGGCCTGGATATGAGCTCTTCAAGCTCACTCTTCTTTTCTGCTGCCGGCTTTTCGTCTCCGGCCACGGTCACTGTAAAGATCTCCGTGTATTCGGGCTGCTCCCTGCGGGAGAGATCTTCCGCGGCATCCGCGGCAAAGGAGAATTCGTCATCCGGGTTCTTGTAGAGGCCTGCCTCGTACTCTTTTGCGAAGACGAAGCGGGAGATCCTGTCTGCATCCGCTATGGCCTTGAAGAGGGCGTTGGGGTCGCTCTTTATGCTCTGTATCCAGTTGCGGACGTATGCGCTCTCGTTCTTCACGTTCCTCTCGGTGAGGGCCACGCCGTACTCCTGGCACAGGAACAGTGCGGATATCTCCGCACGGAGCTCCTCCATGCTGTACTCGTCGGAGCCGTAGGCGTAGAAGGGGCGGTCCAGGCGGCCGGGATGGGCCGTGGAATGGGCTATTTCGTGCAGCACCGTGGTGTAGAACTCAGGGTAGGACTTGAAGTCCTCGCGGGGCGGAAGATGTATCTCGTTCCTGGCCTTTAAGTAGAAGGCCTCGTCCCCGCCGTACACTATCTTAGCCTGATTTTTGGACCAGTATTCGAGGAGCGCTTCCACGCGTTCGTTCCTGCCTTCATTTGCAAAGGGGTTCCTGCGAGGGGGCATTCCCTCCACGAGGTCTGCGTTGTAGACATTGTAGACCTTGCGGACGAAGTGTATGTTCTTGCGGACGTACTCATCCTTCTCCTCCGCGGTTTTGTTCTCCAGTACGGATTCGCCGAACTCCTCCTCCGCGGTTTTGCTCTCCAGCACGGACTCGCCGAACTTATCCTTCTTGTCTTTCTTTTCCTTCTTGTCGAAGAACACTATGGTGACGTTGTTGCCCTTTCCAAGCGTTCCTCCGCCGGAGCCTATCTTGAAATGCCATCCGTTATCCGTTATCTGCTTGTACGTCACCCAGCGGTTGTCCTCATAGCCTTTGGCCATTGCGACAAGGGACAGATATAAATTGTTCGTGCCCCTGTAGCTTTCGCCGGTGGCGGTGGACACGGGTGCGCATCCGGACGTCCAGTTGCGGTGCCAAAGGCCTAAGCCGCTGTTAAGGTTGTCCAGAACCATGCTCACAAGGTCCTGCCTCTCGGGCGTCAGGCGCTGGAAGCCCCTCACGTCCTTGCGGTATTTTCTTCTGTTTACGATCCTACTCAAAGATCACCTTCACCTCCTTGATGTACTGCGGCTCCTCGCCTCCCATGATGCTGTCATCCATGTCCATCATGTCCTCCAGCGTGTACCCCTTAGGGATCACGATGACGCTCTGGTACTTGGTCTCTATCCTCTTCTCGAAGGGCTTTTCCTTTGTCCTGGCAACCTCCTTCATGTGAGAGTAGTAGCGCTCATTGAGCTTCTTTTTCTTCATAACTTGTTATATTCCTCCGTGTATGTGTATGTATATGTGCGCGTGCCTTGCGCATGCGCGGACAGGATGTGCCCCGGGGCAGGGCTCCGTGCAGGATACATTGCCCGCAGGACACAAGGTGCATCCGTATTCGTGCCCTTTAAAGGGCGTGCACAGCCTCAAGATTAAGGCTTGTATGAGTCCCCGGAGGGGCTCATGTGCGGCCTTGGGACGGCGCATGAAGCCGTGCGGAGAGGCTGCGGGTGTTTGTGCAGGCGCCCGGAAAGGGGCGCATATGTGCGAGTATTGGCCGTATGAAGGCCACGGGTGAAGCTGCAGGTGTGCTGCAGGAGTGGCTGCAGGTATGCTGCAGGTTGGGCTGCAGGAGCGGCTGCTGGTGTGCTGCTGGTGTGGCGCAGGTGTGGCGCAGGTG
>JAJPZC010000136.1 GCA_021204585.1 Clostridia bacterium
ATCCGCAGCCTCGTCTGCAGGCTCTGCCTCAGCGGTCTCTTCTGCCGGAATCTCTTCCGGAGTGGAACCGGCGGGCTCTTCTTCCACAGGGGGCTCATCTGCGGCGGGTTCTTCTGCTGCGGCTTCTGCCTCTGCGGAAAGTTCTTCCTGTACGGGCTCTTCTGCAGGCACATCCTCTGCAGGTTCTGCCTCCGTGGGCTCCTCTGCGGCGGCCTCATCTGCCACAGGCTCTTCTGCAGACTTCTCTGCTGTGGCGCCGGCGGCTATGGCCGCATATATGGCCTCTTCGGCTACGAGGTGAGATTCTGTGGCGGGCTCTTCTGCTGGAGCTTCTGTTGCCCAGTCTTCAGCAGGCGATGCGGTTACCTCTGCGTCAGATGCGAACGGGTCTTCGTCTGCAGGAGATTCATCTGCGGGTGCTGCGTTGAGGGCTGTGCTGTCTGTATCATACAGAACGTTGTCTGTTGTGTTGTCTGTTGCCACAAAGCCGTCTGCGCCGGCGGCTGCAGCAGCTAGAGCGGGCTCTGCGCCTTCAGCCTGCTGGGGAGGAAGGATGTCAGGGTCTTTGGGCGCCCTGGCAAGCTTTACAACCGTAGGAAGAACAAGGATTATGCAAAGGAGGCATGCTGCAGAGTCTGCGCTGCATCCGGCATAAAGGACGCCGTCCATTCCAAAGAATATGGGAAGTATGAGGATGAGCGGAAGCTGGAAGATGATCTGCCTGGAGACGGATGCGATAATGCCCCGCACAGGCATGTTGATGGACGGGAAGAAGTTCGAGACGGTTATAGGAACTGCAGTCAGGAAGACGGCTCCCATGAAGATGCGCAGGTACTGGGTTCCGAATTCATCATACAGCTCATCACTCTTCTGGAAGATGTGAAGGATAGGCTTCGGGATGACCTGGAAGAGCGTGAACGCCACAAGGCCTACGATGAGCGATATGATGATTACTTCAATGAAGGTCTTCAGGACTCGGTGGTACCGTTTGGCACCGTAATTATAGCCTAGGACTGGTTGGACGCTGGTCGCTATGCCGTATATGGTGGCGTTGAATATCGAGTTGATCTTCGCGACCACCCCCGCCACGGCCAGGGCCGTTGCGCTTGAATAGGATACGATGGCCGCCTCTGTGGCCACGCCGTCCACGAGATACTCTGAAGGGACGGTCATGTTGTTCTCGGTTACGACGTTGACGAGATCTGACTCACCATACTTGCTGAGCATGTTGTTCATGATGGTCTGCACGATCATGATTGCGAACTGCATGAGGCCTGCCGCAAGTCCGAGGCGGAAGATCTGGCCGGTTGCCTCTCCGTTGGGAAGCATGTACTTGGCCTTGAACTTTATGGTCTTGAACCTGAACATGTATGCAAAGCATATGATGGCGGATACTATCTGGCCGATGATTGTTGCAAGTGCTGCGCCCTGGATTCCCCATCCGAAGACCATCATGAAGAGGGCGTCAAGGCCAATGTTCAAAATGGCGCCGGATAAGGTGGTCATCATGGAGTATGTGGGGCTTCCGTCCGCACGGATTATGATTGCGCCGCCGGCTGCGAACATCTGGAACGGCATGCCAATGGCAATGATCCAGGTATAGTCGCATGCATAGCTCAGAACTTCCTCATTGTCCCTGGCTCCGAAGAGCTTCAAAAGGGGCTCCTTGAAGATGAGGACAACGACCATGAGGACTATGCCCACGGCAAGCAGCCAGAAGAAGCCGTTGCCTACAACCTTGCCCTGCTTTTCCTTGCTAACGCCTTCGCCCTGCTCAAGGCTGAACTTCGACGCGGCGCCTGTGGAAATTAAAACATAGCAGGCCGTCATGAAGAGCACAAGCATGTAGGCTACCTGTGAGGCCGCTGTGCCCTGGGTGCCTATGTTCTGCCCTATGAATATCTGGTCCACTATGTTGTAAATCGACGCAACCAGGTGCGACAGTATGGACGGTATTGCGAAGGTAAGTATGAGCTTGCCTATCTTCGCATTGCCTAAATCAATCGGCTTTTTTGCTTTTGCCTCTCCCATGTTTCAAAACCCTCTCTCTCAATCCCCGCCGCCTTCCGGGCGGAAAAGGCTGTCTGTAATTGCTGTGTAATGCGCCTTGCGGTGCAGACCAAAGATTTGAAAGGATCTCCCACCCTGCGGACGGGATTCTGTGATGCCTCGTTATTGCCAGGGCCCGTGCCCTGCCTTTGCGCTCTATATCATCTATAAACGGGGCACATTATAGCATTCTGATTTTGGGGCGTCAAATGATAAACAACAATTTTCAAAACTCCGACAAAAAGGAATGCAATGTTGGTTTCATTTTCTTGCATTTTGTCCGCTCCAGAAGCAACCAAACTGCTCACACAAAAAGATAATCTACACAGTGTTGCATATCTCAACACTGGAGCCAGGAGGCTACTGTTCCGCCCCGTGCAGGGCCAGTATATGCAACAAGACGCACCCCGTGAAAGAGTGCGCCATGCCGTTTAAGATATGAAAAGTTCAGATCTTGCTGAGTTTGAAATTGGGCCGCCGGCTGAGACGTCAGCCGACGATTATGATGCCGTCATCCTTGAGCTCATAGTCCGTGGGGATTATCTTGAGCCCGTGCGGAGAGCAGTATATGATGCCGTTGTTGTCCGTTATGGCTGAGGTATAGACGCAGTCCTTGCTGCGGCAGTTGGCCTCCGTGACGGACACGGAAGGGGTGTCCAGGTCTATCTGCACCACGTTGTATGCGCTGCCGGAGGTTATCCGGAGGGTTATGGCCGAGGAGGTCTCCTCCTCCACTGAGACAGCGTTTGAATAGATGTTGTACGAGTCTTTGTCAAAGGAGATGTCGAAGACGAGGTCGTTCTTCAGGTATATCTGCACCCCTTCGAGGGAACTTGTGTCCCGGGTGAAGAATACGGCGCAGAATATGGCCGCAATGACCACGAGGATGGCAGCGTATACGGCAAGGTCCCATATGCGGAAGCCCTTGTCCTTTTTGATGTGGTCTATCTGCTTGATCATCTTACTGCCATATCCGTCCCTTTATATATGCGGTTTACTCCAGTTCTCCCTCTATCTCGCTCTCTATCTCCAGGCTGTCTATGTTGGAAATGACGGCATACCTGCCGTTGTAGTTTACGACCATGACAATCTGCTTGTCTTTAAGATACTCACTGCCGTTTATGAAGTCTATTGCCTGCTGTCCGCCCATTGCCATAAGGGCCGTCGTATATGCATCATCCTCCACGGCGGAGCCGCCGGCAATGGTTACCGTAACCACGTTTGTAGAGATGACGTCATCCGTGCCGGTGTCTATCGGCATCCCCGTCTTGGGATTGATGATGTGGCAGTATACCTTGCCGTCTATCTTGTAGTACTGCTCATAGTCCCCGCTTGTGGAAAGCACCAGATCCTTGCCCGTGAACTGTGCGAACGCATCCGATGTGTCCCTGGGATTGGTAAGCCCTATGGTATAGTTCTCGCTGCCGTCATCCGAGTTGTAGAACTTCTTGACGGCCATGCTGCTGCTTCCGAAGGTGAAGTACCCGTACCTAAAGTCCCCGGGATACTTTACGTTGTACTGGTCTATGAGGTCGCTCACAAAGTCCGTGGCATAGCCTTTGCCTATGCCGCCCAAATCAATCTTCATGGAAAGCGTCTCGCCGTTCACTTCTACAATCTTCTCCGGCTTCGTAATGTAATACCTTTCCACGCCGTCTTCATCCGTCTTGGCAAAGGGCTTCATCTCATCCGGATGATCTTCATAGTATGCCGCAAGGTCCTGGTATGCAGCAACCTCTGCTGCAGAGGGCAAATCTTCCGCCGTCTCAGGATATGCAGAGGAGTCACCGTCTTCCGCATCCTCCTGCTCACCGAAGCCGTATGCCGTGACGCTGTAATATACCGCAGGGTTGTAATACCCGTCTGTGGCCCCGCACAGGTCAACGGCTTCCAGAAGAAGGTCATGGGTGTATTTGTCTATCTCCACGGTATCGCCGGGCTGGGCCTCGTTGTACCTGTACACGCAG
>JAJPZC010000002.1 GCA_021204585.1 Clostridia bacterium
ATGATAACTCTAAGACCAAATCAGGTGGAGCCGATAAGAAAGGCGATCGACTTTTTCAGGCAGAAAAGCCCGAAACCCTCGCTCATCGTCCTGCCCACCGCATGGGGAAAGTCAATACTGACAGCCTACGTCGCCAAAAGCACCGGCGACAGGCTGTTGATGTTGCAGCCCTCCAAGGAACTTCTGGAACAGAACATCAGGAAATATTACACCCTTTGCGGGGACATGGCCGAAAACGCCGCGATCTACTCGGCCTCTTTCGGGAGAAAGGATGTCGCTCAGATCACCTATGCCACTATCGGCTCGATCTATAAGATAGGGGCCGAATTCAGGAAGATGGGATTCACCAAGATGCTCATCGACGAGGCCCATCTGTACCCCCGCGAATCGGACTCCATGCTCGGAAAGTTCCTCGCCGATTCCGGAATAACTCACGTCCTTGGAATAACCGCGACACCTGTGAAACTCCAACAGAACTCATTTCAGATGCGCACTTTCTCCAAGCTCGTGATGCTCACAAGCAGATCCAAGAAAGGGAATTTTTTCAAGGAGATCATTCACGTCGGACAGATTCAGGAAATGGTGGAATTGGGCTACTGGTGCCCTCTCAGATACGATGCTGTCAGGTTTGACGGCACCCTGCTCGAATTCAACACGATTCAGTCAGAGTTCACGAAAGAGAGCGTCCGAAAGGCCTACGAGGCAAACGGCGGAATAAACTCCATTGTCACGGCCCTCAATCAGAATCCCGACAGAAAGCACATCCTGGTGTTCTGTCCGTCCGTCGACGACGCGATCACCCTCTCGCGGAAATATCCGGATTCGGCGGTGGTTTACGGCGAGCAGAAAAAGGCCGAGAGGGACGCGGTGATCAGGCGTTTCAGGGAGGGCGCGATCAGGGTGATCTTCAATGTCAGGGTGCTTTCAACCGGATTCGACTACACCGGGATTGACTGCATCATCCTGGCCAACGCGACCGCATCCATCGCGCTCTACTATCAGATCATAGGCAGGGCGACGCGAATAGAGCCGGGAAAGAAAGACGCTCTGATCGTGGATCTCGCCGGCAACGTCGACAGGTTCGGCAAGGTGGAGGACATCACGGTGGAGAAAGGGGCGAGGATATGGCGGATGTTCGGCTCGGGCGGGCGGCTGTTGACGGGAATAGCGATCCCGGATATAGGCAAGATCACACGGGATGATGTGGAGAGGGCCGAGAGGGACGCGATTCAGCCGGTCAAGGTCATGCCTTTCGGCAAGTACAAGGGCGAGCCTCTTGCGGATGTTCCCGCCGACTACAAGAGGTGGATGCTCAATACATTCACCTGGGACAGCCGCAACGCGGCCCTGAAAAAGTCAATCCTTAATACTCTATAACATGAAAGAGAACGATGCCTTTATTTTTTACAAGAGCTTTTATGAGGCGGTTGAAAAGTTGCCGCCGAAATATCAGCTCGAAATCCTGAAAGCGGTCTGTCTCTATGCCCTGAGAGGAACGGAGACCGAAAAAATGTCCGCGACTGCCTTTTCCGTTTTCGCCGCGATCAGACCTCAAATCGACGCGAACGAGAAAAAGAGAGAAAGAAAAAACAACGGCGGTGCACCGAGAGGAAACACCAACGCGAAAAAACAACCTATGGTTGAATCTGAAAACAACTCAAAACAACCTATGGTTGAATCTGAAAACAACTCAAAACAACCTATGGTTGAATTGTCGGAGACAAAAAACAACTCTAATAATAATGATAATAATAATGATAATGTAAAAGAAAAAGAAAAAGAAAATGTAAATGATAATAGTAATAGTAATAATAATGATAATACTATTTCCAATGATTTTTCGGCAGACGCCGAAAAGGTGAAACAACCACAGATCCCATATAAACAGATTTTAAGTTTATGGAACTCTATATGTGCCCCCGCCGGGATTCAGTCTGTCAAGGCCCTGTCGGATGCGCGGAAAGAAAAGATCCGGATCCGGATCAAGGAATGGGGCGGGCCGGATGCGGGGCTGAGCAAGGCGGAGGAGATTTTCAGAAAGATCGTGGCCTCTGACTTTCTCACGGGAAAGAATGAGAAAGGATGGAGAGTGACCTTTGACTGGATATTCAACAGCCCGGAAAACTGGGCGAAAGTGTATGACGGTAACTATGACAACAGAGACAACAAGACAGGCAAT
The DNA here is from genome assembly GCA_021204585.1 of Clostridia bacterium. Lineage (GTDB taxonomy): Bacteria > Bacillota > Clostridia > Christensenellales > Borkfalkiaceae > Coproplasma. The sequence goes on from JAJPZC010000002.1 coordinate 2,180, forward strand.
CGGGATCCCTACAAATACGCCAACGATGACTGGGACTTCTGACATTGACTGGGACATTGTGAGACAGGCGATGGATCGCGCCGATCAGCTCAGGATGACGCCGAAGATAGAGAGGCTGAACTACGACATGAACATTCCTACGGCCCTGGCCATAGTGCACGAGATCGGAAAGAGGAAAGGCCCGGATTTCAGGATTGACGCGGACAATCAGTTTGCCTATGAGAATATCGTGAAATGGTGCCTGGGCCGGTCGGACGCTCAGAGCCTCAATCCGGAAAACGTGAAACAGCGGGTCGCGGCCGATCTGAAAAAGGGCATCTATCTCGCCGGGCCTACCGGATCCGGCAAGACCTGGTGTCTCGCGGTGATGCGGGATTTCTGTTCCGTCCTGGGTCTCAGGGTCAGGATCCGGGGAGACATGGAGAGACTGGCCTGGGACACGTATCACATCAGCTCGGTGCGCAATTTCTATCTCCAGGACGGGAATGTCAGGGAACTCTGCAAAACCCCGGTTCTGTGCATCAATGACCTGGGCTGCGAGCCGGACGAATCGGTCTACATGGGGAACAGGGGCAATCCGGCAAAGGAGCTGATCGAATACAGGGGCGATCAGGATGACGCGATCACCCTGTTCACGTCCAATCTCAATCTGTGCGATCCGAAAGGACGGCTGTTGGAGAAATACGGAGACAGGGTCGTGTCGCGGCTCTATGAAATGTGCAACTACTATCAGATCAAGGGCGGCGACCGTCGCAGGCCACAGAAAACTCAGGATCATGGGAGCGAAAGGAATAAGGCCTGAACTGACCGGCGACATCAGGCAGTTCGCGCGGCTCGTGAAAGAAATGAGGGACGCGCAATGGAAATATTTCAGGACAAGGTCATTCGTATGGCTCAATGAGGCGAAAGGAAAGGAGGCAGAGGTGGATGCGGTTGTGAAGAGGATCCTGGAGGGGCCGGTGCCTGAGACCGGAAATCTGTTCAATGGAGAATGACATGAATCGGGAACTCGTGAACAACGCCGTCGATCTTTTGCGGCGGGCCGAGAAACTCGCCCTGAGATATGATCCGGAAAACGGCTATCACCTGGCCTTTTCCGGCGGCAAGGATTCCCAGGTGATATATCACCTCGCCAGGATGGCCGGCGTGAAATTCAGGGCTTGTATGTCGCTCACGTCGATAGATCCGGCCGAACTGATCCGGTTCGTCCGCAAGAACTATCCTGATGTGGAGCTGATAAGGCCGAAAGCGTCCATCTACACGATAGCCAAGGAGAGGAAGATTCTGCCCACGAGGGCAAAGAGGTGGTGTTGTGCCGACTTCAAGGAGATACACGGCGCGGGAAAGGTCACTGTCGTGGGTGTCCGGAGGCAGGAGAGCGCGAGGCGGGCCGGCAGACAGGAAATCGAGGTGGGCGGGCACAAATACTCAGGATCTTTCGGTCAGTGGGAGGAACACGACGAAATGAATGTGAGCTGCGTGAACGGAAAGGACAAGGTCATTCTCTCGCCGATCCTCGAATGGTCGGAAAGGGACGTCTGGGATTTCCTGAATGAAAACGGGATCCCGCATTGCCGCCTGTATGATCAGGGGATGAGGCGGATCGGGTGCATCCTCTGTCCGATGGGGAGCAAGAGACAGAAACAGATGCAGGTGAAGAGATGGCCGTATGTGAAAGAGAAATGGATGGAGGTTATCAGATACCTGATCGACAACGGATATATCACCAAGTTCACCGATCCCGATCTGTTTTTCGGATGGTGGATCTCAGGCGAATCGGTTGAGAAATTCTATGCGGATGAGGTCTGGCAACAGA
>JAJPZC010000021.1 GCA_021204585.1 Clostridia bacterium
TGATGTGTATAAGAGTCAGGATATGGGCCTGGATCTGGTTCCGGGTCAGGTTCGTCCGGTTCGGAGTCCGGGCCGCCGATTACCTGGATGTCCTTTATGGTTATCTCATTGCCGGTAACGAGGTAGGTGTCATAGGAGCCGCAGAAGGGGCACTGTTTGGCGTATTTGGTGGTCTCGTATGTCTTGCGGCAGGCACGGCAGTATGAGATGCCCTGGATTATGATGAGCTCCAGATCGCACTCCTGCATGTACTGGGTGCGCTTTTTGGCCCAGTCAAAGGCGTCCGTGAAGAGTTCTGGGACTACTGTGGAGACCTCCCCCACCTCCATGCGGAGCTTTGTGACCTTCTCCACGCCAAGCTCTTTGGCCGTGGATTCGATGGAGTCCACGACGTGCATCACTATGCCAAGCTCATGCATGAGGGGTTACTCCTGCGCAGGGGGCTGAGATGCGGCGGCGTCTGCCTCGCGGAGGGCTTTGGCCTTTGCTAGGATCTCGGCCATGTCGGCAGCCTCTTTTGCCTTGCGCTCTGCGGCGGTCTTCTTGAACTCCTTGCGGCGCTGGCGCATTATCTTGGCCTCCTTGGAGCCGCAGTTGAACATTATCTTGAAGCAGCGCTTCAGCTCATAGCCGAGGAGTCCGCCAATCTTGTCCTCTGCACGGCGCATAGTCGTGCACTTCGGATGGTCGCGGTACAGATGGATGGCATCAAACTCGCACTTCGTGGTGCAGAGGCCGCAGCCAATGCACTTGTTGGGGTCAACGTATGAGGCGCCGCAGCTAAGGCAGCGCTTAGCTTCCTTTGCAACCTGCTCTTCGGTGAGGATTCCGGAGATGTCCTTGAACGTGGGCTTTGCGGCGTCTCCGGTGAGAGGCGCTTCCTGGCGGCCGCAGTCATCGTATGCGGGGAAGGTTATGTCGTCCGTGTTGAGAGGCGTGTAGTTGCGCCTGTCGCGGCCTATGGTCATGGAAGCGCGGGGGCGCACGAAGCGGTGCAGGCTCTCTGCGGCCTCATGGCCGGCTGCTATGGCGTCTATTACGAACTTGGGGCCGGTGTATACGTCGCCGCCCACGAAGATGTCCTCTTCATCTGTCTGGTATGTGAACTTGTCCGCTACGGGGTAGTTGCCGTGCCAGAACTTGACGTTTGTGCCCTCGAGGAGGCTGCCCCACTGGATGTCCTGGCCGATTGCGAAGATGACCTCGCCTGCAGGGATCTCCATGGTGTCATTTTCACTATACTTGGGGTCGAACTTGCCTGTCCCGGGGTCATAGACCTGCGTGCAGCGCTTGAAGATTACGGCCGTAACTTTCCCCTCTGAGTCCGTGTGGAGCTCCTTGGGGCCCCAGCTGTTGCATATCTCGATGCCCTCTTCGAGGGTCTCCTTGACCTCCAGGTTGCTTGCGGGCATCTCGTCCCTTGCCTCGAGGCAAACCATGCGGACGGCCTTGGCGCCGAGGCGCACGGCTGTGCGGGCACAGTCCACGGCAACGTTGCCGCCGCCTACAACCACTACCTCGCCGTCATACGGCTTCTGCTCTGCGAGGGCCTCCTTGAGATAGTCCACGGCGATTGACGTGCCCTTTGCGGTGTCTCCGGGAACTCCCGGGAGCTTGCCGCCCTGGCAGCCTATGGCCACGTAGAAGGCCTTGTAGCCATCTTCGCGGAGCTGTGCGATTGTGACGTCCTTGCCAACCTCTACGCCGCACTTTATCTCCACGCCGAGTTCCGTAAGGACTGCTATCTCGGAGTCTATTACGTCCTTTTCCAGCTTGTATGAAGGGATGCCGTACGTGAGCATTCCGCCGGGCTTTGAGTTCTTCTCAAATACGGTGGGCCTGTAGCCCATGCATGCGAGATAGTATGCGCATGAGAGTCCTGCGGGGCCTGCGCCGATTATGGCGATCTTGTCCGTCCACTCGCCCATGAGGGAAGGAATTACCTTCTCGGGCACGAAGCGGTCTTCGGAGTTGCGCTCCAGCTCCGCAACGAACTTCTTGATGTCATCTATTGCCACAGGGGCATCTATCTTTCCGCGGGTGCAGGCGTCCTCGCAGCGCTTGTTGCAGACACGGCCGCATACGGCGGGGAACGGGTTCTCCGTCTTAATCATCTCAAGGGCTTCCTTGTACTTGCCCTGGCGCGCAAGGGCTATATAGGCCTGCACGGGAACGTGTGCGGGGCATGCAGCCTTGCAGGGAGATGAGCCTGAGGGGTATGTGTTGGACATGCGCTTTGTGTCCCTGTAGTCCGGATCCCATGCATATTCGCCCCAGCGGACCTTGTCCGGGAGGATGGCGTGCTCATACTGCACTTCATTGCCCTTCTTGTCGCAGAGCCTCTGGCCAAGCTTTACGGCGCCGGCAGGGCATATCTCAACGCACTTTCCGCAGGCAACGCAGTTCTCCTTGGTAACCTTTGCGGTGTATGCGGACCTCGTGAGGTTGGGGGTGTTGAAGTACATGGACGTGCGCAGGGCGTGGCATATCTTGACGTCGCAGTTGCAGATGTCAAAGATCATGTTCTCGCCGTCTATGTTGGTTATCTGGTGCACGAAGCCGTTCTTCTCGGCGGCCTCCAGAATCTCCAGGGCACGCTCCTTGGTTATGTAATGGGCTCTGTTGGTCTCTACGGCGTAGTCTGCGAGGTCGCCAAGCTGGATGCACCAGTCATTGATGTCATCTCCGCAGCCCTCGTTGAGGGCCTTCGTGCACGCCCTGCATGAGCAGATGCCTGCTGCGATGTGGCCGTCATACTTCTTGAGCCAGTATGATATGTGCTCCAGATCCACTGACGTGTTCTCTGCGTTTATGGCCTTCTCAACAGGGATTACGTGCATTCCTATGCCGTCTCCGCCCTGGGGTATCATCTGCGTGATGCCGGCAAGCGGCTGGAAAGCCATCCTGTCAAAGAATGAGGTTACGGCGGGATGGGCCTTTATCCTGTCCACGGAGGAGTTCAGAAGCTCTGCGGCGCCCGGAACGAGGTACGGCATGATGTAGCGCTTTACGCGCGGCTTGTCCTTGAGCTCCCCGTCATGGTCATAGTTGTCGCCGTAGTCATAATAGATGACGCCTATCCATGTCATCTCGTCCAGTATCTTCTGCAGATCCGCAGCCTCGTACTGCGGGTTCATCTTGAGCATCTCCTCAAACGAGTACGGCTTGCGCTGCTTCATCTTGTTGGCCACGTCGCACATCTCAGGCGTAAGCACTTCCCTGAAGCCCCAGTACTCCGCGTCCGTTGTCTTTATGCCCGTAATCTTATGCACTACAACGTCCGTGATCTTCTTGCCAAGCTTTGCGTACCGCTTGTCCAGTTCCTCTTCGCCCTGGTACTTGCTTACGATTTCCTTGCTCTGTCCAGACATTAGTCTCCCTCCCTGGTTTCTGTATATGATTCTTAAAATGGTCTAAAGTCTGCCGCCCTCTCTGTGCCGGCGGCCTTATGTTTGGGGATCTTTCCGGCCAGTTAGGCCCTTAAGACCATATTGCTGTAATGCCCCCCTGGGGCGCAAGCCGTTATGGCTGCGCCTTGAAGGCCGTTACAGTTCTGCGGAAGAACTTCTCAAGCTCTTCCATTCCATCCCCGGTCTTGGCCGATACGGGGATTATGACGGCATCCTTGTTGCGGTACCGGATGTTGCGGGCAACCTTTTCAAGGGAGAAGTCAAAGTACGGAAGGGCGTCTGTCTTGTTGATTACCACAAGCGAGGACTTCTCAAATATGAGCGGGTACTTGAGCGGCTTGTCATCCCCCTCCGGCACGGAGAGGATGGTTAAGCTCATGTGGGCCCCGGTGTCATACTCCGCCGGGCATACGAGGTTGCAGACGTTCTCCAGAAAGACCAGGTCCAGCCCCTGCGCTATCTCCGCAAGACCCTGGCTTGTCATGCCTGCGCTGG
>JAJPZC010000183.1:0-1163 GCA_021204585.1 Clostridia bacterium
CGTTGTAGCTCTGGCCTATGACTGCATAGTAGTCCGTGAGCTTCTTGACCCTTTCCGCTATGTACGCCTGGCGGTTCTTCCTCTGGGTCATGATGCTTCTAAGCTGCGTCCTTATGACGTCCTTCTGCGCCTCCGTCTTGGCCTCCTTGAGCTGTTTGTTGAGCTTTTCGCCCCTTGCCTGGTATGCCTTGAGCTGGGCGTCCTCATTGAGGCCCTTGATGCCGAGGATTATGTTGATGGCGTTGTCATACATCTTGTTTATGATGCTGTCCGCCTGGCTGAATGTCTTGTATATGACCACGCCGGAATCCAGCTCATCCAGCTTGGATGTGTCTGTCTCGTTGATGTCTATGGTGCCGGTATTGGGGTACATTTCGCCGAAGTCCGGGTTCTTGACAGGCTTGTCCTTGAGCCCGCCGGACTTTGCCAGCTCCACCAGCTTTTCTGCCTTCTCCGCGATCCTGTTGAGGCTGGTGTCTATGTCATACGTGTAGCCCTTTGCAACGGAGTCACGCACCTTGTCCAGCTCCGTGCGGATCTGCTTGTACTGGTCCATGGTGGCCTGAGTGTTGGGGATCTCGGTGTCCCTGATCATGTCACTGATCTGCGAAAGGCGCTCCATTATGTCCTTCACGGTGCCTGCGTCCGTGCCGTAATAGTCGCTGTTGAGCATGTCAAAGTTGCCTATGTCGCTGACTGTCTGTGATATGAGGCTGACAAGATTGTCTTTTATTGCGCTGGTCATGATGGTGGATCCCCCTTCATTGTTCTCTATATAAGTTCTGAGCGTCTGCGGACTGGACTTTGCGTCCGTCCAGCCATAAAGGCGCTGCAGTATGTTGTCATAATCTCCCGGCCCTACGGCGCTTGCCGCCGCATCCGTGACTCTCCCAAGCATGGCTGCGCACGCTGCGTCCGCCTGCGCCTGGAACTCCCTGAAGTCCCTGCCGTACATGTTTATCTTCACGCGGCAGTAATCCGGGGACGAGAGCATCTCCTCCGCCCTTTCTATCCTGTCCCGTATGACCGTCTTGTCCTTTCCGGAGGACTTTTCATTGCTTTTCTTGGCATCCGCAAGCCCCTTTAAAGCCTGCCGCCTGGCATCTTCCGCACGCATATCTAACGTTCCATTCTCCTGCTGTATTCTGTTCTAAGCGCACCAA
>JAJPZC010000183.1:1263-3956 GCA_021204585.1 Clostridia bacterium
CGCACGCATATCTAACGTTCCATTCTCCTGCTGTATTCTGTTCTAAGCGCACCAACAGTGCCTGCTGTGTGTTTCCCTTTCCCGGCATGCAGCGCCCTAGGCGGCGCCTGGAGGCTCATATGAGCCTTTCGCTGGGCGGCCTGCAGCGGCCTCTTGCGCGGCCCGGGCCGGGCCGCCGCAGATCATATGCGGCCAATGGGGCCGGCATATGCTATGTTCTGGAGGCGTCCAGATACATCTGGGTCTGGTCTCCCTGCCATACTCCAAGTGGCAGAAGCTGGGAGTCATCCGCCCTGGGGTTTACCTTGAGGTTCCTGGAGACGCCCGCATAGCGCACGCTCCAGTCCCTTGCAATGCCTGCGGCCTCGTGGAGGGCATCCGCCATGGAAGGCTCCAGCATGAGGTATGAGTATACGGAAACGTCCCTCCAGATGCAGATGCAGTTTATGATCTCCGTGGCTGTCTGCAGGGCGGCGGCGGAGGAGTTGTCCACGACGTGCGTGAGGCTCTCCTTGATGTCATTGAGGGTCTTGGTAACGTCCCGGACCACGGCCTTCACGGTCTCGCCCCACTGCTCAAAGCCCGCGTACGAAGTCCTCTGCAGGTACTGCCTGTTTATCTTCTCGTACTCCGCCTCGTCCACGTCGTTCATGTCTTCCTTCATGGCCTTTAAGGCGTCCATGGTGTTCTTGAGACAGTCATTTACCTTGAGGTTGAGCCCTAAGCTGTTGCTGCTTTGAGGCGCCTGGCGGTTCAGCTGGTCTGCATCCGCAGCCAGGTTCCTGAACTTGCTGCCGCCGCTCTCAGTATTTTTGAGAGCCAGAATTGAGTACGCCGTCTTGACGCCCTTCTTCAGGGTGTCATTGGCCGCCTTGTTGTCATAGCCGTTGTTTATGATGTAGTCCAGCGACTTCTGGATGGCCATAATGCATATGTTGTATGCGGGAAGCGCATACGTCTGCACGCTGGCCGGGGAGTAGAGCTTGCGGCCTCTCTCCAGATATCCGTACGCCGCCAGGGCATCGTTCAAATTGTCTCTGTCCAGTGCCATGCTGTCTTGCATTGCCTCCGTCTGAATCCTCGGTGCGCCCGTCCATGCGGCCCGTGCCCGCACCTGTGCTGTTTATGTCCGTCTGTATATGCCTGCCCGCACCCGTTTACTCCCATGCGTCCGCATACTCTCCGGATGAGAGCATGATGAACCCGGATGTGGTGTTGTAATCCCTGCCTGCAACCTTTCTTAGCTTTGCCTTGTTCTGGGTTACGAAATATCCGTCATCCCAGTAGAAGATCTGCTCCTTCTTTCCTGCGGTGCGTATTATTGCAGCCACGCCTTCCTGTGAGCCCCTCGCAAACATCTCGCCTTCAAGTGAGCTTGCCTTGAAGCCCTTCTTGAAGACCTTGCTTGCAGACCCCTGGTTGAAGAAGCAGAAGTACATCTTGAGCCCTGCGTCCGAGGCTATTATCCTCTCAGTCTCGCTGTTGCCCATGACGCCCCATTCCAGCATTCCGCCCTGCTCATACAAAAGCTCCATCGTGATGCCCTTGGGGAACGATGCCGCCAGGGCCTTCACTGCCCCGTACTCCGCCGGGGTTATCTCAAAATACCCGAAGAGGGGCGAATGGCTTGAGGACTTCTCCCTGCACCTTGAAAGGATGTCCTTGATCCTCTGCATCTTCTCCAGCGCCTCTTCCAAAGCCGTCTTGTCTCCGAAAGTTCCAATGTCCGCAAGCTTTATGTTGGGGTTGTCCCTTATAAGCTCCTTGACCTTGACAAGCGAGTACTCCTGCTGCTCCGTGAGCTCCTCCGGCGCCGACGATATCATGTCCAGCATGTAATATGCCGCCTTCGTGACCACCCTTGAGGCCTCATCCGCGGCGCTCTTTACGCTTGCTGTGTCATTGAAGAACCTCTGGTATGCCTCTTTGATGTCATCATAGTTCTTTACGTCCAGGATGCATCTGAAGTACGAATACGCCGTCTTGTACCTTCCCACGCCTACCACGTCCTCATTGACATAGTTCTTGCAGTAATAATACCCCAGGTCCGCTATGGCCTCCGGGTGCAGCGCATACGCCGCCTTCTCACAGAACTCCACGGCCCTGTCCCTGTATCCTTCCGCCTCTGCAATCTCTTTCTTCGTGCTGGTCCCGTTAAGCCCGGACGCCTTCTCGAGGTACGTGCAGAAGTTGGCCTTTGAGAGCCTGTACAGCTCATCATTGTCTGCCGTGACGTCCACTTCCCCTTCGCCGGGCACAATGCTGGCCCCGCAGTGCGGGCATCTCAAGTCCCCGTTGAACAGCTCCAGAGCTTTAACCATTTCCTTGTCGCATTTCCTGCACTTCATGCCATCAGTCCTCCGTTATAGTAAAGCTCTGTTCCGTTGTCCCGGAAAGTGTATAGTTCTTGGTGTCCGTAAGCACAACCTTCACTGTATAGCTGCCTTCTGTTGTGGGTGCCGTTGTACCGAGATATGTGCCGCTGGATGTGTAATACTGATAGGTGAATGCGGCGTTGCTGTCTGAGAGCGTTGCAGTAGGCACCGTCCCCTCCGTATTCCAGGTTATTGTAATGGTTTTAGCGGAGATTGTAAAGGTGCATGTACTATTGGATATTGTGTAATTACTGCTATTAATCGTTGCCGTTGCGTTATATGTACCTGCGTTTGTCTGTGCACCGGATACTGTGATGG
>JAJPZC010000105.1:0-8136 GCA_021204585.1 Clostridia bacterium
AGCCGAGGATAAGGGATACAGATTCCTCACCGGCGGTAATGCTGGTTACAAGCTGCTCTACGGTAAGGGTTATGGGATTTGATACGGTGAATGTCTCGTCCTCATAGACGTATGTGGCGGTTATGGTTGTCGTGCCCTTTGCAACAGGGGTTACAACGCCGTACTCGTCTACTGTAGCCACATCAGTGTTTGAAGATGTCCACGTGAAGCCTTCTGTGATGGATGTGCTGTCTGAGAAGTACATTGTCGCCACGAATGTAGAGGAGTCTCCGTTTACATACAGTGTGTTTGTAGATGTGGTTATGGAGAAAGCTGTCTCAGCCGCCACTACCTTTACGCTAATTTCATATGTAGCGTTTCCGTCTGCGGATGCTATAGTTATTGTAGCCTCACCAATTGCCACACCGGTTATGGATAATGATGTGCCTGTTCCGGTTCCGCTTTCAGGGGTGACGGTTGCAACAGACGTATTGCTGCTTGTTGCTGTCCAGTTCTTGTTGGTTGCGTCTGATGGATCAATAACTGTTATCTCATCTGTATGGGTAACTCCAACAGGGAGCTCTACATAGTTGGTGTATGCTTCAATGCTTGTTACAAGCTGAGTTACGGTTACGGAGATTGTAGCAGTCTTGCCGCTGCCGTCTGATGCTGTAATGGTTATAGTGGCTGTGCCTGCCTTGACGGCTGTAATGGTTACAGTGCCGTTGCCGGTGCCCTCGGCTGTTACTGTTGCTACGCCCGTATCGCTGCTGGAAGCAGTCCATGCCTGGTTGTTTGCATCTGTGGGCTCTACGGTAACGGATACTGTTGCAGAAGCGTCATCTGAGTCTCCGCCAAGGATAAGGGATACAGACTCCTCGCCGGCAGTAATGCTGGTTACAAGCTGAGTTACTGTTACTGTGAACTCTGTTGAGAGATTGCTGCCATCTGTTGTTGTGATCTTAACAACTGCAGAACCGCCCTGGAGAGCCGTTATGAGTAATGTGGCGTCCCCGGATCCTGTTGAAGATGTTACGGATACAACTTCATTGCCGGAGCTGTCTGTAGGTGAAGAGGTGATGGAAACTGTCCAGCCCTTGTCAGTGGCATCATCCGGACCGAGAGTAAGGCTTACCGTGGTTGAAGGCTCTGTAGCCTCTGCGCTTATAGTGATGGATATGCTGCCTCCTGCGTTTGTTGAAATGCTTGTCACAAGCTGGGTTACCGTTACGGAGATCTTTGTGCTTGCATTTCCGTCTGAGGATGCAATGGTAATTGTAGCAGTGCCGGCCTTAATTGCCGTAATGGTTACAGTGCCGTTGCCAGAGCCAGTGTATGTTACAGTTGCAACATCTGTATCGCTGCTGGTTGCAGTCCAAGCCTGGTTGTTGGCATCATCAGGTGCTACGGTTATGGATACCGTTGTGGAAGTATCTGTTTCATCCCCGCCAAGAACGAGGGATACGGACTCCTCGCCGGCAATAATGCTGGTTACAAGCTGAGTTACGGTTACTTCTATGGTTGCAGTCTCGCCGCTGTTGTCTGATGCTGCGATGGTTATAGTGGCTGTGCCGGCAGCAACTGCTGTAATGGTTATCTCACCATTGCCTTCGCCGCTTTCTGTTACCGTTACAACGCCTGTATCGCTGCTGGTTGCGGTCCAGGCCTGGTTGTTTGCATCTGAAGGTGCTACGGTTATAGATACCGCTGCGGAGGCAAGTGAGGAATCTCCGCCAAGGATAAGGGATACGGTTTCCTGACCTGTGGTTATGCTAGTTACAAGCTGCTCTACCGTCACTTCTGTGTATGCCGTGTATGTTGTGCCTTCATATTCATGCGTTACGGTTATGGTTGTTGTGCCCTTTGCAACAGGGGTAACCTCGCCGGTAGTCGCATTGACGGTTGCCACACCGGGCTCTGAAGAAGTCCACGTGAAGTCTGTAGAACCCTCACTGGTGATGGTTGTGTTGTCTGAGAAGTGCATTGTGGCAACGAACGTAAAGGAGTCGCCATCTACATACAGAGTGCTTGTGGACGTGGTTATGGTGAAGCTGTCCTCTTTGGCAACCACTGTTACAATGATAGAAGCGGTTATGCCGCTGTCGTCATCTGCGGTTACTGTTATGGTAACGGGTGTGGAGCTTACGGATACGCCTGTAATGGTGAATGTGCCGTTCTCGCTGTTCTTTACCACGGAGGCAACTGTGGAATCACTGCTGGATACTGTCCAGGCAGCGTCTGTGGCGTCATCCGGAGCTACTGTTACGGCTACGTCAAGAGTGTCTCCTACTATGATGTCTGTATCTGCTGTAGGCTCCAGCGTGATGCTGGTCACAAGCTGGGTTACGGATACGGAGATTGTTGTGCTTGCGTTGCCGTCTGCGGATGCAATGGTAATTGTGGCATCCCCGGCCTTGACGGCTGTAATGGTTATGCTGCCGTTGCCGGAGCCCTCGGCTGTTACCGTTGCAACGGATGTATTGCTGCTGGAAGCAGTCCATGCCTGGTTGTTTGCATCTGTGGGCTTTACGGTAACGGATACTGTTGCAGAAGCGTCATCTGAGTCTCCGCCAAGGATAAGGGATACTGACTCCTCGCCGGCAGTAATGCTGGTTACAAGCTGAGTTACGGTTACTTCTATGGCGGCCGTTGCGTTGCCGTCATCGGATGCAATGGTTATGGTGGCCGTGCCTGCGGAAACGGCGGTGATGGTTATGCTGCCTTCGCCGTCTGCCTCTACTGTGGCCACTGCCTCGTCATCGCTTGATGCGGTCCAGCCTTTGTCTTTGGCATTTGAAGGATTGGCAGTTACGGATATAGCCGTGGAAGCATCCGCTTCGTTTCCGCCGAGAATGAGGGACACGCTTGCACTGTCCGTGTTCAGGGTGAAGCCCGTTACAAGCTGGGTTACGGTTACGGAGACGGTTGCCGTCTGGCCGCTGCCGTCATCTGCAGTAATGGTGACGGTCGTCTCACCGGCATATACGCCTGTTATGACAAGCTGCCCGGCAGCGTTTATGGAGACGGTTGCAACGGATGTATCAGCGGATTCGGCTGTCCATTTGCCGTCTGTGACGTCTTCCGGAAGGACGGTTACGTCCACCGTTGCGGATTCCGTTTCGCTGCACCCGAGAGCAAGGTTCACGCTTGCGGGATTGACAGTTATTCCGGTCGCATAAATCTGGCTGTCCGTAACGGTTATTGTTATGGTGACGGTTATTGAGCTGTCTGCGGTGGCCGTTATGGTTATGGTGACTGTACCGACCTTGTGGGCCGTTATGGTGATGCCTGTGCCGTCAGAGCTCTTCTCCGCTGTGGCGATGCCTGTATCGCTGCTTGCCACGGTGTAGTCCGTGTTCTTGGCTGCGACCTGTATGTCTGCGGAAGGCTCCGTGAGAAGGTCCAGAGCCTTGCTGTTGGTTGAAACGTCAAGCGAAGGGCTGCTGTCTGTGACGGTGACGCTTATGGTCGCGCTGGCAGTGCTGTCGGAGTCATCTGACGGGCTTATCCTTATATCTGCGGATCCCTCAGCAGTTGCCGTTATGGTGAGGGTGGAGTCATCCGTCTTGGAGACTGTGACGACACCCGAACGGGTGACTACAAAGCTCCAGTCCGGATAAGTGGCGTCATCCGGAAGCACTATTACAGTGACCGTTTCGGTGTCTCCCACCTCCATTGTCAGGGATGAAGAGGACACGTCAATCTCGTCTACAGCAACATACTTGTTGCTGCAGGCCGAAAGTCCTGCCGCAAGAGCAATGACAGCAATGACGCTCAGGAGGAAAAGGATCAGTTTTCTGGTCTTGGACATGTTGAGCATTCTCCTTTAGTTTGCGCATAATGGCCTGTATGGAGAGGCGGTGCACCAGGGCGGAGGCTCTTAAAAAGCCCTGCTCTTCCGCCTGCCGCAATGGAAGACGGCATGGAGCTGAAAGGTTCAGCGGTATGCCGTTCCGGCCACTTTCCGTATGCACCCGCTGTGATGACTGAACTTTTAAGACACTGCGGGAGCAAATGACTATAATTGATGTAATTTTAAAAAGGAGAGAAAGCCCATGCGCTCACTCTCCACCATTTTTTTTTTTTTTTGATTTTGTGATTAAGTAACATTTTTTGTTAATTATTAACATTATTTTGTGCATTTTGTAGCCGTACAGTGCAAAATCACGGCTTGGGGACGTTATGGCTTGTCGGCGCTGGCGAAGTTTGTCAGGCTTTTGCCGGGCAAGCCTGTCAAAACGTGACGTCATTTTAACTTTGTTGTGCCTTTTCTGCCGGACAAATCTGGCACGGATCAACGCCAGTGTTTCTCAGAGCATCTCAGGCAAGGGCATTCATCAGGTAAAGTAAAGGGCTGCACCTTTGTTGGTGTAGCCCTTTGGCAATATTGCATCGCCCCTCGTAAAACCCACTGGCTGCTCATGTCGCACCGCTGCGTTGCACTATCCTTTCAGTGATAAAAGGCTAATTTGTACCGGACCGGGCTGCCTGTTTAAAACGGCACCCGTTCCTATGGCTGCAATGGATCCCGTTGTGGGTTCCCGTTGTGGGTTCCCGGCGCGGACACACTTTGCAGGCGTGCGCGCCTGCTCCGGCGGGCAGGCGGAATGCCTTGCGGGCAGCCCGGCCATCTGCACGGCATGAGCGCCGGCTGCATGGGATTGCGTTTGATGGTGTTTGGTGTTTGACAACAGGGATGGACGGTTTGACTTCCATTATTTCATATGGTATGATGTACGGCGAGGACAAGCGGGATGAAGATTAGGACTTTCCGGATACTGTGCATAGTCTTCTGCACGCTCATTATGGCGGCCATAGTGGCACTGGACGCCGTATGCGGCGTCTTTTCCAATGCCATAACTCACTACCTCTCCAGCACTACGACGCTTACGGATGACGTCCGTGCAGACGGCGAGGAGCTCTCATGCGAGATTGAGGAAGAAGGGATTACGCTGGTCAAGAATGACGGCACCCTGCCGCTTTCCAAGGAGGCAGATGCGAAGGTCAACGTCCTCGGCTGGTCCTCTACGCAGTGGATCTCCGGCGGCTCCGGAACCGGCCAGACGGTGCAATACGGGTCCATGGTAACCCCCAACCCGAACGCCCAGACGGACTTTTTGTCCGCCCTTTCGTCATACGGCATCTCGCACAACACGAACATAACGAGGCTGTACACCGGCTTCCAGAGCACCCGCCCGTACTTCAACGCAGGCTCCTTGAGCTGTGAGGATTACCAGTATTACAGACTGTATGAGCCGGAGTTTGAAGGCTTTTACACGGAAGACGTGCGGCAGGGCCTGCTGGAGTATTCAAGCACGGCCATAATAGTTCTGGGCCGTGTGTCCGGAGAGGGCGTAGACCCGCCCAAGGTGCAGTACAAGGGCGCAATAGACTCCTCTGACCCGGAAGCTGCGGCAGACGAGACACGCACGTACCTGGACATCTCCACGGAGGAAGAGGACCTTCTCACGTGGGCAGGGCAGGCCTTTGACAAGACCATAGTTGTCATCAACTCCGCCGCCCAGATGAACCTGGGCTTCCTGGATGAAATAGAGGGCCTCAATGCCTGCATCATTGCAGGGGCAACGGGCAACAATGCGGCAGACGCAGTGCCGGAAGTGCTGTACGGGGACGTGAATCCCTCCGGAAGGCTTACGGACACGTACGCATATGACTTCACCACCTCCCCCTCATACGTAAACGCCGGCAAGGACGGTGTCACGGAGTATCTGTACCCGGACCAGACGGACACAGAGGGGACGGATGAAGAGCCTTCAGATAAAGAGCCCCCGGATGAAGAGACCCCGGAAACCAGTTACCTGGAGTACGCAGAGGGCATATATACCGGATACAAGTGGTATGAGACCGCAGACGCAGAGGGCTTCTGGGACACGGAGTATGCCCGGGAGAGATGGGGCATAGAGAACGGGTACGCAGACGTTGTGCAGTATCCCTTCGGGTACGGCCTGTCATATACAACATTCTCCTGGACGGATGAGGTCATGAACGTCTCCCTCCAGGCAGACACAGAGCCGGAGATTTCCGTAACCGTAACGGTAACCAACACCGGCACGGTGGCCGGGAAGGACGTCGTGGAGCTGTACTGCGCTCCTCCGTACACGGAGGGCGGCGCGGAGAAACCCTCAGAGGTCCTTGTTGCATACGCAAAAACAGCCCTCCTGGAGCCCCAGGAGAGCGAAGAGATAACCCTCTCATTCTCACTGGAGGACGTTGCCTCATATGACGAGACCGCGAATGGCAGCCTTGGCGGATACGTCCTGGAGGAAGGAGAATACCTCGTATCTTTGAAGACAGACGCCCACACGGCGGCAACGGATGCACTGCCGTACAGCCTTGGCACAGATTATGCCATAGAGGGTTCCTCCAACCTGTTCTCAGGGGATGAGACCCTCCCGGGCATCTCAGACGGCCTCACCGTCCTGTCCCGTGCGGACTTTACGGGCACCTTCCCTGCGGAAAAGAGCGGAACCCGTGAGGCAGACGAGACAACCGCCACCCTTGGCGTATATACGGAAGAGAAAATCCTGGAGGCCTTCCGGACGGAGACGGATGAGGAAGAGCCGCAGGATGAAGACGGCTCCGCCATTGTTCCGCAGACGGATGACGCTGCCAGCCTTGTAAGATCCGCAAAGCTCACTAGGTCCGCCCGTGCGGATGACGAGGAGATAGAGCCCATATACCTCTATACGGATTATGCGGCCAACGAGACGGGGCTGTATTTGGGAGACCCGGGAAACATAGCAGACCCTCTGTGGGATTCTGTAACAGGCCAGCTTACGTACGCAGAGATGGCGCGCCTCGTGCTCCGCGGGTGCGGGCATGAGATGAGGCTGGACAGCGTAGGAAAGCCGGAAAGGATATTCGCATACGGGTCCTCGCAGATAGGCTCCATACACTCTTCGGACGCAGGCGTGGGTTACCCCTCTCAGGTGGTGCTGGCGCAGACATGGAACAAGGAGCTGTGCGGGCAGTACGGCCTGCAGATAGGCAAAGAGGCTGCGGACATGGGCTATGAAGGCTGGTATGCACCGGGAGCCGTCGTGCACCGCACTCCCTTTGCGGGCGGAAACTTTGAGAACTCCTCTGAGGACAGCTATCTTACCGGAAAGATTGCAGGGTGCGTCGTGGACGGCGCAGCCGCAGCAGGTCTCACCTGCTACGTAACCTCGCTTACCGCATATGCGCAGGAGACGGGCGCAGACGGGGCGTACCTGTGGCTCACGGAACAGGCCTTAAGGGAGACATACCTCTCGCCCGTGCGTATTGCCATTGAGATGGGCGCCACCGGCATCATGGCCTCCTGTTCATGCACCGGAGCCGTGTGGAACGGCGGCAATGAGGCTCTTCTTTCCGGCCTTGTACGGGAGGAATGGGGCTTTGAAGGCACCATAGTCTCATGCAGAGAGAGCACGCAGGAAAATCTTACCGCAGAGCAGATGCTGCTTGCGGGCGGGGACATGCTCATGGAGGACTGGGACTGGAATGACTCCTCCGACTTCACATACCTTGCGCAGAGGGATTACCAGGACAACCCCGTCCTTTTATCCCTCCTCCAAACGGCCGCCAGGCACATCCTTTACACCGGGCTCAACACCGCATACACCAACTCCGTATACAATGACGCCCACGAAGAGGAAGAGCATATCATAGTTGTAGTAGGGCCTCCGTCATACTGGTGGATCTACGTCCTTGCGGCCATCAACGTCCTTGCCGTCGGCGTCATCCTCTTCTGGATCTACGTGGCCCGCCACAAGGTAGACCGCGGTGACGGCTATCCCGTGGAGGAGCCCCCTCCGTGGCTCCAGACTCCCTCGGACACCGGCCTCTCTGCCGCAGAGCATGCCGCCGCAGAAGCCGCCGCTGCAGAAGCTAAGGCATCTGCAGACTCCAACCCTCCTGCACCCCCCTTGCAGCAGGATGCAGAAGAGCACAAGAAATAACCCGGTCATTACTAAAGGGACCCCGCAAAGGGTCCCTTTTTGGTGCTGTATATACGCGTGAAATTATGCGTTAGAGCAGACTTATAGCAGCTCTAAGAGCCTTCCGGCTCCTCTCCTGCGCCTGCCCTGCAGGCCTTCCATTCTGCCTCTTGCACGGCTATAACAGCCTGCGCTGCGGCCTGTTATACGGCTCCCT
>JAJPZC010000105.1:8236-10004 GCA_021204585.1 Clostridia bacterium
CGCTGCGGGCTTCATTTGGACTGGGCGGAGAGATAGTCCGGGCGGATGACGGGCTTGTCGTAGCGGGTTATACGGGCTTCAGAGAAGATCTTCTCGAAGAAGGCGCCGTGGTTGAACCGGAGGTTGATGATATAAGCTATGCAGAAGCCGCCGGCGCCGATGACGGTTACTCCCAGGTCATCCATGGTGTCCGTGAGGGCGTTGCCAATTATTGTGTACGCACCGGGGTCTCCCGCAATGCGGGCGGCGTATGAGGCGTCTACGGAGTTGTATATCACGTCATACCACCGCTGGGGGTCTGCGCCGGTGAAGTCCGTGCCGTATTCAAAGATCTCCCATATGGCGCCTATGCCTATGGTTACCAGCATAATGGTGCATATTACGCCCACAGGGGACATCTTGTTGCCCCTCCAGCGGAGCATGAGGATGAAGACTATGCCTGCACATATGAGGCCTACGCAGGTGTGGAGGACTTTGTCATAGCGATAGAACAGGCCGTATATGTTTATAGCCCTCTCCAAAAAGAGTGAGAACACCAGGAAGAAGGATATGCAATACGTGAAGGACGGAGAGAAATGCCTGCGGCATATGAGCCCTAAAACGGGCACGGCAAAGCATACGAGAACGCCGCCGCCCATCTGCAGGGCTGTAACCCAGGACCAGCCTGCCCAGCTGAGGCGTATTATGTAGCATATGACGCCCACAACGGCAAGGATAACGGACGGGGACCAGATTATGAAGCTGCGGCTGTGTATGAAGCGCTTTAAGCGGGTTCCTGTAGGAACGTATCCAATGCAAGCGGGGTCTGTCTCCCAGCACTTGAGGCCCCGGAGCATCTGGCGTGTTCTGTGGGCATGAGAGGCGGGATATGCGAAGGACTCGGAGAAGAAGCGGGCGAAGGTCCAGCCGTCCCGGACATAGAGGTTTACTATGTACATCATGCAGAAGAGGCTGGAGCCAATGACGCTCAGAGCTAAGTCATCCATGGTCTCCCGCAGGGCGTGCCCTGCGAAGACGTATGCGCCGGAGGAGCCCGCCGCGCGGGCCCTTTGCGATGCGTCTATGGACGCGTATACCACGTCCCTCCACCGCTGCGGGTCTGAGACCATGCCGTAGAGGTCTGCGTAATACTCTATGAGCTCAAATATCGCCGCCATGCCCGCTGTGGCAATTATGATGAACACCACGGTGCCCGCAGGACTCATGGCTCCTCCCTTCCAGCGGAGGATCAGGCAGTACATGCAGGCCGCAGCCAGGAAGGCAAACACCAGCTGCAAAAGCCAGTCATATGAGTACCAGCGGCTGTATATGTCCGCCGCCTGCTCTAAGAAGACGCCCAGAAAAGCTATGAGGCCGATGCTCCACGCTATGAATGGATGCAGGGGACGTTTGGATACGGCGCCTATAATCGCCGGCATCCAGCACGCCAGGATGCATATGAGATATTCCGCAAGGGATGAGCCGGAAAAGCCGCGCAAGCATACGCATATGATGTACGTAACAATGCCCGCCAGCGTAAAGAGGCATGGCGGGAACAGCACGGAGAATGTCTTGTTGCGCAGGAGTTGCAGGGCTTTCATGAGGGCGTGTTAAGAGCCGCAATTGGGCGGCCGCGGGTGCCGCATTTGTGCGGCTGCGGTGCGGGTTATATGCATACACCCCAGCATATGCAGGCGTCCGGCGGGGCCTTATGGCCTGTTACATGACCTGCATTTGCAGGCGCCGGGCAGGGCCTTGCGGCCTGTTACATGACCTGCATTTGCAGGCG
>JAJPZC010000068.1 GCA_021204585.1 Clostridia bacterium
GCAACTTTTTCGCCCTAAAAAGGCCGTTTTTGGGCTGTTGTAAAAATAGCTTTACATCTCACCCGGACTCACTTCCCCGTCCGCCATCCGGCCGGCCGTATGCATCTCTATTGAGTACAGACGCCCACAGAGAACACAGGGGTTAACGCCTGCCCTTCTTCCCGCCTGCTCTCCCGCCTGCTCTCCCGCCTGCGCAGGAACAGCTGCCTGGCATACGCGCGTGTGCGCGCGTGAGCGCGACATGTTTATTAATATAGTATATGTTTACTTTATGTTTGCCTGGTCTGAGGCCGTTCCGCTGGCTCCAGGCGCCCTTCTGCGGCCTTTCTGCCGGGGCTGGCACGCCTGTGGCAACGTGTCCCGCGGCAGCATGTCCTGCGGCCCCGTGCGGCTTTGACCTGGCCACTAAGGCAGGCCAGAGAAAAGGCGGATATATTGTGGGAGGGAGCGCAACTGAGCCCAACATGTGGTGAAAATTCTGTTGATATTCGGCGGATTGTATGATAGAATGGGGGCGTTGAAGCTTCGAGGTGCATTATGAAATATGTCAATCCTGTAATCTTCTCAGACTGCCCGGACCCGGACGCAATACGTGTGGGGGATGACTTCTATCTGGTGGCGTCTTCGTTTGACGCCGTCCCCGGCGTTCCGGTATATCATTCGAAGAACCTTGTGGAGTGGGAGCTCATAAACCATGTGCTGAAGGCCATACCCTTTGAGGCATACTCAGGGAGCGGCGCTACGGCACCTGCAATCCGGTTCCATAACGGCACCTATTACTGCCTCATAACCTTCCCTGAAGAGGGCATCTTTGTATCCGAGGCCACAGACCCGTACGGGGAATGGTCCCTCCTCCGCCCCCTTGTTAAGGGCGTGGGCCTGAGGGCCCCCAGTCCCTTGTGGTACGGCGGCAAGTGCTACATAGCCTTCACCTTTGACCGCACCAAGACGGGAAACAGCTCACAGATAGCCATCTTCGAGGCAGATGACACCTTGAAGACCGCAGCCAAGAACTTCAGCATCATATACAACGGCAAAGACACCGCACCCCTTGCAGACAATCCCAAACTGTACAGGCACGGGGACATGTTCTATATCTTAGCCCCTGCCGGCGGCATAAGATCCGGCTGGCAGCTTGCCCTCCGCTCCAAGAACATTCTGGGCCCGTATGAGGCCAAAGTTATAATGATAGAGGGCGAGACGGACATAAACGGCCCCTGCAACGGCGCCCTGCTGGATGCAGACGGCCTCGGCGAGAAGTGGTGCTTCCTCCACTCCCGTGACATGGACGCATACGGCAAGACAGTATACCTGGAACCCGTCACGTGGCTCAACGGCTGGCCCATATGCGGGAACCCTCTGGGCGAGAACATGCCCGGCACCCCCGTTGAGGAAGGGGACTTTCCTGTGAACATGATGACAGACGCCCACACGGACTACTCAGATGACTTCAAGGACAAAGCCTTGAGCCCCATATGGGAGTTCCGCACCAACCCGCAACCGGACTGGTACATGATGAAGAAAGGCCTCAGGGCAAACTGCGTATACCATGAGAGCGAAAACCTTGCCGGCCTTTCCAACCTCATAATGCAGAAGATCTCCTGCGCCAACTTCGCCGTGAAGGTAAAGTGCAAGCTGGCCCTTGCCGAGGACGGAGACGAAGCAGGCTTCGCAGTCTACGGAGACAAGTACTCCTACATCTGCGTGACACGCGTCGAGGGGCAGAACATGCTCATAATCCGTGAAGGCTCCGAGGACGGCGAAAAGGACGAGACCCTTGCCAAGAGCGATCCTTTCGACGACCCCTACATCACCTTCCAGCTCTCCGCCAAGAAAGAGTACCCGGACAGGCTCACCTTCCGGTTCACCTTCGGCGGCAAGGCCTTCACCAAGAAATTCTCCGCCTCCAGAGACGGCGTCAAGGGCGCCCGCCTCGGCATCTACGCCCGCTCCACCACCGAGAACAGCACCGGCTTTGCGACCTTCAAGTTCTACCGCGTGACCTGCACCGACGCCCGCCTCACTGCCCCTCCGGCCATAAAGGAGTAACCCCTGCTCCGCCTTCACCTGCATGCAATAAGATAGGCACAGCCAAAGACCATGACCTTTTGCGGCCATGGCCTTTTTATTTGCCTATATGTGCTATGTAACATTCCAAATTGCTTAGTAACATTTGAAATGTTACAAGTGAATTTGAAATGTTACAAATGGCTTTGGTTCCACCTTGCCGCAGTGGCTGCAGGCGCCGCCTGCCTGTGATTCTAACATTTTTTCACACTTTATCATTTGAAATGTTAGACGTTCAAAAAATGTTAGAGCTGACGATTTTTGACCAACCTCTGTCTACAGACGGCATGGTTTGTAACGCTTTTTTGCTTTCTAACATTCGAAATGTTAGAAGATAATTTTTTGTTATAAACAGCCAAGGCCCAAGAAAAAAACACCCCGTCAGTCTGATACGGAGTGCTTATGTTATTTGGGATTACGTTTGCTGTCTGCCGTATAAGGCATGCTTTTCAGTGCTGGTCTGTTCTCTAGCCTGAGCCTAGCGGGAAGCCATGTGGATACAACTATTCAATTCCGAAACATCTTTTGATGTAAGAGATGTTGGCTTCGAGTGATGTCTCCACGTCTAAAGCATTCATATCCGGCGGATTCTCGCTCATTTCACTGAGAAAAGCTCTGATATCATCTTTGATCTCTTCGCCCACCCCAGACAGATCAGTACTCTCAAGGTAATGAGCCAAGCGGAAGACGTCATTCTTGTGCTTCTTCCAGTCATGGGTGTTGACATGTTCGTTTGCCCGGCGCTGGTTCATCAGATTGACATACGCCCTGGCCTTGAACGCCACAAGGTACGGGGCATCCAGCACAGGCAGCCCGTCTGCGATGATCTTGCCCTTCAACAGAAACTGGTAATAGCTGTCATCAAGAAGAATTGCTGACAGGCTGGATACCTCATCATCAATAGCTACAGGAGTAAGCGTTGTGAGAATGTCATTGGTGAATATATCCTGCTTGCGGGAAAAAAGCTCTATCATTGCGGGAAAATCATCCCTCTTTGGATCCTTGAACCTGAAGAAATGTGTCTTCCCCTCCTTTGACCTGTACTTCTCATATCCACCGTCATTGATGAACTGCCAGAAGCGTTTGCCAAACGAGGCTGACAGCGTTTCCGCAACGATAATCATATCAATATCTTTGGTTGTCCGGAAATCATCATCGTGAATATCCATGATAACCGTGCAAGCCGTGCCGCCAACTATAATATAGTTGTCTGCAAAGTCTTTGAAATACTTGACGAACTGGTTTAAACCTTTCACCAGTTCATTGCCGCTTTTCCTAAGTTTTGCCATTTAAGATTTCCTCTTTCAAATCATCAAGGACGTTTTCCGTCCTTTCATCCGGCTTAGGTATCGTAAGCCAAACGGAAACCTTGTCCGTAATCCCGGGTACTGAAAATGTAGCCGGATTGTATTTCCATATCTGAAGTTTAACGTATGTCCAGTCAAAGAGCAGTGTGTTGGTGTCAGGTCTGCATTTAGATTCAAGCTCCTTGAAATCCTCTCCTGACACCGCATATGTTGATGTTCTGCCGTCAGCAAGCATTGACCACTCGGAAAGCGCCGTAAATCCTGCCTTTACGCACTTATCCGTGAGATCCTCTTTCTTTATCATGACTTCCTTTCTAACGGGATTGATAAGATACTTTTCAATGCTGTCATAGAAGTCTTTCCTGTTCCCAGACATTCTGTAATACTTCGTTCTCCCCTTCTCTTTGCTTGTTATGCTACCAACTGTTTCCAGATCTTTGAGCCCACGGCTCACAGCCATCTTATTCAGGCCGGTGCTCTTCATTATCCCTTTGACTGTATGTATCTCATCTGATGAATATATGAAGTACAGGGCGCACAACTGAGTCTGAGGAGTAAAGCGGGAAATCTTGTTGCAAGGCTTTGTGAGCCTTGTCTTCTTCAAAGCGACTCCCTGCATAGGCATGTAAATCTGATGCCCCAGCTCCACAAACATGACTCTGTTGTCTATGAGGTCTTTTTTTTGCGCAAAGTAGGTCTTTTCAAGAACGAGAACAACCGGAAGCATGAACCTGTTTTCCATATGTTCGCTGCGGACTATATACTGCCTAAGCGTTAACCTGTCTGTCCAGTGGACAAAGATGTACTGCTGCTCATAAATCTTGAATGACTCATATGTATATGTCGTATACAGCAAAGGCAATGACACCTCAGGCACGGGCATCTCGGCTACATATTCACTTCCAAAAACGGACTCCAAGTATTCCTTAAGCATAATGTCGCCTTAATAACATAATTTATTGAATTGTAACATTTGAAATGTTACATGTCAATAAAAATGTTACATAGCAACTTCTGCTTCGCGCCATTGTTACATGTATACGGTGGCCCTGAAGGTGTTGCCTTCAACGAAGACCGGAGGCTTTGCGGAAAGAGATCCGCTGTTGTTTGCTATCTCGTCAAGTCCCGTGTTTAACCCGTATACGAGTCCCGCCTCTCTGAAGGCCTTGAGCAGTGCGTTGAGCACAGACCTGTAAGGATAAGCGCATATGAATCCCGGGGCAACTTCTCCGAGGCCCTCTGCATCATGAGCGTTCTCTGTAGAGATTGAGTCCGGAGAGATGACAAGCCTTGCCGGTATGGGGCTTGTGTATTCCCTGTGGACGAGGAAATTTACTATAAGGTTCCTGAGAACCTTGTCCATAGCCTCAGCCTGTGCGGCATCTGCCTCACGGTAGCGGGAAATGTTCTCATGGGCGAAGACCATGAGCCTGTCATATGCCTTGAAGAGGTTGCACGATATGCGCTCCGTCCTCTCGGAGCCGTCCGCACTGCGGAGAACCAAGTCTATGCCGTACCTCGGAAGAAGGCGGGCAAGGCTTTCGTCCTTACCAAAGAGCAGAAGAGCTCCCAGCGTGTGGCGGCTCTCTTTTGTGAGGCGGTCATAATCCACAAGACAGAGGCTGTTCAAAAGCGCTCTGTCTTCCCAGTCCCTCCAGGGGTGGTCCGGCCTCGTTGCAACAGCCATGTCGCGCATCCTGTGAAGGGTGTCCAGGTCTAGGTCCTCCCAGCTTGCATCAGGCACGGGCCTCAGTTCCGTATTCTCGCGGCTCTTGCGGAGCTGCAGATGCAGAAGCGCAACCCCGTCATCCGTGATGTCCACGTTGCCGTCCTCGGTCCTGTCGTATATCCTGCGGGATACTGCATGCATCTCATCGGACATGGGGACGTACAGGAGCAGAACGACCTTCCCGCCCTGGGGCTCCTCGCTGAGAGTGCCGTCTTTCGTGACATACAGATACTTCCTCCACGGTATCCAGAAGCCAGGGATGATGCGCTTCCCGTCAAAAAGGTCCTGAACAAGCTTCTTGCTAAGCTCCCTGGCCTTGTCCTCATCCATGCCAACAATGGTGCCGTCCTCACGGATGCCTATATACAGGTACCCTCCGAATGCGTTGAGAAGTCCGCAGACGTTCTCATAGAAATCTGCCGGAGCATTCCCTTCCCACTCCGTGCAGTACGTCCGGCCCCTGCCGGCCTGCAACAATTCTTCTAATTCTGCCATTATTTTCCTCCTTGCAGTTTTATGGCTATATCATTCTATCTCTGCGGCACGGCACAGTTCTCCATGCCGCATGTCTCATGCTGCCCGCAAGGCCTTGGCTCTGTATTCCCGTACAAGCGCCTGTTTTCGCGGGTGGAATATAAGTATACTAAACATATGTTTATTTGTCAATAGAGTCACTCAAATTTTTTGTGCAGTCTGCACAAATTTTTGTGTAGTTTTTGCATATATCCCGTAAAAATCGCAAAAGAGAACAGCTGGTCCTTTATGTGGATCAGCTGCTGGGTTTGCTGTTATGATGAGGGTCAGTTCTCGGTGAAGTCGTCCACGCCGAGGTCCTCGTCTATCTTGGAGAGGCGCTCCTGGACTTCGTCTATCTTGGAGTCGTAGTCCGTGGTCTTCTTGAGCTCTGCGGTGTAGTACTTGCGGCGGGCGGTGAGCTCTTTGGAGCGGTCCTGGTACTTCTTGAGAAGCTTGTCCATGCTCTCCAGATAGTTCTCTATGCGCACGAGGTAGCCCTGCTTGGAGCTGCCAAGCTCCACTACGTACCGTCCTTCGCGGCGCAGCCAGATGTAGGGCTTGGCGGGATCCATGCCTGCGGGGATGGAGACAGCGAAGCCTCTGTATGTGCCCACGGGCTCTTCGTGGAGCGAGTATGCGTTGTCCTTGAGAGCCTTTGCAAGCGGCTCACGGATCTCCTTGCGGGCGGCAAGCAGCTTGTTCTCCAGGGCGCGGAACTTCTTGTTCTCGGCCTTTTCCTCTTCGGAGAGGCCTGCGTCCTCCTCCGCTATCTCTTCCGGAGTCTCTTCTGCTGTATCGTCTATGGATGAGGTGCCTGCGGCTTCAGTGCCTGCGGCCTCAGCTGCGGCAGCGGCGTCTGAGGCAGACTGGTCCAGGCCGGCCTGGAGTGCCTCTTGTGAGGGCGCGCCGGGCATGGCGGCAAGGAGAGCGGCAAAATCCGGCTCTGCAGGGGCGGATGAAGATGAGGCGGCCTTGCGGGCCTTTGAGGCTTCACGGCGCTTTACTATCCAGTCACTGAGGCCTTCATATTCCTTCATGAGGTCCGTGTAGAAAGCATAGTCTTTGGCGCAGGCGTCTGCGCGGGCGGTGGCGTCCTCTATCTGCTGCGGGAGCTCCATGAGCTCCTGCTCCATGGCCTGACGGCCTTCGATGTACTTGCGCTTGAGGGTAAGGAGCGAGGCGAGTTCGTTGGCGGTCTCGACGCGCATCTTGATGAGAGGGTTGCCCACGGCAAGGGCCTTGACTTCGGCGTAGTCCAAGACGGTGTCCTTGACGTCTCCGCCGCTGCGGGCTGTATATGAGCCGGACAGGAGCTCCGAGATGAAGCGCTGCTTGTTTTCAAGGATCTGCCAGGAGTAGGCGTCGAAGGAGCCTTCGGTTATGTAGCGGAAGATGAAGACCTTCTCGTTCATGTTGCCGGGACGGAGGATTCGGCCCTCGCGCTGGACCATGTCCGCAGGGCGCCAGGGGATGTCTATGTGATGGATGGCAATGAGGCGGTCCTGCACGTTCATGCCGAGGCCCATCTTGAAGGTGGAGCCTATGAGGATGCGCACTTCGCCGGATCGGACGGAGTTGAAGAGCTCCAGGCGCTTTGCGTCCGTGGTGGCGTTGTGTATGTAGGCAATCTCTTTCTTAGGGATGCCCCGGAGGACAAGAAGACGGCGGAGCTCATCATAGATGTTGAACTGGTCCTTTGGCGTGGAGGTGTCGCAGAAAATGAGCTGCGTGCCCCGGATGGATGAGTAGCGCTTGTATATGTGGGCTGCGTTGTCCGCGCACTTTACGACCTTGGACTCTTCCTTAAAGCCGGAATCCGGCCATACGAGGCGCAGGTCCAGCGCCGCCAGGCGGCCGTCCGTGGTTATGCACAGCATGTTGTCCACGTGCTTGTCCACCTCTCCGTGGCGCACTGCATCCGCACGGCGGGAGATGTCCTTGAGGTATGCCTCAAAGTCCTTGGATCTCTGGACAAGGCAGTCCGTGTAGCCGTCCGTCTTGGGAACCTCCTCGCTTGTTTCGGCGTTGTGGAAGTCTGCCATGCTGCCAAGGAGGGCGGTGAGCTCCGGCAGGTTGTGGAAGCGCGAGAAGCGGGTGGCGAGGCGGTATCCGGAGGTGTCCACGTCTATCTCGAAGTCCGTGACCTTCTCGCCGAACATAGCTGCCCAGCTGTCGAAGTTGTGGATGCCCATCTCCTTGAGCTTGTCATACTGCAGGTACTTCTGCATTACGAAGGTCTCCGAGACGGAGTTGGTGACGGGCGTGCCGGTGGCGAAGACCACTCCGCCCCCTTTGCGCACCGCCTGGACTATGCGTATCTTGGTGTACATGTCCTCGCACTTCGCGGACGGAGAGGACGTGAGGCCTAAGACTCTGTCTATGTTGGTCTCCACGGGAAGGTTCTTGAAGTTGTGGGCCTCGTCTATAAAGAGCTGAGTTACTCCCAGCTCATCAAAGCAGATGCCCTGGTCCGGCTTTGCGGCGGCATCTGCCTGGAGCTTGGAAAGCTTCTTCTCCGTGGCCGTGATGCGGCGGCGGAGCTTGGAGCCCATGCCGTACGCCCCGGCCTCGTGCATCTCCTGCAGCTGCTCATTGAGGAATGCCTCCTGCGCGCTGTATGAGACGGGTATGAGATGGAAGGAGCTGTACGTCATTATGATGGCGTCATGATCCTCGTTCATTATGCGCCAGAGCATGCCCTGGCGGCGTATGGGGTTGAAATCCCTCGTGGGGTCTATTATAAGAAGGTCTGCGTTGGGGTAGATGGACATGAATATCTTGCCCCACTGCCCTAAGATGTTGTTGGGCACCACGTACATGTTCTTCTTTGAGATGCCCATGCGCTTCAGCTCCATCCCGGCGGCTGCCATGACGTACGTCTTGCCGGCGCCCACCTCGTGTGCAAGAAGGGTGTTGGGAGTGCGTATGATGCGTGCCACGGCGTCCCGCTGGTACTTGTACAGGCTCACTACCGGCGCCATGCCGGGGAAGGTAAGGAAGTCCCCGTTGAAGACCCTCTTTCGGTTGCAGCAGAACATCTTCGTGTATATCTCTTCCAGCTTCTTGCGGCGGGCGGGATTGGTCCAGACCCACTGCTGGAAGCCCTCTATAAGAGACCTCTGCTTCTCCAAAGCCGCAAGGGTGTCCTCCTTGTTGAGAACGTGCACCATATGAGGCTGCGGATCCATCTGGAGCTCTTCGTCATACACGGACACGCTCTTCATGTTGAGCGTCCTCTCCAGAATCTCAAGGGCGTTGATCCTGGGCGTGCCGTAGTCCATGTTGAAGTCAAAGTAGTTGCTGTACACGTCCTTCGTGGACAGCTCCCACGCCCCCGTATAGAGGTCATGGGATGCCTTGCAGTACTTCTTCCTGCGCCCGGACATGTACATTATGAACTCGTCTATGACGTCCGTGGGAACCCACGGAGACCCTAACGTTACGTATATGTCCTTTGCCGTGGGCACCTGGGGCATTACGTTCCGTAAAGCGGACACGTTGAGGGAAAAGACCCCTGAATATTCGCTGTTCACGCTCTCCGCAAGCTCCAGCTTGCGGCCTATGTCCCCGGACAGGTACTCATCCGCCGTCTCCCAGCCCTTGTAGAAGCACTCACCCCACGTGAGCGGGTTCTGGTATATGCTTCCCTTTAAAGACTGTATGACTTCCTTGAGGCTCATGCCGGATATTAAGGCTATGTACTCTATATCCACGCGCCCAAGGTTGGACAGGCACAGCAGAAGGGCATGCATGGGGCTTTCCGCATGGACCCCTATGGCCCTATTGTCCCCGGCAAACGGGTTCACGTACCCTTCCGGCGTATCCTGGCTTGTGGCCAGGCGGAGCTTTTTCTGCTTCTCCTCCGCCAGCCTTCTCTCCTGCTCCCTCTTTTCCTCGCGGCGCCTCTTGGCTCTCTCCACCGCAGCTTCCCTGTCCCTGCGCTCCTTCTCCTGCCGCGCATGCCTTCTTGCCATGGCCTCTTTGGCCACGGCATCCTTCTCATCCGGAGTAAGCTCCCTGAAGGTCCCGTAATATGCGCTCTTCTTGAGCTGGTATATGAACAGGTTGCGGTTTATGTACACCTCATCCGGCTCAGCCCCGTTGTAGTCCTCCCCGGAGTAGTTGTAATATGTGCAGTTGCCGTCATCCCAGATTGCTACCATCTGCTTCTTTCCTTTGCGCTAATCCAGCGCCCGTATCTTCAATACATGCCCTCCGGCATGCCCTCTTGTGCCCGTTAGTGCTTCAGGCGTGCCATTTGCGCACGCCTCACAAGTCCTTCTATACGCCGTTTAGACGCATTCTGCATGCGCCTAAATTTCCGTGCGCAATATGCGCACTCATATCCTTCATATTGCTGTACACGCTGCTTTGCGTGATCTTATACAAGAATCTGTTTCCTTCTGCCGTCCGGCGGAAGATATTGCCCACAGGGGAACAGGTCCTGCCTGCGCCCTGAAGCGGGGCGCCTTACTTTATGAGGCAGTCCGCCGTGGCCCTGTTTGTGGCGATGGGAATGTCATATACGGCTGCGATGCGCATGAGGGCCTTGACGTCCGGGTCATGGGGCTGCGCCTGCAGCGGGTCCCAGAAGAAGATTATCATGTCCACTTCCCCTTCGGCGACCCTTGCGCCTATCTGCTGGTCCCCGCCCAGGGGGCCGGATAAGAATCTCTTGATGTTGAGTCCTGTGGCCTCTGCCACAAGCTTTGCCGTAGTGCCGGTGCCGCACAGATTGTACTGCATGAGCTTTTCCTTGTTCCGGACAGCCCACCCTATTATCTCGCCCTTCTTGTTGTCATGGGCTATGAGAGCTATTGTCTTCCTCTCCTTCTTTGTCTCCATCGCTGGAATCTCCTGTGATATGCCCCATACGGGCCTGGTATTCGGATGGTGCGCCCGCCGGGACTCGAACCCGGACCTAAAGTGTCGGAGACTTTTATGGTATCCACTTCCACCACGGGCACATAATACGCCTAAAGCGCAAAGCCTTAGTGCGGCTCTGCCCTTTCCCGTTCATTGCATTATATCACTTCCCCGCCCCTCTGGCAAACGATATGCCCCTTTTAACGGAAAAGACCGTAAGAATATTTTTGCCGGCCAAGAAAAAGGCCGCTGGAGAAGCGGCCCGTTATCCAATTATGCATGCTTAGCCCGGTGCTACATGGACAAGCCTCCGTCCACGGCAAGCACCTGGCCCGTTATGTAGCCGCTGTCCTCTGATACGAGGAAGGATACTGCCCTGGCCACATTCTCCGGGGTGCCACGGTCTGTGGGGATCCTCACAGCAGCGGCCTTTTTGGCTGAATCCCCCCAAAAAACACAACTTTCTGGAGATGGGTCTAAAGTGCAATATATAGTAAAGAATCCCACAAAAAAGACGCGCTTGAACATCAGATTTCAGCGTAAAATGCTTGATTTGCTCCAGAAAGTTGTGTAATATATTCTTGTAAGACAGGGAGACGGATTATGATTGTTACATGGGATATGCTTGCGGAGAAGTATAAGGACTATTCGGATGTCAAGGGGAAGATAAGAAGGGAGGTGGAGGCCGGCAATCTGGTCCATCTCAGACACGGGCTGTATGAGACAGATCCGAATGCAGACGGAGCATGCCTTGCCTGCCGGATATGCAGTCCGTCATACCTTTCGTTTGACTATGTGCTGTCGTATTATGATCTTATCCCGGAAGCCGTCATACGCAACTATTCCAGCGCAACCTTCCGCAAGAGAAAGACGAAACTCTTTGCAAACAGCTTCGGCAATTACAGGTACAGGGATGTCCCGGACGATGCCTATCCATATGGGATAGATCTTGTTTCCCGGGACGGCTACAAGTATATGATGGCCACGCCGGAAAAGGCATTATGCGACAAGCTCTACACCCTGCCCAATCTCATGCACAACCTCAAGGAAGTAGAGAACATGCTCTTTGAGGATCTGCGGATAGATGAAATTGAATTTGCCGGTTTAGACAAGAAAGCCATACGAGAGTATGCACCCAGGTACCATTCAAAGGCACTGGACCTCTTCGTCCGCTATCTGGATCATAACGGACTGTAATGCATCACGGGGTCATAGTCAGTTAAGGCCACGGAAGAACAACACCCTCCGTGGCTTTTATCATGCCAATATTTTCGACATGACGTGTACAGGTAGGTTCCGGTCCGGGGCCGGGCATGCAAAAGGCCGCAGAAAGCGGCCTTAATCCAGTTATGCATTCTGGCTGTGAAGTTACATGGACATGCCGCCGTCCACAGCAAGCACCTGGCCCGTTATGTAGCCGCTGTCCTCTGATACGAGAAAGGATACTGCCCTGGCCACATCCTCCGGGGTGCCGAAGTGCCCCACGGGGATCTGCTCTGCGGCCTTCTCACGAAGCTCTTCAGACATGGCCTTTGTCATGTCCGTGTCTATGAATCCGGGGGCTACTGCATTGACGGTAATGTTCCTTTCGGCCACCTCGCGGGCCACTGCCTTGGTGAAGCCAATGATTCCTGCCTTGGAGGCGCTGTAGCTGGCCTGCCCTGCGTTGCCCATCATGCCGGATATTGAGGCTATGTTGACTATCCTGCCCCAGCGCCTTCTGACCATCTGGCGTATCACGGCCTTGGTGCAGTAGAAGGTGCCATAGAGGTTCACCTTCATGACCTTGTCAAAGTCCGTGGGATTCATTGTCATCAAAAGGCCGTCCCTTGTGATGCCTGCGTTGTTGATCAGAATGTCTATCCTTCCCAGCCTTGCGAGGATCTTGTCCACGGCATCTATAACCTTCTCCCCATCATCCACGGGGAAAGGCACCACCTCTGCCTCCCCGCCTGCGGCGCATATCTCCTTTGCTACCGCTTTCGCTTCTTTCGGATGTGCGGAGCAGTTGAGCACCACATATATTCCGTCCTGCGCAAGCCTGAGCGCTATGGCCCTGCCAATCCCTTTGCTGGCGCCTGTCACCAGCGCCACTCTCTTGTCCGTCATGTTTCCACCTGTCTGTATTGCATTGCCTGCAGGCACGCACCTTCATATGAAGCACTTATACCTGTTTGTATGAGTTAGTATTCTCGTCATACCGGTACCCGGCTGCGGCCAGCTTTATTTCCATCTCATCCAGGTCTGCGTCCAGGTCCTCGCAGAGGTCCTGCGGGGATGAGTACCTGTCCCGAAGATACATGTTGACCATAGAAACCAGTATGTGCACATCTTCCGGAAGCGTCATATGTCCCCTCCAATCCGCCTGCTTTTCTTTCCTTTCCGTGCACTTATGCAGCTTTGCAGGCGCCTTAAGCCGCCTCCAGACGGCTTATATTAAGATTACAGCAGGCTGGAAAAAATTGCAATATCCAAACGGGTATGGTACAATGAAATTATGAACGGAAAGACAGTGGTTGTAGGAATGAGCGGCGGCGTGGACAGCTCCGTGGCGGCGCTCCTTTTAAAGCAGCAGGGATACAACGTAATAGGCCTATTCATGCACAACTGGGAAGAGGAAGACCCTAACGGAGCCTGCACAGCAGAGGAAGACTATGCAGACGTCCGCCGTGTCTGCGACACCCTGGACATTCCGTACTACAGCGTCAACTTTGCAGAAGAGTACATGGAGCGCGTCTTCTCTCATTTTCTGGAGGAGTATGCCGCCGGCCGCACGCCCAACCCGGACGTCCTTTGCAACAGGGAGATCAAGTTCGGCCCCTTCCGTGAGTACGCCCTCCAGCTTGGAGCAGATTACATAGCCACAGGTCATTACTGCGGCATATCACACGATGGCGGCCGCAACTACCTTCTCAAGTGCCGGGACACCTCCAAGGACCAGACATACTTTCTAAACCAGGTCTTGGAGGCACAGCTGGACAACGTTCTGTTCCCTCTGCAGGATCTCATGAAGTCTGAGGTCCGTGACATAGCCGCGAAGTACGGCCTTGCCACAGCAGAAAAGAAGGGCTCCACAGGCATATGCTTCATAGGGGAGCGCAAGTTCCGCACCTTCCTCCAGACATACCTTCCTGCCCAGCCGGGAAGGATAATGTCCCTGGACGGCGAGATTGTAGGTGAGCACATAGGCCTCATGTACTACACTTTGGGCCAGCGCCGCGGCCTGCAGCTTGGAGGCAAGCAGGGCGAAGAGGGCCGCTGGTTCGTGGTCTCCAAGGATCTCAAGGATAACATCCTGTACGTATCCCACGGGGATGAGGGCCCCCTCTACTCCAAGGCCTGCCTCGTTACCGGCCTCAACTGGATCGGCGAGGCCCCTGAGATACCTTCCTGCGTGGATACTACCCCTTCCGCAAAGCGTTACGGAGCCAAGTTCCGCTACCGCCAGCCGGACCAGGATGTTACTATATCCACAGCAGAAAACGGAGTGCTTGTAACCTATGATGCGCCCCAGAGAGCCGTAACCGAAGGGCAGTACGCTGTCTTCTATGATGGCAACAGGTGCCTTGGCGGAGGCGTCATAACGGAAGTGTACAAGTAACTTCCACCTTTTAAAGTGCTTATATCTCACTTGAAAAGCCCCATGCTTTGTTGCATGAGGCTTTGTTTGTTGTCTTGCTGTGGGTTACAGATCCAGGCCGTATTTATACATCTCGGACTTCGGCACACTGCGGTCCTTGGCGGCCTGCTTTATGGCATCCTTCTTGTTCATGCCCTGATCTATGTAGTACTGGATATGGTCTTTCTCCGGAAGCTTGTTCAAGGGGTTCTCCTCCGGACGGGTAAGGCCCTCCACCACCACTACGAACTCCCCTCTGGGCTCCTGCGTAAAGCCAGCAGAAAGGGTGAAGGGGATGGACTCTTCGTGGATCTTGGTTATCTCACGGACGGCGCAGGCGTTGCGCTCCCCGAAGGCCTCATACATGGACTGGACGTCCTTCTGGATGTCCTGCGGAGCGATATAGAAGATGAGGGTGCCCTCGAATGAGGCATACTTGGAAAGGAGCTCCGTGCGCTCTTTTGCCTTGTCCGGCAAAAAGCCTATGAAGGCGAACCGGTCTGCAGGGAAGGCAGAAAGGATGAGCGCAGACAGGGCTGCGTTGGCGCCCGGAATTACTGTGTACGAGACGCCTGCGGCCTTTAGAGCGCGGCACACTATGTTGCCCGGGTCTGAGATGACGGGCATGCCGGCATCCGAGACTATGGCAACCTCTTTGCCCTCCTGGGCTGCGGCCACTATCTTCTCTGCCGCCTCCGTTTCATTGAACTTATGACAGCTTAAAAGAGGCTTCTTGATGTCATATGCATTGAGAAGCTTGAGGGTGTGCCGTGTGTCCTCGCAGAAGATTACGTCTGCATTCTGGAGAGTTTCTATGGCCCTGTATGTTATGTCTTTAAGGTTCCCTATAGGGGTGGCTACGAAATAGACCATATGATGCCTGGATTGCGTTTATGTGGTGTGCGGGGTGCCCCGTTTTGGACGTCTGGGCGTTATACGGGGACTCCGTTCTGGGGCTTACATGCCGCCGTATGCCTTGTCATTGACGGCCACGGGAAGGACGTCCACCCCGGGCTTTCCGCCGTATACGGCCTCTGCCATGACGAGATAGGGCTTGGCGCCGGGGGTGCCGCTTATGTACTGGATGCGCTTGGGCTCCAGCTGGTGTGCCTTGAGGGTGTACATGAGCTCCGCGCTGCGGTCTGCGCGGTTTACGATGGCCAGCCTGCCGCCGTACTTGAGCTTGCGCCGGGCGGCGGCTATGATCTCCTCAAGGGTTATGGTTATCTCCTTGCGGCAGACGGCGCGCTCATATGAGACGTTCTCAAAGCCCCCGGTCTCATACGGGGGATTGCACAGGATAAGCGAGAAGAAGCCGTCATACTCTTTGCCTATGTCCTGCACACGGGTGCACTCTATCCTGCACTGGAAGCCGTCCATCTCGGCCGTGCGCCTTGCCATGTCTGCAAGAGACTCCTGCATCTCAAAGAGGGTGAGGCTCTTTATGCCGGGATTGAGACACAGGAAATGAAAGCCCACCACGCCGCAGCCGGCGCAGAAGTCTGCCACGTTGTCCCCGGACTTGGCTCTCGCAAAGCGGGAGAGCATTATGCTGTCCGAGGTGAACCGGTACAGGGAGGCGTTCTGTATGATTTTCTTGTCTTCAAAGAAGGGCTCTATCTCCTCTCCTTCCTTCAATATGACTTCCACAGCGGCCTCCTGTCCTGCCGTCCCGTTACTATCCCTTGCGGGCTTGGAGTGCGTATAAGTGGCTTGTTTTGCCCCGCAATGGGGCTTGAAAGCCCGCTTTGCGGGCAAGAAAAAAGCGGAGGACTTGCTCCGCTTTCCCGTCTATGTCTGAATTAGTCTGCAGCTTTGATAGCGCCGGTG
>JAJPZC010000153.1 GCA_021204585.1 Clostridia bacterium
GCGTTTTACGAAATTTGTCAAAATTAGTCTCAAACTTTTTTTCAAGAATACTTCCAAACCAACTCAGAAGGCTTCCTTCCGTAGCTCTGAACGCCCCCTTCCGGGCTCTGCAGCCTCATCCGTATTCTCTTTATAATATGTTTCGCGCACGCACGCGCGCACGCACGCACGCGCGAGGCCCCGGCCGGGCAGACTTCTACAGCCGGCCGTGGCAGACTCCCACAGGAAGACAATGCTCCGGGCGAAGCCGTGCGGCTGCCCTGCGCGGACGGGGCCGCTGCATATAAAAAGCAGCCGGACCTGTCGTGGCCTGACTGCCTTCATTGGTTGTATGGAGCGGGTGACGAGAGTCGAACTCGCCGGAACCAGCTTGGGAAGCTGGCGCCATACCGCTAGGCGACACCCGCATCTCCTTTCCTTGTGGCTTTAGAATATCACAATCCTGCCCAAAAGGAAAGCGTTTTTATGCATCCCGGCAAAATTTGCTCAGGCAAGGGGTTACTGCCGGCTGTCTGCAGCCTGCTCCCTCTCTTTCTCCTTCTGCCCCTCTGAGCCGTGTGAGGTTATTATGGTGAGGTGCTCCTCGCCTGCGCAGAGCTGCCAGAGGTTCTGGTGATGCCTGAGCCAGGTGAGAAGGTTGATGCCCAATATCATGAGCAGCATGCCGATGACCCAGCCGGAGGTGAGCTCATCCGTGTAGTGCATGATGAAGACCACGGCCTGGAAGATGGACATTGCGGAAACGCCCAAAAGGGATCCCGTGGAGCCGAACTTGAAGAATACGACGTACAGGGCGGCGGCTACAAGAAGGATCAGGGCGATGAAGAAGTACCACCAGGTGTCGCAGGGCAGTGCGAACAGGAACAGACCCCATGTGGAGGCTATGCCCTTGCCGCCGTGGAACTTCATGGTGACGGGGAAGACGTGCCCTATGATTACGCATATGCCCGCAAGGTACCTTACGAAGTCTGCAACGAGGATGTCCGTCCCGGCGAAGACGTAATTTTTGAAGACGGCCCAGCAGATGACCACGGGAAGGCCGCCCTTGATGACGTCGCAGGCAAGCGTTATGGCCCCCCACTTCGCCCCGAAGGTGCGGGTCATGTTCATGGTGCCGGGATTGCCGGAGCCCTCCTTCCTTATGTCATCCTTCTTGAACCTTGAAAGGATGACGGCGAAGTTGAAGCAGCCTATGAAGTAGCAAACAACGGCAATCAACAGGAAATACCAATACTGTACCGGCTGAAGTTCTGTCACTGTTCCTTCTTCTCCCTCATGATGAGTCTTATCGGCGTGCCGGAAAAATCAAAGTTCTTCCTTATCTGGTTCTCAAGATACCTCTCATACGAGAAGTGCATGAGCTCCATATTGTTCACGAACAATACTATCGTAGGCGGGGCCACGTCCACCTGTGAGCAGTAATACAACTTGAGCCTCTTGCCCTGATAGGACGGCGGCTCATTGGCTCTCACGGCATCCGAGACCACGTCGTTCAAAAGCCCCGTGGGGATTCTGAAGTGAGCGTGCTCATACGCCTCGTCCACAAGCTTTAAAATCCTGTCCACCCTCTGCCCGGTCTTGGCCGATATGTACACAGACTTGAAGTAATCCATGAACTTGAGGTCTTCCCTTAAGTCCGCCTCGAACTTGTTTATGGTGTTGGTGTCCTTCTCTATGAGGTCCCACTTGTTCATGACAATGACGGACGCCTTGCCGTGCTCATGAACGTATCCTATTATCTTTGTATCCTGCTCCGTAATCCCGTCCTGGCAGTCCACGACCAGGATGCACACGTCCGCCCTGCGGACGGCGTCGAAGGCGCGCATCACGGAGTAGTACTCTATATCGCTGTCCACACGGGACTTCTTCCTTATCCCTGCGGTGTCTATTATGGTATACGCTTTGCCGTCCACCTCGAACCTTGTGTCTATGGCATCCCTCGTAGTCCCGGCTATGTCCGTGACTATTGTCCTCTCAAACCCCAGGAGCTTGTTCACAAGGCTTGACTTCCCGGCGTTGGGCTTCCCCACGACGGCAATCTTTATGCTGTCATCCGTCTCGTTCTCCCCTTCCGGGAAGGAAGCAACGACTTCATCCAGCACGTCTCCCAAGCCCCTGCCGTGCTCTGCGGAGATTGCGAACGGCTCTCCAAGCCCCAGCGAATAGTACTCATATATGTCTTCCGGGCCGAAGTTCTCCGTCTTGTTGACCACAAGGATGACGGGCTTCAAGCTGCGCCGCAGCATGTCCGCGACGTCATAATCCGAGGACGTAAGCCCCTCTTTTCCGTCCACCATGAAAAGGATGACCTCGGCGGTGTCTATGGCAACGTCCGCCTGGCGCTTGATCTCCTTCCACATGATGTCCTCAGAGCGGAGCTCTATGCCGCCTGTGTCCACCATCGTGAACATCCTTCCGTTCCACTCGCAGTCCGTATACAGCCGGTCCCGGGTTACTCCGGGGCGGTCATCCGTTATTGAAATTTTCCTGCCGGCCACCTTGTTGAAGAAGGTGCTCTTGCCCACGTTGGGCCTGCCGACTATGGCAACCAAAGGATTAGCCATACAAAATACGCTCCTTCTCTTTCCGCCCCTTTGCCCTCCAAGTATATCCTATCCCGGGGGGATTTGTAAAGCGATTGAGCAAAACCGCGCCACTATGCCGCCACTTTTCATGATGCCTGCAATCTGCCCGAAGGCCTTTCCGGCACAGAAAAAGCCCCCTCCCATATGCTGAGAAGAGGCGCATGAACTCTTAATTAAGTTTGTCCGGCTGAGCCGGGCTGTACTGTGACTATGCAGCTATGACTACAACATCAAATACTACGCAGAGAGCATAGATGATGAGAGCTACCCAGTAGAAAATCCTCCAGCCTCTCTTTCTGCCGCGGACATATGCGTATGCGGGAAGAGCAACTGCAAGCAGGATAGCCACCTTGGAAACAATGTTAAAGATGTTCATTATGGTTGTGAAAACCTGCGGAACATCCACCCACTTGTCTATCATGCCCATTACAGCTGCCACTACGAACAGCACGGCGGCGATTGCAAGTCCCCAGAATGCACAGGTCTTCTGCATGTCTCTTCTCTCTCTAGCCTCTGCGGGCCTCTCTCTTCTAGCCATTATATGAAACCTCCGAACGGAATATTATCTGTGTAAAGAATAACACAACAGAGTGTGGTTTTCAAGGCAAAACGGAATGTTTTTCACAAAACCGGAAATATAAACATTTCTGCAAAATATGTTCAAAAAGTCACAAGGAGCTATGCCCTCACGGCCCGGTATCCGCATATACACAGTTATTTCAGCTTATCAAGCACTTCCCGGAAGCAGTCCGGGGACGGCGCCTCGAAGGTCATCTCCTCACCTGTCACGGGGTGCTTGAGGGTCAGCTTCCACGCATGCAGCAGCTGCCCCTGCAGATGGAACTTCTGCTTCTTGTACCCGTACACGTCATCCCCTACGACCGGATGCCCCATGTACTTTGCATGCACCCGTATCTGGTGCGTTCTGCCCGTGTGTAAATCAAAGCGGCAGAGCGTGTACCCGGACACCGGGTATCTCTTCAAGACCTCGAAGTCCGTTATGGCAATCTTGCCCTTGCCCTCTTCCACCACGGCCATCTTGGTGCGGTCATGCGGGCTTCGCCCTATGTACGTGGTTATGGTGCCCTTGTCTTCCTTCACTATCCCTTCCAGCAGGGCCAAATAGGTCCTGTGGCAGGTCTTGTCCTCTATCTGCCTCGCAAGGGACACGTGTGCGGCATCATTCTTGGCAACCACAAGAAGCCCTGAGGTGTTCTTGTCTATCCTGTGCACTA
>JAJPZC010000195.1 GCA_021204585.1 Clostridia bacterium
GCAGCAGGATAAAGCCATATCTACTATGCTTCGATTAGGCAGCGAGAGCGTAATTGTTTGCGCCAAATAAATTTGTGACTATCGAGATTATGGAGCCGACAGACACTGCTCCGCATGCTTACGTACCATTTCAACCCGCTGTCAAATCCAGTCAACCCCGGATTTTACGTGTCGAAACAACGAAAAGTGTGCAAAGATACTACTTTCAGCAATAATTAGCAAATAATATTCTGTTTTTCGAGATTATTTTATTTCACGATATATTTTTTGCCGTTTTTGATATAGATGCCTGGAGCCGGATTTAATACCTTGCGGCCCTGCAAGTCGTAAATAGCATTGCTGTCAGGATTGCTGTACGGCACAGCCAGAATGCCAGTGTCGCCGCTCAAAACCGCGATTTCATTGTCAAGCCATGCCTTTCTGTCTCTGAACCACTGTTTATGAGTTTCTATTTGCGTTGCGACAGAATCATAATTCAACGCATCGATTTTTTTGTCCAATGCGCTGTAATAGTCGAGAGCCGGAACAATGCCGGAAATTTCAATGCTATCCAATTTCTCAATGATTTTATCAACTATAGAATCGCCTTTTTCTTTCCAGATTTTTATAAATTCATCAGTAAATTCAGAATTTGAGTTATTGAACAGTTTGCTGAAATAGAAATCTGTGGAGCTGTGTATATTAGCCCAGTCGTCAGGCGTTTCCTCTATCGAGTCGAAATCCCAGGGCGTTTCCATTTTGAATTTGGTAGTGTCGGTATCATCATATTTTGAAAGGAACATATTAGAGCCTATGGCATCACTGGTTCCGAGCAAGTCATGAGTGAGGCACCAGGAAGCGAAAGTATTGACATCGATGTATTCCGGATAAGTCTCATTGTTCAGGGATGTCTCCATGTTGCTGACGGCATTGCGTATATATTCCAGTTGTTCTTCGGTTACATCTTCCGAGTCAGGATATTTGAATGTGTATTTATAGTTCAAGGAGCTGTCAAAATAAAGGTCCTCTGTCCAATAATATGGGTCATATTGCAGGATATATCCGGTGTCCTTATCAACGTTGATGCGGCATTTGGAATCCCTTTTAACAGATTCGATGAGCATATAAATACCACGATACGCCCCATTCATAACGACATTGGCATATTCAAAGGCGGGAGTC
Organism: Clostridia bacterium; assembly: GCA_021204585.1. Lineage (GTDB taxonomy): Bacteria > Bacillota > Clostridia > Christensenellales > Borkfalkiaceae > Coproplasma. Next base: position 1,162 of record JAJPZC010000195.1, read on the forward strand.
CACGCAAAATCCATGACTTTGGAGGCAGTGAGACCGGTCATGGAATTTGTGAGATTTTCCTCATCCGCATTTAGTATCCATTCCTTGTCCTTATAGATAGAATCATTGTCACGGCAAAGTAAGTCAGCTTTTTTCTGCAGTTTCATCTTGTATGAGTTCTTAAGGGCAGTAATAGCGCCGGAATTGCCCCTGACCTTGATAGTCATGCCGCTTTTGTCTTTCTCGTAATCCCCCGAATCGTACAAGGTGTCATTGCCAAGCAAGATATAAATTCTGCTATGCACTTTTGTCACATTGGTGATAGAGTTTCCGATACCTTCTTCGGGCGAAACAGCAATATCAAACGACGGTTCCTCCCCATCAACTGTATTTATCACGATAAGAGGCAGGTTCTCGTTGAGTAAGACTTGCATGGTGACAGTGCTGTCGCCGGCTGTTATTGTCTGTGCTGACATATAAGTACAGCCAGTCAGCAATAAGATTAATGAACAAAGAAATTTTTTCATATTATTTCCAAATATATTTTTTACCGTTTTGAATATAGACGCCATGCTTAGGATTTTGTACCCTACGGCCTTGTAAGTCGTAAATGGGGTATTCAGTAGCATGATAGCTGTAAGGAACGGGCCAAATGCCTGTTTCCTCCTCCAATTCCGCTATTTCATCGTCTAACCATGTCTTCCTGTCACGGAACCACTGCTTATGAGCTTCGATTTGAACAGCGATAGAATCATAATCAACAGATACAACTTTCTTGTCCAAAGGGCTGTAATAGTCAAGGGCCGTGGCAAGTTCAGAGCGTTCAAGGCTGTCCAAAGCATCTATAACGTTGTCAACGAGTTCCTCTCCTTTTTCTTTCCATATTCTTATGAATTCTTGTGTAAATTCAGGATTTGAGCTGTTAAATAGTTTGTTGAAATAGAAGAAATAAGATGTTTTGTGAATATTCGCCCAATCATCTTTTATTCGTTCTATTGTTTCAAAATTCCAAGGTGTTTCCATCTTGAACATTGTAGTTGCTGTGCTGTCATATTTTGATATGAACATATTAGAGCTGGCTTGATCTTCTGTTCCGAGCAAGTCATGTGTGAGACACCATGAAGCGAAAGAGTTGACATCGATATATTCAGGGTAAGTGCCGTTGTCAAATGACGTTTCCATGTCGTTTACGGCGTTCTGTATATATTCCAACTGCTCATCGGTAACATTCAATGAATCAGGATATATGAATGTGTAATTTAATGATCCGAAAGAATTATTAAAATACATTCTCTCGTTCCACCAGTAGGGAGTGTTATCGATGATATATCCGGAATCCTCGTCAACGTTTATTCTACAATTGGCATTCATCTTTGGTGATTCCGCGAGTAGGTAAATCCCTTTATAGAAGCCGTTCATTACGACATTGACATATTCATACGAAGGCGTCCAAGTAAAATCCATAAGTTTAGAGACAGTGAGTCCCGTTATGTTATTTGTCAGATTCGCTTCATCACTGAGCAGTATCCATTCATTGTCTTTATATACATCATCACTGTTACGGCTTAGTAAATCAGCCTTATTCTGAAGATTTATTGCGTATGATTTCTTGGTATAGTAAGCAGAGCCATTATCGTTTATCTTAATAGTCATGCCGCTTGCATCCTCCGCATATTCTCCTGTGTTGTATATTGTGTCGTTTCCAAGAATTATGTACAACTGACCAGGGACTTTTGTTACATTTGTAATTCCATTTCCAATACATCCATCAGGCGTCTCCACGGAGTTGAAGGAAGGTTCTTCCTCATCAATAGTGTTTATCACAATAAGAGGCAGATTTTCATTCATTAAATCTTGATAGTATAATGTACTGTCTCCTGCAATTACTATACTGTCATTATTTGCAATCTTAATTTTTCCTATTGCTTTATTCATCCATTCTTTTCTTGCAGTAAACCACAGCTTGGTATCCTCGATTTGTTTCGAAATAGTTCCATAATCTAGCAAATCGAATTTCCTGTCTAATGGCGCATAATAGTCAAGTGCCGTGGCCAGGTCTGAATTTGCAAAGCTATCTAATTGTTCTATGGCTTTATCGATTATTTCATTTTTTCTCTCGTCCCAAATATTTATATATTCTTGTGTAAACTCATAGTTAGGATTATTGAATAGTCTTGAGTAATAGAAACCACTATAATAATGTGCTTTTGACCATTCTTCTGGCGTTCTCTTTATTGAATCAAAATCCCAGGGGGTTTCCATTTTAAACTTGCTGTTAGCAGTGCTGTCATATTTTGAAATAAACATATTTGAGCCTCCGGCATCTTCTGTTCCAAGAATATCATGTGTGAGAATCCAATATGCAAATGAATTTACATCTATATATTCGGGGTAAGTTTCATCTGACATTGAAACTTCCATTTGATTAACAGCATTCTGTATATAATCTAATTGTTCGTCAGTGACATCTTCTGAATCAGGATATTTGAATGTATAATTGAAATTGCTTAAAAAATTACTATTAAAATAGAGATCCTCATTCCAATAATATATGTCATATTCGAAAATATACCCAGAATCTTCATCTACGTCTATCCTACATTTATCGATTATTTTTAATGCTACCGCAAGTTGATATATTACTCTATTGATAACATTCATCACGACATTCGCA
>JAJPZC010000113.1 GCA_021204585.1 Clostridia bacterium
TTTCCGGTACGGCAAGAAGATGTTGCTGGGTATATTTGAACCCCGCGAGATGGAAGTCGGAGGCGAAGCGGCGCGCATTGTCCGATTCGTGGGCCGGCCGGCGGTTGGCCGTTTTGGAGTGCGCGTCTGGTATGGCACGATAGCCGGTGCCTGGATGTGTACGCACGTCAGGGAAAGAACAAAATAAAAAAGGAAAGAGACCTCACATTTTGCGAACCCGTGAATCTCTTTCCTACCCTCAAACAAACCCTGAATACAATGGCGACACAACGCACAAAAAAAATAATCTTGTGAAGCATGTAACAACAGGGATTTGTTATAACAGCAATTCTATTTTAGGTGATTTTATGGAAGATGTCAAGCTAGATGTACCTTATTTGGAAAGGAATTTAAACACTGCGGGCGATAGCGTGGACGACACGGGAGATGCCCGAACAGACGGCATTGAAGTTTGGGTTAAAACAATAAATTCGAAAGCCAAACGCAAGAAAGCGAAGCAAAAAACCGAGTCCGAGGAAGAGCCAGAATCTGAACCCAAGGCAAAAGCGAAGTCAAAGTCCGAGCAAAGGATTGTCTATATCCGTTGCGATATAAATCTTATCCGTAAAAGAAGGGGAAAAAACTGGAAAGTTTCCGGTACGGCAAGAAGATGTTGCTGGGTATATTTGAACCCCGCGAGATGGAATCACCGGATAGATCCCGGGGATATTATGTATTTGAACAGTTTGTCCGGACCGGGGCTGGCGGCGTATAAAGAACTTTTTCCCGACGCTGAAATCGAGGTACAGCTGGTTATGTACGATGTCTGCGTATATGTGTGCACGAAATATTTTAAAAGAGGCAAGCATTCAAAGCCGGAGGAGCAAAAGTTCTACCACCGTCTGCTTTTGAATTTTATGCAGCCATGGGAACAGGAAGGCCTGAAGATTTTGGTGGATGTCGCGCAAGGCAACTTTCATTATGGCGAAATTACGGTTACGGAGCAAGAACAGAAAAGGGCTAAGGCGCAACTGGAATCGCTCGGCCGGCGTTCTTTGTTGCCGCGGAAAAACGTCCTGAAGCAACTGGGTCAAGGAGCGAACTCAAACGTAAGCGCGGAGTACAAAAAATGGTACAGGCAACACTGCGACCGGACAGTTTTGTGCGTCATGACAGAGCTTTTGAGCCACATGCAAGAGATAATTGGCCTCAAAATTGAAAAAACGGGCAGGTTTCCACATCACAGGATTGCTACCGCATGAATATTTGATTTTCACGTGATATACTGGGGACGTAATCGATTTGAGGCCCGATTGGCGCGCGAGACCGGGCGGAAGACCGAAAAAAACAGCTAGGAGGTAAGGTTTATGTCCCGAAAAAACGTGAACCGTAGGAACGAGGTGATGTTTGAGCGCCTGAGAATCATAGCGCGACTGACGGAGCCCGGTCTGAAGAAGGACGAGTGCGCCCAAATTCGCCAAAAAATTTGCGAAGAGTACGACATTTCCGAGAAGACGGTGAGGAGATGGGTTGCCGCATATATGGCGGCCGGCGGTCCGAAGGGGTTGTTGCCCAAGAAGCGGGAGTCCAAAAAGCCGCGCGTGATTTCGGATTCAGTCCTTGCGCGAGCGATTGAGCTGCGCAAGGAGAATCCTCGGCGCAGCGTAGAGCGCATTATTGAGATTTTGGTCGGCGAAAAGCGGGTGGAAGAAGGCGAGGTGAAGAGATCCACTCTCCAGGCAGCCTTTGAGGAGAACAATTGCGCAGCCAAAGACATGCGTGTCAGGGATGTCGAGCGCACGGCTCGGTTTATGAAGAGCACGCGCAACGAGCTGTGGATGGGAGACATAAAGGATGGGCCTATGCTCGTCATTGACGGGGAGCTGACGAAGACGCACATCTCCGTATTGATTGACGACTTTTCGAGGCACGTCGTTTATGCCAAGATTTACCCGACCAACGGGAGCGAGATTGTCGAAGACACGTTTCGGAACGCCATTGAGCTGTGCGGCATTCCGGAGGCGGTATATTTCGACAACGGGCGCCAGTACAAGAACAGCTGGATGAAGCACTGCTGCGAGTTTTTGGGGATAAAGCTTCTTTATTGCAAGCCCTATTCGCCGCAGAGCAAGGGAGTCGTCGAGCGTTTCAACAGGACGCTTGATGACGGGTTTCTCAAGGAAAATGCCGTGAATCCGGCAAAGACTCTCGAGGAGCTGAACAGGCGCTTCGATGCCTGGCTTGCTTTGAAGTATGAGGACAAGGTTCACAGCACCACCAAAGAAAAGCCGAGTGACAGGTTTGCCAACGACCCGACGCCGCTGCATTTTCCCAATCCGGACATTTTGAACTTGGCTTTCATGCATATTGAGATGCGGAAGGTCGACAAAGCCGGAGAAATCAGTTTCAAGGCGGTTTCATATTATGTCGGCAAGGAGTATGCATTCACCAACGTGATGATCTACTACCATCCCGACAACGACGAATATCTTACGCTTGTCACCAGCGACGGCGAATTTAAAAGGATCTACCGGACACACTGGGATTCTTTTGTCGACCCGGCGCCTATTGCCGAGCCGGAACCGCCTAAAACACCCTCTCATTACTTGGACGATCTCGTCGAAAAACGGGAGCAACAGCTTGGTCAAAGTGCTGGAAGCTCTGTTTCGGAAGACACGAAAGAACCGCCAGAAGAAAATCCGGCCCCTGCCGGAAAGCCGGGCCGTTCCAAAACCGCCATTCGTTTCAGCGAGTATGACGAGGAGTAGCCGTGTTTGAAGACTTCTACGCGATGGACAAGACGCCGTTTTGTCGCAACATTCCCTGCAGCGAGATTTACAGGAACGAATCCGTCAAGGAAGCGATTGGCCGACTGCGCTATGCCTGCATGCACAAACAATTCGTAGTGCTTTCCGGGGAATCTGGAACCGGCAAAACGACCGTCATGCGCTGTGTGAAAGAAGAGCTGTTCTCACCGGACTACGTGTTTGCATATATTGCAGAACAGCATCTCGAGCCGCGGATGCTGTACAACCAGATATTGAACAGGCTGGGCTACAACCGGACGATGATGCAGTTCGCCAACGCGCGGCTCACGCTCCAGCGCGAAATTGGCTGCCTGCAAGGCAGAAAGCTCGTCGTCATGATTGACGAAGGGCACGAACTGTCCTACGACATGATTGGCGAGATACGATTCATGCTGAACTACAAAATGGATTCCGAATCGCCTTTCGCCCTAATTATCTCTGCGAAGCCGGAATTCATGGCCAAGCTTAGCAACGAAGACTTCCGCTCCACGCTCAACCGCGTAGACATTGAGTGCCAGGTCGAAAACTACAAAAGGTTGGAAACCCGCGAGTACATTGAACGGCAAGTGGCCTACTCCGGACACAAAGGAACTCTGTTTACCGAACTGGCGATTGACCGAATTTACAAAGCGTCACACGGGAACCCCGCTATGATTAACCGGCTTTGCATACAGGCTCTCCGCCTCGCGGCGCAAGACGAAGAAGACTGCGTAAACGAAGGAACCATTGATTCTGTGCTGAATTTGGAAGTGACGACGACACATTAAGGCTTTTTCTCGCAAGAAGGATAGTGCAACGCTGGGGAGCGACATGAGCAGCTTGCGAGGTTTTGCGAAGGGCGACATTCATTCGCTCGACGGGCAGCGTCTCAAACAAGAGATGCCGCCCGTTTTTTCGTCTCATTCCTTTACAAAAAAGCGGACGTCCAGACTCTTTGGCCACAGAACGCCCGCAAAAGGACAATTTTAGCAGTTAGTTTTGGGACAAAGAAAAGCGCCCCTTACA
>JAJPZC010000157.1 GCA_021204585.1 Clostridia bacterium
GAGTGTATGTTGAAAAGGATTACGATATGTATGCGTCTCTTGTGCTAAGCATATACGGGGACTTTACCGCTGCCGGAGGAGACATAGCCATGGTGTGCATAAACTATGCCATCCCGGAGGTGGCAAGGGTGTATATGGACCATGAGGAGTTCAAAAATGCCGGCGATGCCATTATAAAGGGTCTCAGCTCATCCATGAGCTTGTGGCCTTACGGCATACCGGTAAACAGAACGGATGCGGAGCTTGCAGACCTGCTGTTCCAAATCTATAAAATGCCTGAGGACCAGCATGAGCTGGCAGACCTGCTGGTGCTGCTGAAGTCCCCGTGCCGCATACAGCTTGCTGCAGACGGGCAGACATATGAGATAGAGGCGGTTCAGGACGGGAAGGATGTGCTTGTGATGTATGGCGGCAGGTATTACAGAGACCCCGTGTCATTCATGAACATGGCCATGGCTGGGGGCAAGCTCATCCGTGAGCTTAAGATGGAGAGCCTGAAAGTGCTTAAGGCATGATGCATGCAGGAGGCATGATATGAAACTGGATTGTACAGTCATTGTGGGTGAGCAGTCGGATTTTACGCTGCAGGCGGTGTCATCGCCGGCCTTCCGCAGGAAAAAGCATGATGCTGTCCTTGCGAAAATCATGCGTGAGGTCGCTGAAATGCCAGGATATGACAGAAGCGGCATCTACGTGGATATAACGGAAAGCGAGGCAGGAATAAATTGCATATGTGTAGGCCCTTCGTATTGCTTTACGGAAATGCACCAGTATGTTGTTGTGGTTGCCGCAGAGTCCGATGACCCCCTTGAAGACAGCAAAGCCTGGATTAACACCCTGGATTATGATAAGATGCTTAAGATCCTTTCCCAGGTCAGCGAAGAAGACAGGCTGCCGGAAGACCTTGACAAATGGGAAGACATAACGGTGTCATTCTACGGCGGGCGGAAGAAAGACGAGACGGATGAGGAGAAGAGGGTTTCCAAGATTGGAAGCAACTATAAGATTGCTTTTTCGGACGAGGAATACTTCCCGGAATACTGGTCTGTGGTGCGGGACAGGTACATGGACACATATTCAATAATCACGAGTGAGCTCATGATGGACAAACTGTGGTCCCATGGCCAGTATGAAAAAATCCTGCAGATATTCCAGGAGAACCAGTCAGACCCGGTATATGCATGCTATGCCGGAGATGTCATGTTCAGCGGCTTTGTTGGTGCGCCGGATTATGCAAAGGCCTGCGAGTATTACCGTTTTGCTGTATACAGAGGATGTGTGAGGGGCTTCTATAATCTGGCTATTATGTACAGGGACGGCCTTGGCGTGGAGAAGGATTACAATGAATACAAGCGGATTCTTTTGCAGGGATACAACGCCGTCATGGAGTGCGGCAAGCAGTGTCTTCCGGTGATTGCAGACGTCATGCTTGAGCTTTCCAGGGCCGGGCAGGCCTGCGGGAAGACAAAGGACGCAATAAAGGCTGTTTCCCTTGCTGTGGACGGCAATGAATGTGTCTGGACTCAGGGAGCGGAGGTATCTGAGACGGATATCAAGTGCGTGGAGCAGCTGTACAGCCTCAAATCCTTTTCAAGGTCCAAAAGGCGCCTTGCGGATTTCCTGTACGTACTGCGTGAGCCCTGCAAGGTCTGCTTCAGGATACACGGCATGGAGCACACGGCTGAGGCAGTTGCATCCGGGGAAGAGGTTGTGGTGGCATATGAGGGTCAGTATTACAAGGATGCCGCCGATTTCATGAATAGGGCGGAGATAGACGGAAATCCCATAAGAACATACGCAAAAGAATTGCAGAAAATGGAGGTTATAGCGTGATATGAAAGGGAATCTTGACATTACAATCAATGAAGAAGTGCTGCCTGCGGATGATGAGTCTGTGCAGACGTCTTTGACGGATCAGTTCCGCACTCAGGTGCTCAAGAGGGACCGTCTCAGAAAGGAAGAAGAACAGGTGCAGGTTGCATACATACGTAAGTTCGGGAAGTACATAGAGGAGCGTTTCAGCCTCCAGATAGAGTGTGTGAAGTACAAGAAAAGCATAAGCTTCTGCCAGTCCTGCATGAACAGGAACGAACCCATATACTCAGATCAGCTTGCTTCATCCGTGGAGAGCCAGATCAGTGAATACTATGAGCAGCTGGAGTCCATAAAGGCCATGGCCGAAGTGAAGTCGGACCCCATTCCTGAGGCGGACAGGCTCAAGGTAAAACGCATATACAAGGAGATAGCTCTCATGATCCATCCGGACATGCACCCCGGCCAGGAGTTCTCAAAGGAGATGAAGGACCTGTGGGAACGCGCCAAGGACGCATACCAGAGGAACGACCTGGACAACATCATGGAGACAAAGGCTCTCGTTTTAGACCTTCTCAAGAAGGAGCCCACAGAGGACAAGGACATAGACGAACAGTATCTTGCCTCAAAAATCAATGCCTTGAAGGACGAGATTAATGAGATCATAACTGGCACGCCGTACCGCTACAAGGACATACTGGAAGATGAGGAAGCCATAGAGGACACCATTGAGGAGTTCAATGATGAGATTGAAGATCTTAAGACGTACCTGGAGACTCTGAAGGAGCAGTTTGCAACATTCGAGATTACGGAGGTATTCAACTGATATGGCAAACGAGATAGTAACTGTTTCAGCAGGAACAATAGAGACAATAACGGCAAAGAACAAGGGCGTGGATCTTTTAAAGCCTCTCAAGAAGGACATATACCTCAAGGACCTGTACCTGTATAACGTGGGCAAGCGCGCCTCCGAGACTGCCATGGCCGCCCTCAAAGAAGGGGACGAAGTGGTTCTTAAGCATGAAAAGACCCTTTACGACGAGTTCATGATTATCTGTTACACAAAGGACGGGCTTTCCCTCGGCGAGGTCGGGGAGTTTGATGAGGAGATCTTCTCCCGCATCCTGGATGCCGGCAAGGAGCTGTACTGCCAGGTCGTTCGCAAGGGCCTGGCTCATGACGAACCCTTCGTGCGCATCTCTGTAACCATGAAGGACTACTGATCCCTTATTCCTGCGGCATTCCAGTATCTTGCGGGCAGCGCAAGGTTCCGGTGAGACAGCAGATGGGCGTGAAGAAGTACAGCGCACAGCACAGCGCACACATCAAAGACATGCAATCCCGCAACAGGTGGATTTAAGGAGACAATATGGAAGGCACGAACATGAGCTTCAAAAGCCGTGAGGAAATGCTCAAGGGCGTCAGAGAACAATTATGCAAAGGATATGCATCCCCGGAGGAGGCATACGCAAATGCGCTGGAAGGCGCCAAGGCCGGCATCCCGGACAAGATCTGCTTCCTTGCGGAGTGCTATCTGTACGGCATAGGCACGGACATAAACAATGATGAAGGGGTCAAGTGGCTTAAGAAGGCCGCAGAAGCCGGCAGCAATGCCGCCCAGTACAGCCTTGCCAGCATGTACATAGACGGCATTTACATTGAAAGGGATTATGATGAGGCCTTCAAATGGCTCACTAAGTCCGTGGAGGGAGGCGCTCCCCCGGCGCAGAACACCTTGGGCACCATGTATGAAAACGGCCTCGGCTGCAAGCAGGACTTTACAAAGGCCGCGGAGTGGTATGAAAAGGCTGCGGAGCAGGGGTATCCGGATGCGGAATACAACCTGGCGGAGATGCTCTTAAACGGCCGCGGGGTGGAGAAGATCCCCAAGAGAGCCTTTGAGCTGTTCCGCAGGGCCGCAGAGAGCGGGGACAGCCGGGCCCAGAACGAGATGGGGTACTGTTACAGCACCGGACAGGGCACAGACCCGGATTATGATGAGGCTTTCAAGTGGTTCAGCATTGCTGCAGAGCAGGGCAATGCTGTGGCTTTGTACTGCCTCGCCACCTGCTACGGCGGAGGATACGGCGTGGCGCGTGACCTTGCCAAAGCCCTTGAGTGCAACAAAAAGTCTGCAGACGCCGGGTATCTTCCCGCGCAGTACAGGACAGGCTCCTGCTATCTGTCCGGCACAGGGTGTGAAAAGAACGCCGAGGAAGCGTTCCGCTACTTTGAGATGGCCGCAACGCAGGGCTTCCCGCCCGCCGAATACACCCTTGCCGTATGCTATATGAACGGGACCGGTGTAAAGGCAGATGAGCGCATGGCGTTCAAGTGGTATGAACGCGCCGCCCAGGCCGGCATCCCGGATGCCATGGCAGAGTACGGCTTCTACTTCATGCAGGGGCAGATAGTGCCCCGCAACACGCAGGAAGGGGTTAAGTGGTTCCGCGAGGCAGCCCGCAGGGGCAACGCCGAAGGGCAGTACTACCTCGGCATGTGCTATGAATCCGGAGACGGCATGGAGCAGGACCTCAATGCCGCACTGCAGCTCTACACGCAGGCCGCACAGCAGGGCCATGCAAATGCAATGAAGAGGGCCAGGATGCTCCAGCAGTGGATGAACAGCAATAAGTGACTTGTCCGCTGTGTCAATCGTATTATTGGAGGGTTAAGCTATTATGATGATTTCACCTGATCAGTATTTGGAGATCCATATTGACGGCAAAGATGAGGATGGCGTCCTCAGGGCGATTAAAAATCTTCGCAGTGAGATATCCAAACTTAAGCATGATATAAAGTATGAAATGTGCAATGTGTACCCAAGTTACGATGTACAACTGAGCTGTTCAATGGAGTATCTGGAAGCTTCAATCCGGGAGTATCTGAGACGCTTCGGAGATGACGAGGAGCACAGACGGAAGGTTCTCACCAGATCGGATTACAGGGATGCAGAGCTTTTGGCCAACATGGGCAGAATCCTGCGGATTACTTACACGATGGAATATATGGATGGCGGTGTTCAAAAGATCTGCGAATACACGGCAGACTTCTCCGTTGATCCTCTGGTCACATTCAAGTGTGAGAGAAATGCCGGTGAAGTGACGCTGGATGATGAGCTCTTCCATGCATATCAGGCCCTGCAGGACAAAATTACATCCACGCCCGGAAATGTGCAGTATGAGGATCTCAAAGTGCTCAGAAGCAAGATGCTTGAAACAAGGAAGGCCAAAAGCATAGGCGGAACCTGGGATGGAAATGAAGATGAACAGAGGAGGGTCATTTTTGATGACTTGTCCGATATCCATTTTGGCGGATGGAGAAAGAACTACTCTGTTAATCCCGAGTCTGAACATGCTCTGACTACTCCCCTTGATACGGGCGGAATGTACGGGATTATCAGCTGGTTGCTCAGGATAGACTACCGGAATGATCTTCAGTACCCGGCTGATGACGAATATGAAGACGAATTTGAAGATGAACCCGAGATCAGTTATGCAAATAAAGGGCCCGTCCAGCCGTTTATTGTAAAAGGCACCAATGATGAGCCGTACAATATGGATGACCTGTGCAGAATACTTGAGTTTACCGATGAAATCGTTGAATGGTCTTTCATTGAAGAGCATGATATGTAAGAAATAAGTCATAACAAAAAAACGCTTCCGTGCTGTAAGCACAGAGGCGTTGCTTTTTTGCTGTAGCGTCGTTCACTGTGGGTTAGGTGCGGCCGGTGCGGCGGCGGAGGAAGTCATCGTACCAGTCCTCGATGTAGTCCTTGAGGTCCTTGAGGGATATGGATGTGTAGCCGCGGCAGTACTTGTAGTATTCGCACATAAGGCCCTGAATCATGATGTTGATCTCCAGGTCCATATTCCTGCGGTTTACAATCTCCTTGGAGAAGTAACAGATCTCAAGGAGCCTGTCCTCGGTGAGAGTGATAAGGCGGCTTGCAAAGGTGAATGTCTCGTTTGAGACGCACATCATTTTATATACTTCATCGTTTTCCTGGAAATAGGCGAAGACGGAGTCCATGAACTGCTTGAATGACGTTGTGGTTAGAAGCTTGGCGTTGTCGAAGAACTTCTCTGTGAGATCATTCTCGTAGTCCTCGGCCACGGCGTAGATGTCATTATAGTGGGTGTAGAAAGTGCCTCGGTTGATGCCCGCCCGGTTCACCAGCTCCGTAACTGTTATCTTGCTTATCTCACGCTTCTCGTACAGCATCTCAGCAAAGGTCTTGCGTATGAGGTTGCGTGTCCTTGAAGATGAGCTGTTCAGGTTCTTTGCTTTCATATAATGTCTCTTCCATGGCCTGCCGGTATAGAAACGCAGACCGTTTTCAAGGGAAAGTATAACGGAGACAGTGTTCAAAAGTCAACACTGTTCAAAAAAATTCACAAACTTATCTTTAAACAGTCACCCTGCCGTGGTGTACATTTCCAATCATGCCTGTTATAATATGGCTGTGGCCGGACAAAGCCATATTCTATACGGAAGCTGCCGCAATCCTAGGCCCGTACAGGGGCTTATACAGCCACATCAAAGCGGTAAATTCCATCACGCAGCAACTCTTGCCGGGCTTCAAAAACGGCCTGTGCGGATGTTCTGCGGGCATGTGCAAAACATATGGCAAAACGGCCATATCCGGGGGCATAATGGTAAATTTTGATGAAATTACAGCAGAATACAGCAAGCTGGACAGATACGCCAGGGCAGACGTCCTGGACACCGCAGACGATGTTATGGAGAAGATCAACGCACTCCCCGCAGGATACAATGCTCCGTACGTCTTCTGTGAGTTTCTCATAGGCTCCTGCCTTACGAGGCCGGACGCATATTACATCATGTGCCCTATGCTGCAGCGCATCTTCGGCGAGTCCAACGACTACAACGCCGTGAAGGACAAGCTCCGCCGTGAGGGCAGAGACGGCCTCCGCAAGGTCTTCCGCATCATGGCAGACATCCTCGATGCCCTGGACGAACAGTCCCGGAAGAAGACCCTCATGCTTGCCGTAAGCGTAATCTACGGCCAGTACAAGTCCTCTATGGGCGGCCGCAAGTACCTTAAGAAGTTCTCCAAGACAGTCTCTCCCAAAGAGTGACCCGCCTGCAGGCCAGCAATCCCAACGCAAGCAAGACACCAGGCCTGAAGCGGCTCCGGTGCCTTTGTTTATGCCACCATATATCCCGCACCCATAACGGCAAATTCTGCCTGGTTTTGCCAGTTCCGGAAAATCTTATGCATTTATACATTACGGCCCAAAACGCCTTATCCAACCGCCTGATTTCGTTATGTGTTTATGCATAAAGACATACGTATATTGCCAGACTATGTTGTTATACTCCGCAGCGGCTTCAAAAACTGCATATTTTCTATTCTGCAGATATTTCTGCATGCATAATTTCCTGCATACGAACCCGGGTTTTGCATGTTAAAGGGTTTGTACTGCCGCACTTTGCGTGTGAGAATGGAAAAGTGTACAATGGTATTGTATGAAACGGACCGGGGGGCATATAATATGGAGCGGCAGAGGATAGAGGAGCTGGTGTGGAAAGACTTCCGCGGCACCGGATGGGAGGACATGTACAGGGATGCGCCTACGGCTCTTGCCGGATGGTATACGGAGGTGAAGCTGTACGTGGAGGCCTTCGAGATTACAGATGAAGAGACTGCGGAATGCATGGCTGAGATATATGACATCCAGGGCAGGATGACTTTGGAAGACTGGAAGTATGTGTACAGGCTCTGCCGGCGCATGTTCTACTTGGAACTCCGAGAAGAGGCCAGGTACCAGATAAAGCTCAAGGAGAACGGCGGCTTAAGCTGCGAAGACTGGCACCGCCTGTTCACCACGCTGGACGGCCCTGAAGATCCGTTCTGGACAGTGTGCCTGCAGAAGATGCTGGAAATGGCTCCCATGGAGCCGTCTTCCGGGAACCCGGAGAGAGGGGCATAAGCCACAGGGAGGGCAGTATGGAGAGGAAAGAAATGAGTGAAGCCGAGGTGCTCACGCAGATAAAGGATGCCATATCCGAGGGATATGACTCATACGAGGACGCATATGCGGCCGCCGTAGAGGGTGCAAATGCCGGCATACCGGACATGATGCACTTCCTTGCGGAGTGTTACTTCTACGGCATAGGCACTAACATAAGCAACCGCGAAGGCAGCAAGTGGCTGAAGCGGGCCGCAGAGGCTGGCAGCTATTCTGCGCAGTTTAACCTAGCGAATATGTACATAGACGGCAGCTATCTCCAGCGCAACACGCAGGAGGCCTTCAGGTGGCTTTCCATGTCCGTATCGGGCGAAGACCCCGCGGCGGAGTATGAGCTGGGGATCTGTTATGAGAACGGCATAGGATGCGTAAAGGACCTTTCCCAGGCTGCTTTGTGGTTTTCCAAGTCTGCGGAGCAGGGATATCCGGAAGCGCAGTACGAACTGGGCCAGCTTTATTTCAACGGTCAGGGCGTGGAGAAAGACCAGGAGAAGGCAGTGGAGCTGTATAGGCAGGCCGCCCTGCAGGGCAATGACAAGGCCCAGAGCGAGATGGGATACTGCCTCTGCACCGGAGAGGGCATAGTGCAGGACTATGAAGAGGCCGTCAAGTGGTATGAGATGTCTGCACAGCAGGGCAATGCTGTTGCCATGTACTGTCTTTCCACCTGCTACGGCAGCGGATACGGAGTAGAGCAGAACATGGAGACGGCCTTCAATTACAGCAAGCAGGCCGCAGACTTGGGCCATGTGCCCTCACAGCACCGTGTGGGAGTCTGCTATTTGGCAGGAAACGGCTGCGAAGAGAACCCTGAAGAGGGCGTGCGCTACCTGGAGATGGCCGCAAAGGCCGGCTCTGCACCCAGCCAGTATTCTCTGGGTCTATGCTATGAGAGCGGGATAGGCGTGCAGAAGGACGTGAAGGAGGCTCTGAAGCTGTTTGAAAAGGCCGCAGACGCAGGTATCCCGGATGCCATGGCCGAAGCCGGCTTCTACAGCATGCAGGGACAGATAACTCCATATGACCCGGAAAAAGCCGTACGGCTGTTCCAAAAGTCTGCACGCATGGGCAGCGCCGCCGGGCAGTACTACATGGGACTCTGCTACGAAACGGGAGACGGCGTGGAGCAGGATCTGAACACTGCCCTGCAGTTCTATCTCCAGGCCGCAAACCAGGGCCATGAACAGGCTCTGGAGAGGGCCAGGGACGTGCAGTACGTCATAGATGACAACAAGTAGCACCCCGTCTGTACGCCCGCACAAGGGGATACTATGCGCATTTCATTGGGACAAACAAGGCCGGCCCGGGGGGGCACCCCAAATCGGTCTTTTCCTTTGAGTAGAGTACTTTAGTACGCTAAACAGTTAAAGCAAACAAACAAATGTTTGTGTAAAAATTCAAAAACGCCTCGCGGCCCGGCGGACAATCCGGGACCGGTTTTAGGACGGAGGACGGGAGTGTATGAAAATTGGCGGAAATTTGGACAAACTTCAAGCATATGGTTTTGCAATTCGTCCGGTTTATGTTATAATGTCCTGCAGAATATTTCATGCAGAGTAAAACATGTCCAAGTTAATGGGTATAGACGTCGGCTCAACCACCGTAAAGGTCTCGGTTGTGGACGACCAGAACAACATATTATACAAGTCCTATGTAAGGCACTATGCGAAGGTCAAGGAGACCGTTCTTTCAGAGCTCAAAAACGTCAGGGCGCAGTTCGGGGACGAGGAGTACAGGGCCTCAATTGCCGGAAGCGCAGGCTTAGGGCTTTCGCAGAGAAGCGGCGTGAATTTCGTGCAGGAAGTGCAGGCAGCCTTCATTGCCATACGTCAGTTCTACCCGGACACGGATGTGGCCATAGAGCTTGGCGGCGAGGATGCGAAGATCATTTTCGTGACCGGCGGCACGGAACAGAGAATGAACGGCAGCTGCGCAGGCGGCACGGGTGCGTTCATAGACCAGATGGCAACTCTCCTGGACATAACCGTTGAGCAGATGGACGAATATGCCCTCAGGGCGCAGAAGGTGTATCCCATAGCCTCCAGATGCGGCGTGTTTGCCAAATCCGACATCCAGCCCCTTTTAAACCAGGGCGCGGCGAAGGAGGACATCTCGGCTTCCATATTCCAGGCGGTCGTAGACCAGACTGTGTCCGGTCTTGCGCAGGGCAGAAGGATAAAGGGCAAGGTGCTCTTTTTGGGCGGCCCGCTGTACTTCCTCAAAGGCTTGAGGAAGGCCTTCAAGGAGACGCTGAAGCTTTCGGATGAGAACGCCGTCTTCCCGGACCTTGCGCCGTATCTCATGTCCGTGGGCGCAGCGCTTCACTCAGTGGGAGTGCAGCCGGAAAGCATAGACAAGATTATTGGCAGGATAGAGAGCGCAAAGGGTGCGGATGACATAATAGTGGGCAAGCCCCTGTTTGAGAGCAGACAGGAGTATGCGGACTTCGTCAAAAGGCACAGGGCAACGGATTTGAAGTTCGCAGACATAGCTACGTATACCGGGGACTGCTATCTTGGCGTGGACTCCGGCTCCACTACCACAAAGCTCATCATGATAACCCCGGATTACAGGATACTGTGGTCCCATTACCAGTCCAACAACGGCCAGCCGCTGGACATAGTCATATCCAAGCTCAAGGAGTTCTACTCCATTGTGGGAGACAGGGTTAAAATCCGCGCCAGCGCAACCACAGGATACGGCGAGGACCTTATAAAGGCCGCCATAAAGGCGGACTTCGGCATCGTTGAGACGGTGGCCCATTTCAAGGCCGCAATGCACTTCAACCCCAAGGTGGACTTCATCATAGACATCGGCGGGCAGGACATCAAGTGCTTCAAGATCAAGAACGGCGCCATAGACTCCATAATGCTCAACGAGGCCTGCTCCTCAGGGTGCGGCTCCTTCATCCAGACCTTCGCGAAGGCCATGGGAATGGAGATAGACAAGTTTGCGGAAAAGGGGCTGTATGCTCAAAAGCCCGTGGAGCTTGGCTCCCGGTGCACCGTCTTCATGAACAGCTCCGTAAAGCAGGCGCAGAAGGAGGGCGCAAGCGTGGAGGACATCTCCGCCGGCCTTTCCTCCAGCATAGTGAAGAACGCCCTGTACAAGGTCATACGTGTGAACTCCGCGGACGACCTCGGAGACAACATAGTGGTGCAGGGAGGGACCTTCCTCAATGACGCCGTCCTCCGGGCCTTTGAGATGGAGACTGGCAAGCAGGTTATCCGTCCGGGCGTGGCAGGGCTTATGGGCGCCTTCGGAGCGGCTCTCCATGCCATGGAGAACCAGAACGAGACCACGACAACCATCTCGCGCGAGGAACTGGAGAACTTCTCATACAAGTCCACCTCAACCAACTGCCACGGCTGCACCTCCAACTGCAACATAAACATAATCCGTTTCGGAGACGGGCGCAGGTTTGTGTCCGGCAACAAGTGCGAGAGGGGCGCCGGCATGAAGCCGGCCTCCACGGAGCTGGACATATACGCATACAAGCAGGAGCGCATCCAGAAGTGCGTTGATGGCACCAAGGGCTCCATGGGGAAGGTAGGCATCCCGTTCCAGCTTGGAATGTACGAACAGCTCCCCATCTGGGCGGGCTTCTTTGAGACCCTTGGATTTGAAATAGTCCTTTCAGACAAGTCTTCGAGGGACCTATATTTCAAGGGCCAGCACACCATACCCTCAGACACCGCATGCTATCCCGCAAAGCTCATGCACGGCCACATAGAGTCCCTCCTGGACAAGGGCGTGGACTTCATCTTCCTGCCCTGCGAGAGCTACAATCTGGATGAGCACGATTCCACCAACCATTACAACTGCCCCGTAGTGGCATACTATCCTGAGCTTTTAAAGGCCAACAACGAACGGCTCACCGAAGACAACTTCATGATGCCGTACATAGACCTCAACATGCGCAAAAGCTGCGTTCATACGCTCCATGAGACCCTCAAGGCTCACGGCTACAAGTTCTCCAGGGGACAGATAGAGAAGGCCCTCGATGCAGGCTTCGCCCGCCTCGACTCATACCACGCAGACGTCCGCGCCAAGGCAGACGAGATCCTCGCAAAAGCCGCGGAGCAGGGCAAGCAGACAATAGTTCTCGTTGGCCGTCCGTACCACCTGGACGCAGAGATAAACCACGGCGTGAACAAGCTTCTCACGTCCCTCGGCCTTGCCGTCCTCTCAGAGGACAGCGTCTTCAGCAAGGGAGACATAGTGACTGTCAACGTCCTCAACCAGTGGACGTACCACGCTAGGCTTTACCGCGCAGCGGACTTTGTTTGCCACACCCCCAACGTTAACCTCGTGCAGCTGGTATCCTTCGGCTGCGGCCTGGACGCCATAACCACGGACGAAGTGCGTCACATCATGGAGCAGAACGGAAAGCTCTACACGCAGATCAAGATAGACGAGATAAACAATCTAGGCGTGGTAAAGATCCGCTTGCGCAGCACGCTGGCCGCGATAGAAGAGAACAAGGCCAAAGAGGCCCGCGCCGCAAAGGACGCCGCCCTGAAGGCCGCCCTGGGAGTTTCGCAGACCCCTGCGCAGCCCCAGGCATAACCCTCTGGGAATCCCGCAAACACAGCATACTCCGGGCCCTTCCCAAAAAGGCCCTCATATGCGGCCCCCAATGGCCGTACAGCGGCACATATGCCGCAAACAATAATGATCCAGCAATGATCCGGCCGCATTTGCGGCGCCCCGTACGGCGCTGCAGAGAGCGTAATATACCACAGTTAAGCGTATCCTATGAAAGAGAAGAAGAACAGGAAGAAAGCTGAAGAAGAGCAGAAGGTCACTAGCTACAGGGATGATTATCCCAAGTGGGACAACAAGACTATGAAGAGCACGTACAAGATACTTGCGCCTGACATGCTCCCGTGGCACTTCATGATTATTGAAGAGGTCATAAGGGCAGAGGGGTATGATCTTGAAATCCTGCGCAATGACGGCCGCAAGGTCATAGACGAGGGCTTGAAGCACGTCCACAACGACACCTGCTACCCCTGCCTGTGCGTGGTGGGCCAGTACATAGATGCCCTTCACAGCGGCAAGTACGACGTGGATCACACCGCCCTCATGATAACCCAGACGGGCGGCGGCTGCCGCGCATCCAACTACATGCCCTTGATCCGGAAGGCCATAAAGAACGAGTTCCCCAACGTGCCCGTAGTCTCGGTGAACTTCTCCGGCCTGGAGAAGGACAGCTCCTTCGACATCTCCATGGGCCTTCTTTTAAAGATCGCATACGCCATCATGTACGGAGACTCCGTCATGTGGTGCTACAACCAGACCAAGCCGTATGAACTGGAGGAAGGGGCCTCGGACAAGGCCCGCGACGAGGCAGTGGCATACGTCACTTCCTTCTACAAGAACCACAAGGGGTACGCAAAGTACAAGAAGATCAACCAGAAGATCATAGACATCTTCTCTGCCGTAAAGATCACGGACGAGAAGAAGATCAAGGTCGGCATAGTGGGCGAGATATACGTCAAGTACTCATACCTCGGCAACAACAACCTGGAGAAGTTCCTTCTGTCCGAGGGCTGCGAACCCGTAGTGCCCGCCCTCATGGACTTCGTGCTCTACTGCATTGTGAACACCGTCAACGACCACAGGCTCTATGGCCACAGCCGCGCAAAGGCCATCCTGTACAACCTCATCTATAAGTTCGTGCACCACATGCAGAAGAACGTCATAAAGCAGTTCGCAAAGAGCCGCTATGAGCCGCTCCATGATTTCGACCACATCCGCGCCTGTGCGGACAAGGTCATAAACCAGGGCGTCAAGATGGGCGAGGGATGGCTCATCCCCGCCGAGATGGCGGCCTGCGCCGAGACCGGCGTGCCCAACATAGTCTGCGCCCAGCCTTTCGGCTGCCTTCCCAACCACATAGCGGGCAAAGGCGCCATACGCACCCTCAAGAACATGTACCAGGACGAGAACATAGTGGCTGTGGACTACGACCCTTCCGCAACCCGCGTCAACCAGGAGAACCGCATAAAGCTCATGCTTGCCACCGCACGCGAGACCTTCGCCCGCGAACAGGCCGAAGCCGCCGCCAAAAAGGCTACAGATGAGCCCGCCAAGGCCTCCAGGTAATACCCTGTCCTTTAATCCCTCGCAAAAACAGCATATACGCAAACAAGGCCCGTATCCGTTTGGATGCAGGTCTTTTTCTGTGCCCGGAAGCGGCTAAAGCCGGTCCGGATCTGTCATATCCCATGCAGCATGCTCCGTTCATGCCCTCTGCGGCCATAACGCATGCGGTTATGTTCACAGGTATCAAAGCAGCCCGGGACAGCAGGACCCCTTGCATTATCAACACCAGAGCATACGCATGCGTGCGCACGCGCACATGACAATATATTTGAAAAGCTATTGACTTACGCGGCACTATTTGTTAAAATGTGAATTATTGACATTTAAAAATGTTATTTTTATGTGCGTTTTGCTTAAAATACGTCAAAGACGCATGAGAGAGAGTGCAGAGCGGGCATCCGCAGGCCCGCAGGACCGTGTAAAAACCTTTCCGGGTGAAAGGGGAGACAGACCAGGGAGAAAGCCGTTCCTGCGGAGGACGGCGGGCAGGGAGAATATGACTAAAAGAATATGGTGGAAGATAGCTCTTCTCGGAATCCTTGCGGCATGTACTGCCGCAGGGCTTGTTCTGCTGCACAAAAGCGGCGTCTCTGGGGCCGTGACGGAGGCCTGCGCGGATGAGGCTGCGGCCGTGGCGGAAGATGACGGGACAGTAACCGAGGGCATCCTTTCGTACACGTTGTCCGATGACGGCTTGTATTACATACTGAACGGATTCGCCAGCGGGACCACGGCAGACCAGAAGGCAACGGTCAATGTGCCGGATGCCATAGGGGACATCCCGGTGACTGAAATTGCGGAAAAAGCGTTCAACGACCAGACAGCCATAACCAGCCTTACGACAGGCGCCAATGTGGTCAAGTACGGCACCGGCTGCTTCGCCGGGCTTACCAATCTGGAAAATCTGTATTACAACGCCACTGCGGAATACAACAGCCAAAACACCGGATCAGTGTCCTCAACCTCACACATCTTCGACAGCATGGGTGCGGACACCGAAAAAGGCACCACGGTAACAGTATCAGCGGGTGTCTCAGGCATACCCTCATATTTCTTCTATGCGTCTGCAAACAATTCTGTACACATAAACGTTCTTGTGTTTGAAGACATTTCAGGTTTCAGCTACTTCGGCACTGAAGCATTCAAATCGGTGGCAGCAGGGGACGGCGTGTACATTGACAATCTGGACGCATGGTGCAATGTGACAATGGCCAGCCAGAATGCAGGCCCGCTACAGGCTTTCCATAATCTGTATGTCAACGGCCAGGTCATCACTGATGTTGTTGTTCCGGAGAATGTAACCTCGGTTAGCGGGTATCTCTTCTACGGAGCGCGCAACATAAAGAGCGTAACCATTCATGAGAATGTCACAAGCATCGGGGCCTATGCTTTCAGCGGATGCGACAGCCTTCAATACGTTTATTTCAATGCACAGAAAGCCGCTGCCACTGGCATTGTCTTTGGCTCCACCGGCAGCGCCGATGCCGAGATTCAGCTTGTAATCGGCA